>JAAYZF010000188.1 GCA_012514975.1 bacterium
CGCTGCCCTATTGCATCGAGCTGGCGGCGAACGGCGTCGACGCCTTCGCCGCATTAAGCGCCGGCCGCGCGGCAGCAGTGAACATCCGCGACGGCGCGATTGTCAACAAGGCTGTCGCGAACGTCTTCCCCGACCTGCCGCGCACGACGGCATGAACGGCCTGACAAAGAGGGAATGAGGACGGGGAACGCCAGCGAATCGATCACACCGCACCCGGAGCGGCTCATGTGGCGCGAGACAACACAGCACGAACGCAACCGCAGGATGTTCCACGAGGAGTTCGACGGTTTTCTCCCCGACGCCGTCTTCGACTTCCACGTGCACCTGATGAACAGAGGCGTCATCCCCGGCGGCAAGACGTACTCGTGCGCCGGTCATGCCCTTACGCACTATGACATGGACGACCTGCTGCACGACCTTCCTGCCGTGTACCCGGGCAGGCATACCGGCGCCGTGTGCTTCGGCTTTCCCAATGTGCGGTACGTCCACGCGGCCAACAACGCGTACGTCGCGCGCGTATGCGACCGCGAGCGCTTCTTTCCCTTCCGCCTGATCGACCCGCACGAGCCCGACCATGCTGCCGTGCGCGACGATATCGTGCGCAACAGGTTCTCAGGGGTCAAACCCTATCCCGGCTATGCGCGCACAAAGGACATCAACGACGTCGAAATCCATGACATGCTCCCCCCATGGGTCATGGAGATCGCCAATGACATGGGCCTCATCGTCATGCTCCATATCCCGCGGAAACAGCGCCTCGCCGACCCGCTCAACCAGCGCCAGATCGTCGAGCTGTGCACGCTGTATCCGCGGGCGAAGATCGTGCTCGCCCATGTGGGCCGCGCGTACTACCTGAAGAATGTGCTCGGCAACCTCGACCGGCTCAAGACGCTGCCGAATCTGTACTACGACCTCGCGATGGTGAGCAACTGGGAGGTCCTCGAACATGTCTTTGCCACCGTGCCGCGCGGGCGCATCCTGTACGGCACGGACACGCCCATCGCGCTCGCGCCGGGCACGTCGGTCGAGATCAACGACCAGTACACCTACGTCACGCCCGTGCCGTGGGAGCTGTCAATCCATGATGTGCATCACAAGCTCGTGTTCACCTCGTTCTTGTACGAGGGATTGCGCGCGATCAGAAAGGCTGTCACGCGGCTGTCGCTCGACGACCGCTTCGTGCGCGACGTGTTCTATGAGAACGCAATCAGTCTGCTAACCACCGCACCCTAAGGAACCATGGGCATCAGCATCGGACTAGTAGGCCTTGGCGACTTCGGCTCGCAGTTCGCCGAGCTGTTTACGCATCACCCGCTGGTCGACCGCGTCGGGTTGTGCGACCGCGAACCCGACCGCATCAGGAAATTCGCCGACCGGCCTGACTTCAAAGCCAAGTTCAGCCCGAAGGACGCGTATGCGTCGCTCGACGACATCTGCAAGAGCGACCTCGATGCGCTCGTCATCATCACGCAGCACTGGCTCCATACGCCCCAGGCGATCCAGGCGATGAATGCCGGGAAGCACGTCTACAGCGCCGTGCCCCTCATCTCCATTCCCGATCATCACGAGATTCTCGACTGGTGCAACAAGCTCGTCGAGACCGTCAAACGCACCGGCGCGCTCTACATGTACGGCGAGACAACGTACTACCGCCCGCAGGCAATGTTCTGCCGGCGCAAGGCCGCCGAGGGTGCGTTCGGCGACTTTGTCTATGCCGAGGGCGAGTATTTCCACGACGTCGACAGTTGGTGCAACCTGCGCAACGTCAGCAAGCATCGCATGGCAAGCACCGCGGGCGCCGAATGGCGCGAGAAGATGAAGACCTATACCGGCAGCCGCGGCAAAGGCGGGCCGATGCTCTACCCGACGCACTCGACCTGCGGGCCCGTCAGCGTGATGAAGGCTCATGCGAAGAAGGTGACCGCGTACGGCTATCGCAATCGCACGGGCGACCCGTACTTCGCCGACAGCGCGTTCAGCAACGAGATCGCCTTGTACCGGATGTCAAACGGCGCGGTCGTGCGGATCTGCGAATGCCGCGAAGTGGCGAACAAGCTGGGCAATGACGAGGAGACCTTCCGCGTCATGGGCACGCGCGGCACGTTCAGCGAGAACACCTGGTCGGTCAATTTCCGCGAAAAGGATTTCTCGCCCGCGAAACCGCCCGAGGTGAAACGCATGAAGGATGAGGAACTGCGCGACCCGCTGCCGCCCGACGTGCTGAAGGCGTGGACGTCAACCAAGAAGGAATCAGACGTGTACGGCGGCCACGGCGGGTCGCACGCGCATCTCGTGCACGAGTTTGTTGATGCGATCGCGCACAAGCGGCAACCTGCGATCACCGCGTGGGACGCCGTGCGCTACACCGCCATGGGCGCCATGGCGCACGAATCTGCACTACGCGACGGCGAGACGCTCGATGTGCCCGACTGGGGCGACCCGCCGGGACGGTGAACGCCGCCTCCGCAATACCGCCAACGGAAAGTGGCCGAGGTACCCAGTGCTGTGTACTCTTCGAGCTGTGCCTTGGCAAGTGAAAGTCAAAGTGGCCGAGGCTATGCCTTGGCAAGTGAAAGTCAAAGTGGCCGAGGCTATGCCTTGGCAAGTTAAAGTGTAAGTGGCCGAGGCTGTGCGGGGTGTGCGATGGCGCGTGAATGCTGTCACCGCGGAGGGCCGCGGTGCGCCGAACGCCGTTCGTCGTCTACACGTGCGCGCTGCATGCGGCAGGCAGGCGTAGACGCGGAACGGCGTTCCGCGCGCGGCCCCGTCCTCCGGGACCGCGTCTGCACATAGTGGCCGCATGGGGTTGGCGCCTGGATGCGTCTCGCGCCTTCAGCGCTCAGACGGCAACAGGCTCTTGTTCGGAGTACGCTCTTCAGCGGGGCCGTTGTTCGTTCCGTCGCTGGCCGAATCCCAGCGCCACCGCAAGTGCGCACGCCAGCACAGCCGGCTCCGGCACGATCATGACGACAAACCGTGCGTTCGTGAACCCGCCGCCCGCGCCGTCCGACACGCTGAAAAGAAACTCGTCAGGCCTGTTCGCCTTGTTGGTGTAGGACAGGCGCGACTGGTCGATGTCCTGCTGCGAGAACGTGCCGTTGAGCAGGAGGCCGGTGCCGTTAAGCAGTACCGTGCCGAACGCGGCGGTTGTGGTGACGTTGTATGTGATGTTGGATGGCGCGATGCTGGCGGCCGCCACGCGCAGCAGCGACGGCCCGATGATGGATGCGTTGCGCGGCATCAGGCTCAGATAGCTGTTCGCCGCCAGGTACGGCGTCGGATGCTCGCCCGGCGGCGCTTCGGCCGTGATCCGGATCACCAGCGTCGTCGGATTGCCCGCATTGTCCGTGACAGTCAGCCGCGCATCATACGTGCCGGCGATGTTGAATTTCTTCACCGGGTTCTGCTGCGTCGAGAACGTGCCGTCATTGAACGTCCAGAGATACCCGTACACCGATCCGTCTGAGTCGCTTGCATTTGCCGTGAAACTCACCGTGAGCGGCACGGCGCCCGACGTGACATTCGCCGATGCAGAGCAGACGGGTGGCAGGCCTGTTGCCGCCTTGCGCAGAAACCAGGGAATCGCTGTCGCGTCGGTCGAGAAGAACGCAAGCAGTTGCGTGGCGACAAGCGACTGCCCTAATGCGGACGGGTGGGTGAAGTCGGCATTCACTGCTTCGGGCGGCCAGGTGAAGCCGTCTGAGCGAGTGTTCGTACCGTCGGCCCAGACGTACGGCCCCCAGGCGAGCCATGGCGCCGTCACCGGCCCCATCGCCGCGTCGCAGTTCAGGCCGTTCGTGCCGTTGATCTGGTCTTCGATGAGCCAGCGCATCGAGAAGGCCGACTCGAAGGCGAACAGCTCCGGGTTGAGGGAATTCTGCACGGTCGTATAGGCGCGCGTCCTGCTCGATAGGTAGGCGATCTTGAGATTCGGGTAACGCAGCTTCGCGGCCTTCACGAGCTGCACCATCAAGTCTTTGAGGAATTGCGCGTGATAGGGGAAACTGCCCCTGTTGTTCGGCCCGGCGATTGCCTGCTTGATCCACAGCGCCTGCACCTGGTTCGAGTTGACGCCTGACTGGGCAAGGCGCACGTCGACGTTCGTGTATGTCGGCGCATTGACATCGATCCACTTGTCGGCTGTCTGCCCGCCCTGCGCGCCGTCGACGACAATGCACTGCGGATTCCTCGCCGGGAACACGAGCGCCATCTGCCGGAACCTCGAGTATTCCATCGTCGTGTTCGACATGCCGATCGAGACCAGCACGATCCTGCCTGTCGGGCTGGGCTGGCCGTTGGCATCGAGCGGCACGAAGTTCGTCGCCGCGGCGAGGCCGAGCGCGAGGTGCACCGGCGGCGGCGTGTTCCGATACCCCGGATACAACCCGCCGGCAAAGCCACGGTACGTCGTGTTCCGCATGTCCGTCAGCGGAATCACACCAAGGGATGTCTCGTTGGTGTCGCCGGGGAGGGTGAGAGGCGACAAAGCGCCTATGAAGGCTGCGATCACCACAGGCACTGTGAGTTGCATGTTCATCGAAACATCCCGGTTAAGTGAAGGGTGCCGCTCGGTCAGACAATAGTATACCATACCGTCGCCCGTCTCGTCACTGATCAGTTCAGATACGCTACAAAGAGATAAAGAGAGAGACGGAGTCGGAAGAGACGACCACAAATCTGGGGGCGGCAGACGGCAACAGATCATGGCTCTCACGGAGGCACAAAGGCACGGGGACTGCAAGTGGTCGGTAACCGGCACGTTGTTCCTTCGCGTTCTTCGCGGCTTCGCGTGAGGCAAGGACGTTGTGACCTACTTCCTGAAGTAGCCGGGCGGGACGTTGAAATGGTTCTTGAACACGCGCGAGAGATGGTACTCGTTGGCGAAGCCCACCGCCTGGGCGACGGCTTTGAGCGGCAGCTCGGTATGGCGGATCATGTCGCGCGCAGCCTCAGCGCGCACGACGCGCAGGTCGTGCATCGGCGTCCGCCCCGTCAATGCCTTGTAGCGCCGGAGAAAATGGAACTTGCTGATGCGCGCAAGCGACGCGAGATCGCCCAGGCTGATGTCTTCGCGCAGGTGGTCCTTCATGTACCTCCGTGTCGAGCGGACGAGGTCGGGCTTCTCGATGAGCGACTGGCGGAACTCGACCAGGATGATCCTGAGCGCCGCGTTCTGGATGTCGGCGGAACCGGGCGACGGCCGCTCGCGCTCCTCGTGCGCCCAGCGGGCAAGCTCGCGTATCCGCCCGTTCGGGTCGCCGCCCTTGAATGGCAGCTTGAGCCCTCCGGCGGTGAAGGCGAAGAAGAACGTCTCGACCGGGTCGGTCGGGTCGGACCATTCCTCGTGGCGCATGCCCGCGGCGTAGAACAGCACGTCGCCCGCCCCGGCCGTCACGCGCCGCCCGTGTGCCTCGACGATCATACTGCCGCCCACGACCACGATCAGCTCATGGAACTGGTGGCGCTGGCGGCCAATGTGCCATCGCGGATGCGGCTGCACGCGGCCTACGCCGAGGATGCGCAACGCGTCCTGCGGTCGAGCAATTCTATATAAAAAATGAGCAACGCGAGACATTGACGAATTCCTTAACGTGCTCTATAATTGCGAGCATAGTCTATCACAGCCGGATGCGCAGGTCAAGCAAAGAGTGATATTCATACAATCACGAAGGAGAAACTCCCATGTCAGAGCAGAAGGTTCGCATCGCATTCGTCGGCGTCGGCAGCATGGGCCAGTGCGCGCATCTGAAAAACTACGCCACGCTGCCCGAGTGTGAAGTCGTCGCGCTTGCCGAGGTGAAGGAGGAGCTCGGCCGGAACGTCGCCGCGAAGTACGGCGTGCCGCGCGTCTATCGCGACGCCGCGGAGATGATCGAGAAGGAGAAGGGGGCGATCGACGGCATCGTCGCCTCGCAGCCGTTCAACCGCCACGGGATCATCGTGCCCGGGATTCTTAAGGCGGGCGTGCCAGTGTTTACCGAGAAGCCGCTGGCCGCTTCCGTGCAGGTCGGCGAGCGCATTGTCGACGCGGTGAGCAAGGGCGGCACATGGCACATGCTCGGCTATCACAAACGCAGCGACCCGGCCGTGATGGCTGCAAAAGCGGAAATCGACCGACTCAAGGCTTCGGGCGAACTTGGCGCCATGCGCTATGTCCGCATCCTCATGCCCGCTGGCGACTGGATCGAGAGCGGTTTCAACGACCGCATCGGCAGTAGCGACCCGAATCCGCAATTCGACTGGGACCCGCCCGCGCAGGACATGGACGGCGAGACGTTCGGGCAGTATACGTCATTCGTCAATTACTACATCCACCAGGTCAACCTCATGCGCCACCTCCTCGGCGAGCCGTATGCGCCGAAATATGCCGATCGTGCGGGCGTGCTGCTCGTCGGCGAGAGCGCGGGCGGCATC
>JAAYZF010000189.1 GCA_012514975.1 bacterium
ATGACGTCACTCGAACGGTTGCTCAAACGCCAGGCGGCACTCAAACGAGCCATCAATGCGCACCTCGATCTGCTGATCGGCACGGTCAACAAGACCCCGGCCCAGTCGGGCTGGTACCTGACCGCCAAGGTCGACGGCAAGAGCGTCACGCGGTACGTCCGCGCTTCGATCCGCACGCAGGCCAAGAAGATGACGCGCAATCACACCAAGGTGCGCGAGCTGTTGCGCCGGCTCTCGCAGGTCAACTGGGAACTGCTGGTCAAAGAAAGCGGGGAATGAGGTGATGGCAGGCAGTACGCCCAGGCCGCCGCCAGGCTTCCAATGCCCGTACGAGCGCCGGTGTCCGCATCTGGACACGATGTCGGCGCAGTGGGTGCTGGGCGAGTACCGCCGGCGGCCGGCGCGCGAGGATGGGTTGTGGATGCACGTTGACGCGCGTGGGGAGGACGTGCGGGAGGCGAACCGCCGGATCAAGGAGTTAGAGAAGGAGAACGCGACGCTCAAGGCCAAGCTGCAGGCCGTGCACCGGCGGCAGTTCAAGGCGAACCGCGCGAGGCCGGCCGTTGCACCGCAGCGGCAGGCGGGAGCGAAGAAACGCGGCGCGCCCGTCGGGCATCCGCCCTGGCGGCGAGCCGTGCCCCAAGCGGATCACCTCGTGGAAGTCCCCGCGCCCGCGGTGTGCTCGCACTGCGGCGGCACGCACCTTGAGATGATCGAGGAGGTAACCGAGCACCTGGCGGAGGACATCGTGCTGCCGCCACAGCCGGTGACCACAAACGGCATATTGAAAACGCACTTCGCGCTCAACTGTCTTTCGCGAGCAGCAGGTCGCTGTATGAGCAGGTGACCAGGTCTGTTTCGTTGATGGCGAACAGGTTGATGTAGTGCTCGCATTGCGCGCGGAGGCGTTTGACACCGATCGTGCCCTGCGTATCGATCGCCTCGATCTCGACGAATCCGCCAAGGCCGGCGACCTGGTCGATGTGGAATTTCACATTGTCGATGAAGTATATCTCGCGCTGCTTGTCGACAACGGTGAGGATGCCGTGCGCGGCGGCAAGGGCGGCTTTGAGCGCTGCGGGGCCGGCAGTGCCGTCGTGCGGCAGCTCCGCGCGCGTCCTCTCGGGCGGCGGCGCCGGACGCGCGGGATGGTAGAGGATGACGTCGCAGTGTTTGGGTCCCGCTGCGTCCTCGCGGTCATAGTGGATGAGGGCGCACTCGATGGTGCCCTCGCGAAGCTTCAGTCGGCCGTGCGCACAGCGGAAGTATGTATCTATCTGGTGGTCAATCCCTTTGAAATCGGCGTTCAGCGCCTGTAGAACCCGCCTGATGGCATCGGGGCGCGCGCACCGCGCCTTGATCTCGATGTTGACATGTCCCATGGCCCGAATACCGAACACCCATTACTGATTACCGATTATCCCCCATGAGACTGCGCTAGGGGATGACCAGACTGCGGTCACCGATTACTATCCGTTCTTCAACCGCTGCTCCTTCACCGCGCAGTACAGGACAGGCACGATGAGCGAGGTAAACACTTCGAATATCATGCCGCCAAACACGGGGATTGCCATGGGAATCATGATATCGGCGCCGCGGCCGCTGGAGGTCAGCACTGGAAGAAACGCGAGCACGGTGCTCGCCGTGGTCATCATGCATGCACGGATGCGGCGACTGCCGCCGGCGATGACCGCGGCGCGGATGTCGGCGACCGTCGCGCGCGGTTTCGCGGCGAACATCTCGTTGAGATAGGTCGCGATCACCACGCCGTCGTCCGAGGCGATGCCGAACAGCGCGATAAAGCCCACCCAGATGGCGATGCTCATGTTCACCGTGTGCAGGTGGAACAATTCGCGCATGCTGACGCCGAAGACATGGAAGTCAAGGAACCACGGCTGGCTATAGCACCATAGCAGGATGAACCCGCCCGCCGCGACAAACGGGATCGTCGAGAACACGAGCGTGGTGACCGCAACGTTCTTGAACTGCAGGTAGAGGATGAGGAAGATGATCAGCAGGGTAAGCGGGACAACCACGAGCAGTTTCTTCTGCGCCCGCTGGTGGTTCTCATAGCTGCCGGTGAAGGAGTAACTGATGCCATCAGGCAGCTTCAGGCTCCCGTCCTTGATCCTGTCGGCAAGGTGCTGTTGTGCCTGTTCGACGGCATCGACCTCGCCCATGTCTGATCTCTTGTCGAACAGGACGTAGCCTGTGAGAAACGTGTCTTCGCTGCGGATCATCTCCGGGCCGCGCACATACTCAACCTGTGAGAGAAGGCCGAGCGGCACTTGCGCGCCCGTGGGCGACGGCACGATGATCTGCGAAAGCGCCTCGATGCTGTCGCGCAACTCGCGCTGGTAACGGACACGGACGGCAAAGCGCTCGCGGCCCTCGACCGTGGTGGTCAGTTGCATGCCGCCGATGGCGGTCTCGATGACGTCCTGTACTGCGCGGACGGTGATGCCGTAGCGCGCGAGCGCATTGCGGTCAAGCATGATTTCGAGATACGGCTTGCCGACGATGCGGTCGGCGATCACGGTGTCGCGCTCGATGGCGGGCACTTCGCGCAGTGCGCGTTCAATTGCCAGCCCCGCCGTCTCGATCTGTTCGAGGTCATGTCCTTTGATTTTCACACCCATTGGCGCGCGAATGCCGGTCTGGAGCATGACAATGCGCGCGGCGATGGGCTGGAGTTTTGGCGCGGAAGTCGTGCCGGGCACCGCCGCGGCGTCGGTAATCCGCTCCCAGATGTCGTCGGGAGAGCGCACGCCCGCCCACGCAGCGCGGCCGGGATTCAGCGCGAGGTCAAGCGCCGGGCGCCAGTATCTGAACGGCTTACCGCGCGGCTCGGGAATAAGACGGCCGTGATCATCGCGCACGAATGCGCCGGCAACGAGGTAAGGCGCGCCATCGGGCGCGAGGACGGGCGTTCCGTCTTCCGCGCGGAAGAAGTCGTTTGTCCGTGAATTAAAGCGGAAGGCGAGCCGCCGGCCATTGGCGTCCGTCTTGTACTCGGGGCGGTAGTTGATCACTGTTTCGATCATGGAAACAGGGGCGGGGTCGAGCGCTGACTCGACACGGCCGAGCTTGCCGACGGTGCTCTCGACTTCAGGGATTGCCTGAATGGCCATGTCCTGGCGGCGCAGGATGCCATGGACTTCATCAATCGACGCATGCGCCATGGTCACCGGCATGAACAGGAACGATCCCTCGTCCAGTGGCGGCATGAACTCATTGCCCAGGCCGGGAAAGACGTGCGCGAGCCGCACCACGGGGTTCCAGAGCTTCACTGGGCGCGGCAGCCACCAGAACACGTTCCCGAACCCGCGCCAGGCCAGAAGGCCGAAGAGCAGGACAAGAAGGGGAAAGACGGCAAAGAGGCGCTTGTGTCTCAGGCACCACCCGAGCAGCGAAGTGTACACCGTCTGCCGGAACATGTACACAAGGGTCAGGCCGGCAATCAGCACACCGCCGAACACAACGTTGCGCACCGTGCCTTTCTCTGGCCCGAGCGGCAGCCATCTCACGCACAGAAGGTACGCAACGAGGAGCACAAGCAGCCACGTCGCTACACGGGACGCGTATGATGCCGCGCGGTCCGGCAGGTACGGTTTGCACCCAATCCACACCCCGGCCACAATGACAATGACGCCGGCCCACCACGTCACCGCAAACGCCAAAGCAGCGCCGGCCGCAGCAAGAACAACCGCCAGCGAGCGGCGCAGGGCGGTCCCTTTGATCCGCCCGGTGAACAGCAGGTGCGCCGCGGCGGGGATGATGGTGATCGCGACGATGACGGAGCCCACCAACGCGAACGTCTTGGTGAATGCAAGTGGCTTAAACAGCTTGCCTTCAGGGCCTTCGAGGGCGAAGACGGGCAGAAACCCGACTATCGTCGTTGCGATCGCCGTCAGCACCGCGCTGCCGACTTCGCTTGCCGCGCGGTAGACGACTTCGAGTTTGTGCTCGTCCGGCCGGGCGTTGTCGAGATGGCGCAGAATGTTCTCGCACATGATGATGCCCATGTCAACCAGAGTGCCAATGGCGATTGCGATGCCGGAGAGGGAGACGATGTTGGCATCCACACCGAAAAGCTTCATCGCGATGAACGCGAACAGCACCGCCAGCGGCATCACCGCCGACACGAGCACCGAGCTGCCAAGGTGCATCACCATGATAAGGACGACGATCGTCGTGGCAAGCACCTGCTCGTACAGCGCGTCGTTGAGCGTGCCGAGCGTCTCGTAGATCAACCCGGTGCGGTCGTAGAACGGGACGATCGTCACACGGCTCTCGCGGCCATCGGGGAGCGTGCGCACGGGAAGGGACGGCGCGATTTCCTCGATTTTCCGTTTGACATTCTTGATGACGGCGAGCGGGTTTTCGCCGTGACGGACGACGACGACCGCGCCGACGACTTCTGCGCCCTCCTTGTCGAGCACCCCGCGGCGCAGCGCCGGGCCGAACCCGACGGTCGCGATGTTCTTCACGTACAGCGGCACGTTGTTGCGTACGGTGACGACGGCGTTCTCAAGATCGCCGAGCGACTTGATGAACCCGCGGCCGCGAATGACGTACTCGACCTTGTTCACCTCGATCACGCCGGCTCCGACATCCACGTTCGCGTCGCGCACCGCGTCGGCCACCTGTTCGATGCCAATCTGCGCGACACGCATTTTATCCGGGTCCACGTCGACCTGGTATTCCTTGACGAACCCGCCGACGGCGGCCACTTCGCTCACGCCTTCGGCAGCGAGCAGTGCGTAGCGGACATACCAGTCCTGCAGTGTGCGCAGCTCGTGCAGGTCCCATCCGCCGGTCGGGTTGCCCTGGGCATCGCGGCCTTCGAGGGTGTACCAGAAGACCTGGCCAAGCGCCGTCGCGTCGGGCCCGAGCGCGGGACGGACGCCGTCGGGAAGGAGACCCGCGGGAAGGCTGTTGAGTTTCTCGAGTATGCGCGAGCGGCACTCGTAGAACTCCGCCTGCTCGTCGAAGATGATGTAGATGCTCGAGAATCCGAACATCGAGAAACAGCGGATCGTCTTGACGTCCGGCAGGCCCATCAGCGCGGCGGTCAACGGATAGGTGATCTGGTCTTCCACATCGCGCGGCGAACGGCCGGGCCACTCGGTAAAGACGATCTGCTGGTTCTCGCCTATGTCCGGAACCGCGTCAACGGCAACGGGCGTGCGGTGCAGCCACGGGATGTCCCAGTCAAACGGGGCGACCATGGCGCCCCAGCCGACGAAGGCGGCAAGGATCAGGGCAACGACGAGCTTGTTCTCGAGGCAGAATCTGATCACGCGGTCAATGAACGTTCCGCGGGGCGTGTACGAAAGCTCGATATCTTCCGACGGGTCTCTCTTCATAGTGACGCCGCATGATGCAGGTGATCGGTTTCGTAGTGGACTTGTGCCAGTCTCATTATATCAAAACGTGAGAAAGGCTGGGAAATGATGATTGTCCCGGCCATTGCAGATGGCGCGCGGTTGTGCCTCTTGCATGTGGACGGACACTAGACAGCTTCGTACTTGGTCTCGCCGGCGACGATGGTGCGGATGACTTTGCCGTTCACGGCCCAGCCGTGGAAGGGGCAGTTGCGGGCTTTTGAGCGGAAAGCGCCCGCGTCAATGGTGTAGGAGGCATTCGGGTTCCAGATGGTCACGTCCGCGTCGGCGCCGGGCCTGAGTGTGCCTTTCTTGTCCTTGCCGATGATAGCCGCGGGGCCGCAGGTGAGAAGCTCGACCAGGCGCATGAGGGGCAGGGCGCCTTCCTTGACCAGTTTTGTGTACGCGACCGGGAGGGCGCTTTCAAGGCCGATCACCCCGTCAGCCGCGTAATCGAACTCGACATTTTTGTCCGTATCCGTATGCGGCGCGTGGTCGGTGGCGATGGCATCGATGGTGCCGTCGGCGATGCCGCGCAGGAGGGCCGCGCGGTCTTCTTCCGCACGCAGGGGCGGACGCATTTTGAAATTGGTGTCGTAGTCGGACAATGCGGCGTCGGTAAGGGAGAAATGGTGGGGAGTGACTTCGCAGGTGACGTGCACGCCGCGCTGCTTCGCTTCGCGCACCATGCGGACGGCGTGGGCGGTGGAGATGTGCTGGATGTGGATGCGGCCGCCGGTGTATTCGGCGAGAAGGATGTCGCGCGCGACCATGACGTCCTCGCACACCGACGGGATGCCGCGCAGGCCGAGTTTGGTCGAGTAGAACCCTTCGTTCATGACGCCGAAGTTGGTGAGCTGGGGATCCTCGCAGTGATCCATGACGGCGATGCCGAACATCCGCGCATATTCGAGCGCGCGGAGCATGAGGCCGGCGTCCATGACCGGCGCGCCGTCGTCGGTGAGGGCCACGACACCCGCAGTGGCAAGCTCGCCGATGTCAGCCAGCTCCTTGCCCTCGCGGTCGCGCGACACTGTACCGGCGGGGAAGACATTGGCAAGTCCGACTCGTTGCGCCTCGAGATGGACGAATTTCACGATTGAGGCATGGTCGATCGTCGGCACGGTGTTGGGCATGCAGACGATGCTGGCAAAACCGCCGGCGACGGCGGCGCGGCAGCCTGACTCGATGGTTTCCTTGCTTTCCTGGCCGGGCTCGCGCAGGTGCACATGCAGATCGATGAACCCGGGCGTGACGAGCATGCCGCGCGCGTCAATGACATCGTCCGGATGAAGGCTTGCGGGCGGCGTGCCGGGAGCCGAGGCGGCGATCGAGCCGTCCTTGATGAAGACATATCCCGCGCCGTCAAGCTTCTGCGCCGCGTCAACCAGGTGTCCGTTCTTGATCAGCAAAGTCATGTGCCGAGGCTTTCAGGATGAAGGCTGGTGCCGCCGGCAACGAGGAAGAGAACAGCCATGCGCACGGCCAGCCCGTTGGTCACCTGTTCGAGAATCACGCTGTGCGGCCCGTCAGCCACCGCGCCGGAAATCTCGACGCCGCGATTGATCGGGCCGGGATGCATCACGAGCATGCCTTCGGGAAGGTCCTTGATTTTCTCCTCGTCGAGGCCGAAGAGCTTCGAGTATTCACGCAGCGAAGGGAAGAGCGTCTGTTTCTCACGCTCGCGCTGGATGCGCAGCATGTTCACGGCATCGGCGCGCGCGATCGCTTCGTCCAGCCGGTGCGACACGGCAACGCCCATGCGCTCGATGTCGCGCGGGACAAGCGTTGGCGGGGCGACGACGGTGACCTTGGCGCCGAGCTTTGTCAGGCCCCAGATGTTCGACCGGGCAACGCGGCTGTGGGCAATGTCGCCTACGATGGCGATCTGCCTGCCTTTGAGCTCGCCCAGGCGTTCGCGCAGCGTGTAGATGTCGAGCAGCGCCTGGGTGGGATGCTCGTGCGCGCCGTCGCCCGCGTTGATGACGCTGGCCTCGATGTTGCGCGCAAGGTACAGGGGAGAGCCGGAGACCGAGTGCCTGATCACGATGACGTCGATCTTGTACGCGCACAGGTTCTTGACCGTGTCGAGCAGCGTTTCGCCCTTTGTGACGCTCGAGACGGAGACGTTGACGTTGAGCACATCGGCGCTGAGCCGCTTCTCGGCGATCTCGAACGAGGCGCGCGTGCGCGTGCTGGCTTCGTAGAACAGATTGACGACGGTCTTGCCGCGCAGGGCGGGGACTTTCTTGATGGTGCGCGTGCTGACTTCGTAGAACGAGCGGGCGGTGTCGAGGATGGTGGTGATCTCCTCGGCGGTGAGGTATTCGAGGTCCAGCAGGTCTTTCTTCGTCCATGCCATACGTATCTCAGTTCGCATTCCCGTCGAGCAGTTCCACAACGTCCTCGCCGTCAAGCTCTTTCACGCGGACGCGGACCATCTGGCCCGCCTTGGTGCTGAGCTTCCAGCCGGTAAGGTCGGGCTGGATGGGCAGCTCGCGCATCCCGCGGTCAACCAGCACCAACAGGCGCACGATGTCCGGCCGGCCAAAATCCATGAGGGCATCCAGGGCGGCGCGGATGGTACGGCCCGTATGCAGCACGTCATCCACGAGCACCACGTGCATGCCGTCAAGGGAGAACGGGATGTTCGTGCTGTGGACAATCGGCTGCTGGGCGACCATGGAGAGGTCGTCGCGATAGACGGTGATGTCGAGGCTGCCAAGGGGAACGGGCGCGGCGTGTGCGGCGGCGATGAGCGCGGCCATCCGCTGCGCCAGCTCGACGCCGCGGCGCTGAATGCCGATCAGCACAAGGCGTGCGGGATCAGGACATGCCGCGCGCACGTCGTCGGAAAGCTGTATCAGTCTGCTGGAGATTGCCGCGGCGGTGGCGATGGTCTGTTTCATACCTGTCTCACTCGAGTCGCGGCATTATAGCATAAGCGGGGCGGGGAGTCAAAGCGGCCAGGCGCCGGTTCCGGCGACCGAAGCGGCGAATCCGTGTGCGGTATTGGCGGGTCTTGGTTTGCTTGACGCGGCACCGGGAGCGTGGTATACTAGCGGCAGAGGCGGCGATGGTCGCTGGAGGCGCGCGGGGCCGGTGCCCAAGGGGGTGGCGAAGATGAATGCACAACAAAGTTCACTGTGTGTAAACGGCGTTGACACGGCTGTTCTCGGCAAGACTGTCGGCGCGATTAAGGAGGACCCGGGGCTTGGCGCGTGCAAATTCCGCGTGCACAACACATGGGCGGGCTCGACCCGCAACTCCAGTTCCGTGCTTGATTTCTACGGCGCGAAACAGGAGATGAAGCACACGCGGACGTTCGTGATGAACGCCGATGAGCCGCCAATGCTGGCGGGGCAGGACGCCGGGGCGAACCCGGTCGAGTACCTGCTCCATGCGCTCGCGTCGTGCATGACGACAAGCATGGTCGCCCACGCAGCCGTACGGGGCATTCGCATCGAGGAGCTGTCGTCCGAGCTGGAAGGGGATATCGACTTGCGCGGGTTCCTCGGGCTTTCGGCGGGCGTGCCCAAGGGGTTCACGAACATCCGCGTCACGTTCGCGGTGAAATGCGCCGCGGAAGACATGAAGAAGCTGCGCAGCCTGGCGGAATTCTCGCCGGTCTACTCGACGCTTACAAGCGGCACGAAGGTGGATTTCGACATTGTCGCGAAGTAGCCGGGTGCGCGGTCAGAAGCGCGCGATGGGCGTTCCCGCCCCGGCGCCATAACACGAAGAGTTCGCACCATGGCCATCGCTGTGCGCCCTGTCGCAACCTGGCGTGACCGCCGCGCGTTCATGCGCCTGCCGTGGCGCATCTACGCCGGAGACGCCAACTGGGTTCCGATGACGGCGCGGCTCGAGCGCGACCAGCTCGACACAAGGCGGCACCCGTTCTGGCGGCATGGGCGCGGCGTACTCCTGCTGGCGTATCGGGGCGACGAACCGGCCGGCCGTATCACCGCGCACATTGACGACAACTACATCGCCCATTGGAGCGAGCAGGCGGGTTGGTTCGGTTTCTTCGAGTGCATCGATGACAAGGCGGTTGCCGCCGCGCTGCTTGACGCCGCGGGCGCGTGGCTGCGGCATGAAGGCATCCGCGTGATGCGCGGGCCGGCGAGCCCCTCGGCGTTCGGCAGGTTTGGCGTGCTGACGGAGGGATTTGACACGCCGCCTGTGTTCATGCTGAGCTACAATCCGCCGTACTATCCCGCGCTGCTCGAAGGGTGCGGTTTGACGGCGGCGAAGGAATTGCTGGCACACACGCGGAGCACGCTTCCCAGCGCGCCTACACCGGCGGAGTTATATGCCATCGCCGCGCGCGTCCGCCGGAACCCGCGTGTGACGGTGCGGCCGCTTGACCGTTCGCGGGTGGACGGGGAGTCCCGGCAGGTGGCCGAGATTTACAACGAGTGCTGGGCGCACAACTGGGGTTTCGCGCCGGTGACGGTCGCGGAGATGAAGGCGGTGGTTGTGTCAGTGGCGCGTTTTGTGCCGGATGAGCTGACGACGCTGGTATGCTACGATGGCGCGCCTGTGGGGATGAGTGTGGTAGTGCCCGACCTGAACGAGCTGTTTGCGCGGCTCAGAGGCGTGCGCGGGGTATTCAACTGGCTTCGGGCGCCCTGGCTGGTGCGGCGCATCGAGGGGTGCCGCGCCGTGATCATCGGGTGCAAGCCACGCTATCGGCGGCTGGGCATTCCCGCGCTGCAGTACTGCCTGGGCGAGACGCATGTACGCCGGCATTTTTCGCGCATCGAGTTTTCGTGGGTCCTCGACGACAATACGCTCACCAACCAACTGGTTTCCCGGTTCGGTGCCGCGGTGTACAAACGGTACAGAGTCTATGAACGCACCCTTGAATGACGCTCCCGACCCGGGCGAGAGGCTATGGCCGCGGAAACAGGCGATCGATGCTCCAGTCGCGCAGCCGCCGAGGCAGCACTCTCGTGGCCAATGCAAGCGCGCGAACGGAGAGGTCGCTGTACACGACAAACCTGCCGCCGCGGCATCCGCGCAGGATGCGCGCCGCAGCCGCTTCGGCGGACAGGAGGGGCCCACGCGCGGCCGCGCGTCTCATCCACTCCGGCGCCGAGGCCATTTCGTTCGTATGGCCGGGCGTGTCAATGTCGGCAGGCACGGCAACATACACACCGATCTTCCTCGCGTGCACCTCGCGCCTCACAGCCTCAGCAAATGTGATCATCCCTGCTTTGCTGGCGCTGTACGCGGCGTACCCCGCCGGCCCCATCAAGCCGAATCCTGATGAGACGAAGAGCACCCGGCTGCCCGCGGCCATCAGCGGCATGAATGCGCGCGCGGCAAGCATAGCCCCCAGGAGATTCGTGCGAACCTGTGCGGCAATGTCTTCGGCGGCCATGTGCTCGACTGTTCCCGTGCGGACGATGCCCGCGTTGCAGACGAGCCACGCGAGCGGGGCGCCCGAGGCGCGAACGTCGGCGGCAATGCGCCCGAGCGCGGCTGCGTCAGCCACGTCGGCAGACATGACGAGTGGCTCGATGCCACTTTCACGCGCGATCTGCGCGGCGGCATCGCCGAGCCGGGCGGCTGATCTGGCGATGAGCACGGGCCGCAGGCCCTCCGCCGCCAGGCGCTGCGCAAACGCGAAGCCTAGCCCCTGCGACGCCCCGGTGACAACCGCAAGTGGGTTCATGGCTGGTCCATACCTGGTGATGAAGCGTGCGAGGCTGCCAGGGCGGCGACGCACACGCGCGCGTCGTCAGGCCTCTTGAGTCGAGCATCCTCGCTTCGGGCGGGTGTAGATTAAATCCAGAACTTACAAACTTCTGGAGTTTTTATCTTCTGCGCTGGAGGGGCACGATAAGTCAACAACCGCACCATGCAGTGACGTCAGTTGTCCTCTCGTGACGCCGCGTCCGGTTTGGCAAACCTGATCTCCCCGCCGCCATGCCCCGCCAGGAACGCCGCGCCCGTCATGCGATGCTTGCCGGCGGGTTGCAGCTCGAGCACCTCAAGAACACCGGCGCCGGCAGTCACGAGCAGGTTCCGCCGGCTGGGCAGTGCCTCGCCAGGCGCGTGCCCAACAGCCGCCACATTCTCATCATGATGCCCACACAGGTCATGGCTTGGGAAATACTCGCGTGATCGCCACATCTTCACCGGCTGCCCGTGCAGCCATGTTACTGCACCCGGCCAGGGCACGCACGCGCGAATCTGGTTGAAGATCACGCGCGCCGGCGCATGCCAGTCGATGATGCCGTCCTCCTTCCGCATCTTCCTCGCATGGCTCACACCCGCGGCGCCCTGAGGCACACGAGGCGCGGTACCTTCAGCCAACAGGTCGATCGCGTCGGAAAGCACCGGTGCCCCGGCGGCGACGCACTTCGCCAGCAACGATGTCGCATCGTCCTCGTCGTCAATTGCGACCGGTTGCTGAAGTATGATATCGCCCATGTCGAGCTTGCGCACCACATGTTGGACGGTGATGCCTGTTTCCGCGCAGCCATCCATCAGAGCGTGCTGGACGGGCGCGGCGCCGCGATAGGCTGGAAGGAGAGAGAAATGCAGATTGATGAAGCACTCTGGTGTGTTCAGAAGTTCTGAAGTTAGTATTTGGCCGTACGCAACTACCACACACACGAACGGACTCCACGCACGCACCTGCTCAAGGCACGCCTCCTCTCCACAGTTCCCGGGTTGCATCACGGGAATGCCGGCTGCTTGCGCAACTACTTTCACCGGCGTCGGCAGAACAACCTGGTGCCGCCCCACGGGCCGGTCCGGCTGGCTGATGACACCGACAATGTCGTGCCCGCATGCAATCAGATGAGCGAGGCACTGCGCCGCCGGTTCAGGCGTGCCGAAGAAGACGATGCGTTTTCCCGCGGTGCTCATGATTTTCCGCTACTCGCCGCCCTTTGCCATGCGTTCGTCCCGCAGCTTGATGAGCTCGGCCATGATGCCGTCTGCAATCGCCTCGTAGCGTTCGCGGCCGGCGGGCATGTCCTTCCACCTGCTGATCGGCAGAAGCGGGCCGAACGAGACGCTGATGGGAAGCAGGCGCGGGAACGAGAGTTTCGCATGGCGCGACATGGCCTCGAAGGACCCGTGGATGTACACCGGCAGGATGTCCACGTTGACTTTCTCGGCAAAGAGGCCGACTCCCGCCTGGCCTTTCTGAAGGTTCCCATCTTTTGTCCTGGTTCCCTCGGGGAAGACAAGCACGCTGTCGCCGCCAGCGCAGATGTCATGCACGAGCCTGATCGTCCGCAGATCAAGCCGTTCGCGGGTGATCGGCACGGCGTAGACGACCGAAATCATCCAGCCAAACACCTTCGATCGCTCGAACAACGTGCTTCGCGCAAGATACCAGATGTGATACGGGAACGCCACACCAACCAGCACCGGGTCAAGGTAGCTCGCATGGTTCGCCGCAATCAGCACGCTTCGTCCCCTCGGCGGTATGCGCTCGGCGTGATACGTGCGGTACCGGTGCCAGATGCGGCAATACACGAGAAGCAGAGACTTCACTACGTAATAGACAAGCGCTCTCATTCCACCGGGGCGAAGCGGTTACATATGCCGTCAATTGAAACGTCACGGATATCGTTGTGTGCAATGCCCGGCTGCGTGCTGCGCACCCGCAGCCAGTTCTGCGAGAAGCCCTCCCACGCGCCTCCATGCCGCGACTCGAACAGGACGGAAAGCGCCGCGCCCGCAAACAGCGCGCGGCAGCGCGCCGCCGCCGCACGCCCCGCCTCGATCAACGCATGCTCGCGCCGCGCAATCTCCGCCGCAGGAACAAACTGCCGCGCCATCTTCGCCGCCGCGGTGCCCGGCCTGGGCGAAAAGGGAAACACGTGCACCTTCGCAAAGGGCATCTCCGACAGCACCTTGAGCGTCTGCGCCGCGTCGTCCTCCGTTTCGCCGGGAAAACCGGCGATGACATCGGTTGAAACCGTCGCGCCCGCGACCGCGTCAAGGAACCGCCTCGCCGCATCCCCAAACACTCCCGTACTCACCCGCCGGTTCATGCGCCCAAGCACCGCATCACTCCCGGACTGCAAAGGGATATGCAGGTGCGGCATCAGGCGGCCCGCGTGTGTGAACAAGGCCAGAAGGCCGTCGGTCACGCCGCGCGCATCAAGTGAAATGATCCGTATGCGCGGTATGGCCGTGCGGTCCATCACGGCGCTCACCACGTCGGCGAGCGTGTGTCCGGCGTGGCGGTACCCGGCGAGGTGAATGCCGGTGATGACGACCTCACGCACACCCGCAGCATCGAGCTCGCGCACCTTCGCGATGACGTCGTCCATCGGTATGCTGCGCGGCATGCCCCTTGCGAGAGGGACGCGGCAGTAGGCGCAGAACTGGTCGCAGCCGTCCTGAATCTTGACGAACACGCGTGTGCGCGCCGTGGCACGCGTGAACTTTCCCGGGCTGGCCGCGGGCGCCGTGCCGGCGGCAGAACCGATGGCGTTCCGCGCCGCCTGTTCCATTGCCGCGATGATCCTTGCGCTGTCGCTTCCCGGCACGGCATCCGCGATTTCGGGCATGGAGCGCAGCGCGTCCTCCTCCACGGCCGCCGAACATCCTGTAACGATCACCGCCGCGCCCGGGTTGGCGCGCCAGACCGCCCGTGCGGTCTTTCGGCATGTCGCATCGGCATGCGCCGTGACCGTGCACGAGTTTACCAGGCAGACCGTCGCGTCACGCGGCACGGCCACGCGTGTCCAGCCGGCGACCGACGCATCGTGCGCGATGCGTTCGCTGTCGCACCAGTTGACCTTGCAGCCAAGAGTGTAGAGGTAGAACGTCTTGTTCGCCACGATCAGCCAGCCTGGGTGCGCACGGACTCCATCAGTATGTCGGCCACTTCCGGCCGTGTGAATTCCACGGGGGGGCGCTCGCCGCGCAAAAGCATCTCGCGCAGCGCGCTGCCGCTGTACGCAACATGCTCGTCCACGTCATGCGGGCAGGTCTTCGGCGTAACCATGGTGCCACACTTGCGGCAGTGGACGACCTGGTCGAAGAACATCGGCACGATATCGAGCTCGTGCGGGCCGAATTCCTTGAAAATCTCCTGCGCCTCTCTGCCGGCGTAGTATCTGCCCACACCCGCGTGGTCCCGCCCGACGATGAAATGGGTACAGCCGTAGTTCTTGCGCACGATCGCGTGGAACACCGCTTCGCGCGGCCCGGCGTACCGCTTGGCGCACGGGAAGATCGCCAGTATGACGTGTTCCTCGGGAAAGTGATTCTCGATAAGCGCCTTGTAACTCTCCATGCGCGCCGCGACGGAGATTCCTTCTTCTTTCTGGCCGTCAAAGAGCGGGTGGACCAGGAGGCCGTCGCAGAATTCCAGCGCGCATTTCTGCACGTATTCGTGCGCCCGGTGCAGCGGATTCCGGGTCTGGAACCCGACGATCCGCGCCCAGCCGCGCTTCTCGAACGCGTGCCGCGTCTCCAACGGCGTCAGCCGGTATTCCGCAAAGTCCGTATGCGCGGGCATGTTGATCACGTCGATGTCCCCGCCCACAAGGACATCGCCCCGCTTCTCCAGAATGTAGCTCACGCCCGGGTGCGCGGTGTCGCCCGTCTTGAACACCTTGGCCGCTTCCTTTTCCTTGTTGACTACGAAAATCTCCTCGAGATGCAGAATGGCGATCAGCGCGCCGCTCGCATCCTTCAGCGCGATCGGCGAGTCAACGTCGAAATCATCCGCTTGGTCGCGCGACACGCCCAGCACCACCGGCAGCGGCCATGGCAGGCCGCTCGAGAGGCGCATGTGGTCAATGACGTGATTGTATTCATCGCGGCACATGAATCCCTCGAGGGGGCTCATTGCGCCGCACGCGATCATCTCGATGTCGCACAGCGTGCGCGCGTCCACGGTGATTGACGGCAGGCTCATGCCTTTCTCCGCCCAGAATTCGCGCTCGCTTCCCCGCAGGACGCGATTGACCAGCTCGCCGCCGTGCGGGGGGATTTGGTAGTGCATGGGAGTCTCCGTTCGTTCGTTACAGTGGTTGTTCCGACGCCTCGATGTAATGGCAGCCGCGACTGTGCGGATTCCGCAGCGCGGCATCCAGAATTGACCGCGCGGTTTCCAGCCCGTTGCGCAGCCCGATGATCTGGTCCGTCATGGTGGCTCTGCGATAGAACTGCTCGACTTCAGTCTGCAGCTCGCGCAGGATGCGCTGCGCGCGCCGCAGCCGCCGTTCGCTCCGCACCAGGCCGACATAGTTCCACATCGTGTGCCTGATGATCATCCAGTCCTGCATCACCAGCGCGGGATCGACCGGTTCGTGCTCTTCGATCCATGGCGATATGCGCGGCACATACCACCGCCGCGTCTCGCTGATCTCCCGGTGCACGTCCCGCCCGCACCATGTGCCCCACACAAGCGCTTCGAGCAGCGACGTGCTCGCCAGCCGGTTGGCCCCGTGCACGCCCGTGCAGCTTACTTCCCCCACCGCCCGCAGGCCGTTGATCGTCGTCTGCCCCACAAGATTCACAATGATCCCGCCACACGCGTAGTGCGCCGCCGGCACCACGGGGATCGGCCCCTTGGTGATGTCAACGCCAAACTCGCGGCACGCCTGGTAGATGTTGGGAAAGCGTTCCATGATCCACCCGGCCGGCTTGTGCGATATGTCGAGGAACATGCATTCCTCGTTCTGCCGGATCATCTCCTGGTGAATTGCGCGCGCAACGACATCACGCGGCGCAAGCGATCCCATCGGGTGATACTGCCCCGCGAACGGCCTGCCCTTCCGGTCCACCAGCGCCGCTCCTTCGCCACGGAGCGATTCGGTGATCAGGAAGTTGCCCGTGGTGATGCCGTGCAGCGTCGTCGGATGGAACTGCACGTACTCCATGTTCGCAAGGCGCGCCCCGGCCCGCAGCGCCATCGCATACCCGTCGCCCCGCGCACCCTCCGAGTTCGTCGTATGCAGATACACCTGGCCCAGCCCGCCGGAGGCAAGCACCGTCTGCTTGGCGATCACGGCGCCCACGTGGTGCGACCGGTTGTCCAGCACGTATGCACCGACGCACGTGATCGGCCGGTACACGTCAACGGGATTGTGTGAATGGTGGCTGGTGGTAAGCAGATCCACCGCCGTCTGGTGCTCGATCACGGTGATCCTGCCGTGTGCGCGCACGGCGTCCCACAGCGCATGCGCAATGCTGCGGCCAGTCCAGTCGCTGCAATGAATGATGCGGGCAATGCCGTGCCCGCCTTCACGCGTGAGATCGCAGCCGCCGTGTTTTGTCCGGTCGAACGGCACGCCGGCGCGGTTGATCAGCATTTCGCGCACGAGCGGCGGCCCCTTGGTCGCAAGCTGTTTCACCGCCACAGGGTCGCACAGGCCGTCGCCTGCCGCCATGATGTCCTTCATCAATGCGGCCGCGGAATCGTTCTTGCCCCGATAGATGATTCCGCCCTGCGCGCGCACGGTGGACGATTTCTCGACGCCCGCGCCGCGCGTGACCATGATCACGCGGCAGCCTGCATCCGCCGCGGCAAGCGCCGCCGAGCATCCACCGATGCCCGTGCCGATGACGAGCACATCTGTTTCCCGTGAATTTCTCACTTCATTGGTATTATAGTGTTTGCCATGGCACGCGTCAAGAAAGCGAGGAGCGATGAGCCGCGCGGCGCGGGGAGCGCATGTATTGCCCTGTGGAGTTGTGAAGATTCTGCTGTCTCTTTTTCTCACATGTGGGTGGGTGCGCCGCGCGGGCGGTACAACATCTTGTGATGATGCGCCGCATGGTCCGCGCCATGTGGATGATGGATTGCAGAGTTGTTATCATCCCTCCCTCCCTCTTTACAAATCATTGCAGTTTTCTTATAATCGTTCACGTGCTCTTGCACACTTTGCGGTTTGGTTTTCGGTTTACTTCTTACGGTTTGAGACAAGGCGTTTCGTCATTCTGCCTGCAGCACTGTTCTGTGTTTGCGCGGTGGTACAGTTTGTCTGTGTGCATGCGGGCATACGGCATTGTTTTTTTCATGAAGGGTATCGCGGTGGGGGTCTCGTGACCAATTGCACGGTATTGTGGGGAAAGGTCCTTGAAGTGGTCAAGGCGGCGACAAGCAGCTCGATTTTCCAGTCGTTCTTCTCCGTCGTCACTCCGCTGTCGTTGCATGATGACCGCTTCATCATCCAGGTCGACTCTCCAATCGTTGCCGACTGGCTGAAGCAGAAATACGCGGCATTGCTTGAGCAGTCGCTTACCCATGAGTGCGGCCGGCCGATCCATCTCGTGATTCAATGCGACATGGATGCGCCGCCCGCGCTCATTCCCACGCCCGCCGAGCCTGAGGAAAGACCCGCTCCAGCAGTCGATCTCGACGCTCTGCGCCAGCAACGCATCTCCGCCTCGAATCTCAATCCTTCGCACCTGTTCTCCACGTTTATCGTCGGCAGCTCGAACCAGATGGCGCATGCCGCCGCGTTTGCCGTCAGCCAGAATCCCGGCCGCACGTACAATCCCCTGTTCATCTACGGCGGCGTCGGTCTCGGCAAGACACACTTGATGAACGCGGTCGGCAACGCCATCCTTGCACGCGATCCGCACAAGCGCGTTCAGTGTCTCACCTGCGAACAGTTTGCCAACCAGTACATCGCCGCCATACAAAGCGAAACGATTCCACGCTTCCGTGAGTTCTATCGAGCCAATATCGACGTGCTCCTTATCGACGACATCCAGTTCCTCTCGACCAAGGAGCGCATGCAGGAGGAGTTCTTCTATACCTTTAACGCCCTCCATCATGATGGCAAACAGATCATCATGACGAGCGACAAATCACCACAGGAACTCCAGCACATCGAGAACCGCCTGCTCAACCGGTTCGAGTGGGGCATGGTTGTCGACATCCAGTCTCCTGACTTTGAGACCCGCGTCGCCATCATCCGCAAGAAGCTCGAAACGCACGGCAATGGCGTCCAGGTGGATGATGAAGTCTGCAACTACCTCGCCCACAAGGTTCTCAACGATGTCCGCAAGATCGAGGGCGCGCTCATCAAACTCTTTGCCTATGCCTCGCTCCATCGCTTGCCCATCACGCTCGATCTCGCACGTGACTGCCTCAAAGACTACATTTCATCCCACACGGTCAATCTCGAACATATCCAGAAGGTCGTCGCCGATTTCTTTGACATACGGCTGACCGACCTGCGCTCGAATCGCAGGCCGCGCACGATTGCGCACCCGCGCCAGCTTGCAATGTACTTGTGCCGCGACCTTACCAACAGTTCGCTCACTGAAATCGCCCAGTCGTTCGGCGGCAAGGATCATACCACCGTACTGTACGCATGCAGAAAGATCGACACGCTGAAGTCAAGTGACCAGGTGATTTCCCATCAGCTCGATGCGCTAAAAAAACGCATCCTGGAAAGCACCGCAAGAATGTGAATAACACTGTGAATAACATGCCCGGAAAATGTGCACAATTCGCCCAAGGCGCCAGACGGGCCGTTCACGACATGTTCCCGGATGTTGTTCACAGGGAAATCCACAGGTGTTTCCGCCTGAATACCAGCGTTTCACAGTTATCCACAGTATAATAATAGAGTAGTAAGATTTTCTGAAATTTGATATAGTAAAGAAGCTTAGTATCAAACCTTGTGAACAATGTCATGTAATGAGGACCGCATGAAACTCCAATGCTCCACAGCCGCACTCCGTGATGCCGTCCAACTGCTTCAGCCTGTCTGTCCTTTGCGCACCACCCTGCCCATTCTGGCCAACATCCTGGTGCGCGCCGAAGACGGGCGGCTTGCACTGACGGGCACCGACCTCGATATCTCGATCAAGACACACATGCCCGCCGAAGTATCAAAGGAAGGGGAGACGACCATTCCTGTGCGCTTTCTCCTCGATGCGCTCCGCCGCATTGATGCCGAGTCAATCGAACTTACCGTTGATGCCCAGCATGTGGCAAAGATCCGCGCAGGGGCAAAAGTGGAATGCAGTCTGCGCGGCATGCCGCCCGGCGAGTTTCCGAAATTCCCGTCCGTGCAGAGCCAGGATGCAGTCGAGCTTTCCGCAAAGGATTTGCACGCGATGTTCAAGTGTACAGCCTATGCGGTCTCAAAGGATGAAACGCGCTATGTTCTCAATGGCGTCTGTCTCCACTTTGGCGAGAAATTCGACGTTGTTGCCACTGATGGCCGCCGCCTTGCCAAGTGCACCAATGCGTCCATCAAGCGCGACACAGCGCGAGAGATCATCGTGCCCACCAAGTCCATCGGGCTCATCCAGGCGCTGCTCAATGTTGAAGGCACAGCCCAGATCAAATATTCCCAAAGCCAGCTCGAAGTCAATGTCGGCCAGACGACGCTTGTCACCCGCCTCGTGGACGGACACTATCCCAACTACGAACAGGTCATTCCCAAGAACTGCAAGTACGCGGTCGAGCTGAATGCCAGGGCGTTTCTCAATGCCGTCAATCTCGCCAGTGTCGTCACGGAGAAAACCAAGCAGGCTGTCATCCGCGTCGCTCTCAAGGATAACCAGCTCACCATCAGCGCCAATACAGCCGAAATTGGCGAGGTCACCGATGTCCTTGAAGTCAATTACCGCGGCGAAACGCTTGATATTGCCTTCAACCCATCGTACCTGACGGACGTCTGCCAGACAATTGACTCGGATCAGCTCGTCCTGGAGGTCACCAGCGGCAGCAGCCCCGCAATTCTTCGCTCGGGTGAACAGTTTCTGTGCGTGATCATGCCAATGCGCATCTGAAAGAATTGCATGGCTTCAACGTCTTCATCATTCAAACGGGTGCCATACGTCATTGACGAGATTCTGAAGGATCTCCGCCCGCCCGAGGAATCGTACCTGGCAGCCGTGAGGGAACGCTGGAGTGAAATTGTGGGAGACACCGTTGCAGCACACACCGAACCGGTCATGCTTCAAAGCGGTGTGTTGACTGTGGCAGTGCGCAGTCATGTGTGGCAGAACGAACTTCATTCGCATGCGACAACGATCGGGGCAAAGCTGCGTCAGAACGTGTATTCGGGGATTCGAGTGATTCGCTTTATCGTGCAATCCCAACCATCAAAACTTCACAAATAAAGAATATCTAAACTTCTGAAGTTAATAATTTATCGTTTCGTGCGGAGTAGTGTCGTCCCCACGCGGCACAGCCTCCACGATCTCTCCAACAGTCCCTCTGCCCAAGCCCACCTTCCGGTCCATTACATACACCAGCAGAAACATTGCCACAAGCGCGAATATGCTTGCGAAGAACGTTTCCGCATCCGTTCGCTTCATGATCAGACGGACCACCGCGGCGGTTCCAAGAAACACCAGCAACGGAAAGGCCAGCAGCCACAAATGAGCCGCTTTCATCATGCTGCGATTCATCTCCACCACCACGCGATCACCCGGCCGGGTGTCCGGCAGCGCCTTCGCGCGTACGATCATGCATGCCATCTCGGCGGACCATTGGCAGAGCGTACAATGCCCGCAGGCCTGGTTGCGTTCGAGCGCGACCAGAGCAACGCCGTTCTCAATCGTCTTGACAGTGCCCGTCTCCTGCATGGAAATTCCTCACTTGAGCGACGCGTCGTACACCCTGTTTCGCGGCACGCCAGTCACCGCGGCGACAATTTTGACCGCCGTGCTGAGAGGGAGATCGGCGATCTTCCTGACATTCTCAACCGCGGTTGCCAGTTCGGGGGCAGAATCGTCATGTGGCAGCGTTATGGGCTTTGGAGCGACCAGAAGCACGT
Organism: bacterium; assembly: GCA_012514975.1. GTDB lineage: Bacteria > Auribacterota > UBA3054 > UBA3054 > JAAYZF01 > JAAYZF01. The sequence goes on from JAAYZF010000189.1 coordinate 21,128, forward strand.
ATTCACCCTTCAGCTCTCCACGCTCACTCAGCGTCTTGAGCACATCCGTTACGGGGCCGCGAAGCGTCTCCTCGTGGATTTTCGTGAGTTCGCGGGCGACAGCAACGAGGCGCTCCGGATTCAAATCCCGCAGCTTCTGAAGAGTGGGTACAATACGGCGGGGACTCTCGAAGCAGATCACTGTGTGAGATGACTTCAGAACCGTCTCGAAAAAGACGTCCTGCTGACGCGCCTCGCGCGGCACGAAACCAAGAAACAAAAAGGATTCTGAAGGGAGTCCGCTGAGAACGAGCGCGGTGTCGGCGGCGGATGGACCCGGGACACACGTGAACGCGATGCTATCTGAA
>JAAYZF010000190.1 GCA_012514975.1 bacterium
ATGCAGAATTGTGTTATAATGTGCCATGACTTTGAACTCCTGATGGTTACTGGTTTTGGGTCCAACCATATTCTACCAGTCTTCCTTCAGGAGTTCTCTTTTTTCTTTTCTTTACCGGACAGCAGTGGACGTCACTTCGTCATGCGGACACCAATGTGGGAGTCACAGTCCCCTGTGACGACGGCTGGCGTTTTGTGTATACTATGACCGCACGAGGACATCATGAAACAACCACACCTTGTCTTCATCTTCAGCGACCAGCAGCACTGGCGGGCAGCCGGCTGCCGCGATCCGTTCTTCCACACGCCCCATTTCGATGCATTCGCTGCGGATGCCATACGGTTCGATACGGTCTATTGCACCACGCCGCTCTGCTCGCCCAGCCGCGCGACATTGATGACGGGCCTGATGCCGCGCACGCATGGCGTGATCGACAACGGCGTGCCGCTGCGGCGCGGCACAATCGCCCCCATGCTCAGACAGGCGGGGTACCGCACTGCCTACTTTGGCAAATGGCACCTGCGCGCCCAACCCGTCGCCACTGCCGGCTGGGACGAACAGAACGGCGTCTGCGACGAATACGTCGCGCCCAACAGGCCGCTGAGCGACAGCGAGACATGCGCCTCCGCGCTCGAGTTCATCCGCCGCATCGACCCGGCCGGCCCACCGGTCGCGCTGTTCGTCTCGTTCGACCAGCCCCACGGCGTCTATTGCGCCGACCCGAACGGGCCGTATCCGCCTGGCCACGTGCCCGAGCCGGTTGTGCGCGACGACGCGCCGCTGCCCGCCTCCTGGCGCCAGCGGGAAAGAGATATCCTTGTGGATTGGGCCGCGTACTACTCGGCACGGCCAAACCTGTACCGAAAGACGCTTGCCACGGACGAACATGCCTGGCGGCGCTACCGCGAAGTCTACCGCGCCTGCGTGGCGGCGTATGACGCGCTTCTTGGCACCGTGCTCGATGCGCTGCGCAGCCGCGGCATCTACGATCAGGCGATGATCGTGGTCACCGCCGATCATGGCGACATGGATGCGGCGCACCGGCTCGCGTTCAAGGGGCCGCTTGCGTACGACGAAGTGCAGCGAGTGCCGCTGGCCGTCCGCATGCCCTCATCCATGCGCAGGGGCGGCGCGCGCGTTGATGCGGAGAGCCTCATCAGCCTTGTCGATCTCCATCCGACGCTGCTCGAATGCGCGGGGATCGAGCCCGCGGGCGGCGAGGGCATCTCCCTCCTGCCCGTGCTCACCGGCGCCACGCCACGCCATCCGCGCGCCGAAGCGATCATCGAGTATCCTGAACCCGCTGTCAGGACAATCCGGCGTGGGAGGTACAAATACACTGAGTATCCGGGAATCGGCGCGGCGCTGTTCGATCTCTCCACTGATCCGGATGAGTTGCACAATGTATCAGAGAGCCGCGCGCACGCCGGCGCCGTGAAGGAGCTGTCCGCGCGGCTGTGTTGACAGATCTGGCTTGACGTGGTATACTAACTACTGGCGTTCCTGGACGCGTCTGGTCGCCGGTGGCTGTGACGAAACGCGCCCGGCTAACTGTCCGTACAAGGAGAATCATGAAACGTTGTGCATTGTTCCTCATCCTTGCCGCC
>JAAYZF010000191.1 GCA_012514975.1 bacterium
CACGAGCACGAGCACGAGCACGAGCACGAGGACGAGCACGAGCACGAGCACAAGCACAAGCACGAGCACGAACACGAACACGAGAAACTCCCAACTATCGACTATCGACTATCGACTATCGACTATCGACTATCGACTATCGACTATCGACGAACGACGAACGATGAACGATGAATCCCCCAAGACGTACTGGGGGAAACGATGAACGTTGTTAACCCCTGCACCTGCATGATCATGAAAGAACTCAATGTCGGCCTGATCGGCCACCAGTTCATGGGCAAGGCCCATTCGAATGCGTACCACAATGTCGCCAAGTTCTTCACGCTCAAAGCGAAGCCGGTGATGAAGGTCGTCTGCGGCATCGGGCCTGACGTCCCCGTGTTTGCGGAGCGGTGGGGCTGGAAGGAGAACACGCAGAACTACAAGGAAGTCGTCAAGCGCGATGACATCCACATGGTTGACATCTGCACGCCCAACAAGCTGCATGCCGAGATGGCCATCGCGGCCGCGGAAAATAAAAAGGCTGTGCTGTGCGAGAAACCGATGGCGATGGATGCGGCCGAGGCGAAGCAGATGGTCGCCGCCGCGAAGAAGAACAAGGTGCCGACGCTGGTATCGTTCTGCTACCGTCGCGCGCCCGCGGTGACGTTCATGAAACAGATGATCGCCGCGGGCAAGCTGGGCCGCGTCTACCATGTGCGCGCGCAGTACCTTCAGGACTGGATCATGGACCCGAAGTTCCCGCGCGTGTGGCGCCTGGTCAAGGCGATCACTGGCAGCGGCGCGCATGGCGATCTCAACGCGCACATCGTCGACATGGCGCGCTATCTTGTCGGCGACATTGATGAAGTGGTGGGCATGACCGAGACGTTCATCAAGCAGCGGCCGCTCGAAGCGCCAGGCGCGGGCGCCGGCCTGCGCGACAAGAAGGCAGGCAGCAAGACGGGCGCGGTGGATGTGGACGACGCGTGCGCGTTCCTCGCAAGGTTCGCCAACGGCGCCATGGGCACGTTCGAGGCCAGCCGCTTTTCCGGCGGACACAAGAACGGCATCTTCATCGAGGTCAACGGCTCGAAGGGCTCGTTCAAATTCAACTTCGAGGACATGAACGAGCTGTGGTACCTCGACCTCGAGGAAGACAACCGCGAGCAGGGGTTCAAACGCATCCTCGTCACCGAGCCGAACCATCCGTACGTCGGCGTGTGGTGGCCCGCCGGGCACATCATCGGCTATGAGCATAACTTCGTCAACATGCTCGCCGATTTCATCAATGACGGCATCGTGGGCCGGAAGCCCGTCATGCCCGACTTCGCCGATGCGCTCAAGACCCAGCTCGTGCTCGATGCGGTGCTGAAGTCCGCCGAGGAGCGCTGCTGGGTGAAGGTGGGAAAGTGAGCCGCGCAGGGAGCGTGGATGGAATGCTTGCCACGCCCCGGGCGTGGATGGAATGCTTGCCACGCCCCGGGCGTGGATGGAATGATGGAGGGTCACCGTCCTCGGCGACGCAGAGGGATGAAAGGTGTCTACTTCCTGCTGATGCGGCTCGAACGTGCACGCGTTATCCGTGTCGGCACGAGGGAAGCCCTGTTCCCCGCCGGATACTACGTGTATACGGGCTCGGCGCAGCGGAATCTCGAACAGCGCGTTGCCAGGCATGCGCGGCGCAGGAAACCGAAGCGCTGGCACATCGATTATCTGACGGCGCATGCGCGCGTGATTGCCGTGGGCATCATTCCGGGAGCACCCAGGGAGGACGAGGCAGCGTTCGCGGACGAATGGGGTGCGCTGGCTGATTTCGTGCCGATGCGGAAGTTTGGCGCGAGCGACTCCCCTTCCGCAAGCCATCTGGCAGGGTTCAGGCGCCGCGCGAAGATCGAACGCTCGCCCTTGTGGCGGAAAGCGTTCGTTCTGGCAGCGGCGTAGGAGGCGCATCCGTGCGGCGACCAGGCAGGCATGCGCCTGCGTCTAGTCGGGACAGGGAGGCGGTTGAACGACGGAGAGAAGGAGAACCATGGACGCATTGGAAGCTATCAGAACACGGCGAAGCGTCAGAAAGTACAAAACCGACGCGGTGCCAAAGGAGCTGATCGAGACGATCGTCGACGCAGGGCGCCTCGCGGCGAGCGCGCGAAACGAGCAGCCATGGCTGTTCGTCGTCACGACCGACCGGGCGGTGCTGACGGCGCTGGCCGACATCAGCGACTACGCCACGTTTCTGCGCGATGCACCTGCATGCATCCTCGTCTTCTGCCTGAAAGCGGCGAAGTATTTCCTCGAGGACGGCGCCGCCGCGACGCAGAACATGCTCGTCGCCGCCCGCGCGCTCGGCCTCGGCGCCTGCTGGATCGCCGGGGACAAAAAGCCGTACACCGACCGCATCAGGTCGCTTGTAGGCGCACCGGAAACATACCGGCTGATCTCGTACATCGCCGTGGGCTTCTCAGCCGAGCTGGATGCCCATGCGCCGCACAAGAAGCCGCTCGACGAAGTGCTCCGGTGGGAGGGCCGATAGCCCACGTGATCCACACCGGGCAACAGCGCCATCATGCAAAAACATCCGTGGAAAAAACTTGGCCGGCGCACGCTGGTCAAGTCGGTATGGCTGAAGCATCATCTCGATACGGTGCGCCTGCCGAGCGGCAAGACGATCATGTTTCACGCGCTTGACTTCCCGCGGAAGGTTGCGGGAGTGATACCGGTGGGCGATGACGGCCGGGTGCTGCTGACGCGGCAGTACCGGTACATGGCAAAGTCATACAGTTGGGAGATGCCTGCCGGGAACGTGCCGCGCGGGGAGACTGTCATGAAAGGCGCGCTGCGCGAGCTCGAGGAGGAGACAGGCTACACGGCGCGGCGGATAAAGCTGCTCTACACATTTCACCCGCAGATCGGCCGGAGCAACCACTTGTTTCACCTGTTCGTGGCGACGGGGCTGCGCAAGGTGAGCGCAACGTACGACACGGACGAGGTGAGCGAGATCAGATGGTTCAGCGTGCGGCAGCTCCAGGCGATGGTCCGGCGGCAGGAATTCATTGACGGATTCACGCTGCTGGGTTTGCTGCTCTGGGGGCTGCAAGGAAAAGGCCCGCGGAAGCGGGCCTGAAGGAAACTGCGATAGGCTGGGAGCGCCTCGCGTCGGAGGCATGCAGCGCGCTCAAGCCGGTGTAGAGAGGAGCAATCGCATTCGGAGACAAGGCGTCTAGGAAGCCTGCGCGCACTGCGGGGCCATGGCGTTCAGATCACCAGCCGTATCGCAGAAAGATCGGCATGATCATGCCACGGGCGATGTTCGTGTGTCTTCCTGAGCGGCAAGCGGAGACCGGTTTCGCAGTCTGAAGCGCCGCAGAACATCTCGACGCCGGAATTGCCGGGGAATTTCCGGGCGTCTGCCTTCTGGGGTTGTCGTGGCGGTGTATTCATGATTTTAGTACCAGTTTTCCTGTTACGGGGTCCGTCGGGACAAAAACCAAACTAAACCACCGCAGGAAGTAGCATTTCCCGTGCCAATCGCAACCGCTGGCACCCGGCAATCCGGGAACCGTTATCCAGTGCGGCCTCCTTGGTCCCGCCCCGCAAAGCGCCACTCCGCCGCAGCGTACCAATCTCCGCCCGCCAACAGCCGGTCGACTTTTCCGCCGAGACTTTGCCCCGCTGGATGATCTGTTCGAGGGTACGGGGCTGCAGCCGCAGCCCATCGCCGGCAGCCTTTCATGACATGCCAGTCATGACGTGTGACATCGGCGAGGACGGGGACGGGGACGGGGATGGGGACGAGGTGACAGCCGTATGGTCATCCCCCAATGCCGTCCTGGGGGGAACGAGCACGAGTACCAGCGCGAAAGCCCCAACTTCCGACTTCTAACAGCCGACGACGAGGACGATTACGAGTACGAAAGCTCCAACTACCAACTCCCGTCTACCTGACGACGCGGATGCGTTTGACGGGGAGATAGACGACCCAGGCCTTGCCCTTTATGAGGTCGAAGGGCACGAGGCCCCAGAAGCGGCTGTCATTCGAGTTGGCGCTGTTGTCTCCCAGCATCATGTAATGGTTGTCAGGGAGGGTGACAACGCTTTCGACCGGATCGAGGTCGGCGTTGAAGGGGAGGCGGCCGCGGACGTACGCCATCTCGAATTCCCGGTATGGTCTGCCGTTGATGGTGATGCAATCCTTGATGTCGTATGCCTGGGGAGTGGTATAGCCGGCCGCCTGGCGGTTCATGGTTTCAACGGCGTCGTGGACGGTGGCGAAGCGGTCGGCGAGGATACCGGCGTTCTTGTAGTGGACGTATGACTGCGTGGCCGGTGAGTTGGTGACGACCAGGCCATTGACGTAGAGGCGGCCTGCCTTGATGCTGATACGGTCGCCGGGCGTGCCGCAGCAACGTTTGATGTAGTCGATCCGTGCGTCAAGAGGATTCTCGAACACAACCACGTCGCCGACACGCGGATGATGCATGCCGGGGATCATCCAGCGGCCCTGCGGCAGCGGCAGGTGGACATTGGCGATGGGCACCTTGACCTTGGTGGTAAACCCGTAGACGCAGCGGAGCACGAGGATATGGTCGCCGAATCCCCTGCCGCGGTCCTGCGCGCCGTACAGTGTCGGCTCCATTGACCCGGTGGGGATTTTGAACAATTCGAGCGTGTTGGACTTGATGAACAATGCCACGGGAAGGATGATGGCGATCTCGACAATCGTCCTCAGCCAGTGTGGGTGATGCTTCCGCGGCTCGGGTTGGGAGCCCTTGGCGGGTGTTCCAGCCGTTCGCTCAGTCTTCCTTTCACTCTTCATAGTGCACAAGAGTGTACACAATCGCCGCAACGGCGTCAACTGATGCAGGACATGCCAACGGTCTACCACATGCCATCCGCCTCCGCCCAGAGGTCATCGCCGCCGAACTCGAGGCAGCAGGAGCCGCGGGCGTGGTAGCACTCTTCGCAGAGCCAGTGGTCGCCGATGCGCATCGCGCGGTCGCTGCCGCAGCGTTCGCAGGTATGGCGCGGCGGCGTGGCCCGGGGAGATGTCTTCTTGTGCTGTTTCATAGCGGAAGAATCGAGGCATATTGTGTGCCGCACGGCGCAGGGGGGGCGCGGGGCCGGTGAATGGTTCACGCATGCCTGTGCGTGGCGGATACCTGGGCGTGCGCCCGGCGCAGCGGGCTGTTTGTTCGCTGCGCGGGAAAATGCTATACTAGCGATGGATCAGGAGGAGCGGAGGCGCTGGCGCGCCCGCCGCTCATTTTTCTACCATGGAGGCTGAACCATGATTCGACGCGCATACTGCCCGTCTGTCGCGGCATTGCTGCTCGCGGCGCTGATGACGACGAGTGCCGCCGGCATGACAGTACTGTCGGAGAACTTCGCGGGATTCACCGGCGCGCTGGGCACGGAAATCCTCAATTTCGACGCCGTGATGCAGTCGCCCGGCTGGACGGGCTCGAAGGTCTACCCGAGCAACCAAGTGGCGAAGCTCGGCTCCTCGAGCGCAAAAGGCATCCTGACCACGCCGACAATCGACCTCTCGGGCAACGCCGGGCAGGCCGTCCTTGCGTTCGACTCGTGGTGGTGGTCGGCGGCCGATGCGACCAAGATACAGATACTCCACGCGGCGGACGGTGCGACGTTTGTGCAGGCGGGCAGCGACGTCCAGCTCAGCGCCACGCCCACGCGCTACACGATCAACATCTCCGGCGGGGCAGCGCAATCGAAACTGCGCCTTCAGGCCCTCAACGAGACGGGCGAGCGGTTCTTCATCGACAATCTCGAGGTAAGCCAGGAAGGCAGCGGCGATGATCCGAACATCTCGATGCCGGGCACGCTGGCATTCGGCAAGATCGAGCCGGGGACGGTAAAGACGCAACTGCTGTCGATCGCCAACACGGGCTTGTCGAACGCGCTGGCCATCGCGTCGTTCGGCGGGCTGAGCGGCGATGTGGCGAGTTTCTCGCTCGGCGCGGTGCCCGCGGCGGTGGCGCATGGCGCGGCGACGAACGTGCCCGTGGTGTACACGCCGGGCACTGTGAGCAATGCGACGCACAGCGCCGTGTTCCAGCTTGTGTGCAATGATCCGTCGAACCCGACGAACAACGTGACGTTCACCGGCCTGACGTCCGGCCCCGCGCTCACCGTCTCGAACATCCAGTACACGACGAACCCGGGCGGCGGCTCGGTCTACTCGGGCCAGGTGGTTGATGTCGAGGGCGTTGTGACGTATCTCGAACCGACGTCGTACGGCTCGAGCCTGCCGATCAACTTCAGCGCGTACGCCATCTCGGATGCGCAGGGCGGGCCGTGGAGCGGCGTGTACGTGTACGACAACAGCCGCAGGCCCGACCTGGGCGACCGCGTGCGCATCACCGCATTCGTCGATGAGTACTACGGACTGACCGAGCTGAAAAACGTCACCGCGTACACCCTCCTCGGCAGATCGAACACCGTGCCCGCCACGGCCGTCGCGTGCGCACACCTAGGCCAGGAAGCCTACGAAGGCGTGCTCGTCTGCGTCAGCAACGTCACGGTGACGAGCGCGAACTACAACAATTACTCGAACGAGTGGCAGGTAACCGACGGCACGGGCACGCTGATCGTCGGCACACGCTGCCCCTACAGGTACATCGCCCGCGCCGGCCAGACGCTCACGGCCGTCATCGGCCATGTGTACTACTCGTTCGGCGCGAACAGGCTGCAGCCCCGGGCGGATGAGGACATCGTGGGGCGGCCGGTGATGAGCTACGCGTTGCGCGGCCTGGTGATGACGCCCGAGGGCCCGCGCAGCAACTGGTATGTGCATGTGCTCGATGACACGATCGCCGCGGTGACCGACACGCCGCCGTCAGGCGTGCCCGCGGTGGACACGCAGGGCATCATCTTCCCCGGCCTGATTGACGCGCATAATCATCCGACCTACAACTCGTTCCCGACGCTCCAGTTCAACAACTTCCCCTTTGGCCACAGGGACGAATGGGCCGAGGACCCTGAGTACGACGACTGGAAATCGAAACGCAGCGTCGTCAACAACAATGCCAATGTCCGCGAAAGCCAGAAAGGCACCGTGTCCAAATGGGCCGAGGCGCTGCAGTTGATGGCCGGATGCGTGATCATCCAGGGCAACTACAGCGACAAGGTGTACGCCCATCCCGACATGCTGCTCTACAATGTCGAGCGGTTCCCCTCGCGCGTCTATGCCGAGATATTCCCATGGACGATGAGCGCTGGCGAACGCGCCTCGCTCCGGAACTACATATCGAACGGCCTCGTCGACGCCACCCTCATCCACCTCTGCGAAGGCCCCGACTCGACCGCGCTCGCCCAGTTCGCCAACTGGCGCGACTCGGGCATGCTCGACGGCACCACCGCGATCATCCACGGCACGCCCCTCGGCTCGAACGAGTTCGCCCAGATGGCCGCCGTGGGCGCCAAACTCATATGGTCCCCCATGTCGAACATGAAGCTCTTCGAGGCCACCGCCAACGCCCGCCTTGCCCACCAGCTTGGCGTCCTCGTCAGTATATCCCCTGACTGGACGCCGAGCGGCTGCGCGAACATGCTCGAAGAGCTCAATTACGGCTGGGTGCTGAACCAGAAGGTCTTTGACGGGTATTTCACGCCGCGCCAGTTGTGCGAAATGGTCGCGTCGAACACCGCCGCCGCGTGCGGCCTCGCCGGCCGGTACGGCATCATCAGGCAGGGCTGGAACGCGGGGCTCGTCGTGGTGGACGGCAACTGGGGCGACCCGTACATGGCGCTCATCGCCGCGAGGCCGCGCACGGTGAAGATGACCGTGGTCGACGGCATGCCGCGCTATGGCGACCCGCCGCTCCTCCAGGCGCTCGGCATCACGGGCGAGACGTTCAACGCGTGGGGCGTGACAAAAATGTTGAACACGGCGGTGGATCATCCGCTGGTGCCGTACTCGGGCGAAACGATCGCGACCATCAGGGCCAACCTCCAGGGCGCGCACGCAACGCTCTACCCGGTGAACGAGCTCGAACCGGACGAGCTGCAATTCCTTGATCTCCATCTCGTGCAGGCCGGGCCGGACAACGTGGTGCCGTACCGGGCGGAGAATCCGGTGAGCAGCCCGGCGAACGGCGCGCAGTTCATCACCGACGATCCTTCGAGCATGTCATACCGCTGGCAGGACTTCTGGGACAACTGGACCGCGTCGCGCGATCTCGTCAATGACATCGCCATCGTCGATCAGGCCTCGCCCGCCACGGTCTACCAGACCATCGCAACCGCACGGACGAACACGCCGGCAAACCAGACGCTCCCGTTCACCCCCGTGTTCCAGGCGCCGGGCAACTGCGTCTTCAGGTTCATCACCGCTGACGAGCTGGGCAATGCGCGGACGACGGTGGTGACCGCCGTGGCCTTCACCGTCGTGCCCGAGCCGTTCGCATGCGCGCCGCTGGTGTGCGCCGCTCTGCTCCTCTTCCGGCGCACGCGTTGCCTGTGAAGCCCGAAGAGCGTTCCGCCGCGCCCTCTCGCACACTGGACGCGTGACCACACTTACGATCACGCCTCAGTTTCCCCACGCCGCAATTTCGACCATGTGCTCTGACATCCCGACATAAGGGCTCAACAGCCGTTCGGGTCCGAGGCATGATGGCATCGGCACAAAGGCGCGTGAACGGTGGTAGGCCGCGACGCCAGTCGTGGCCACACGCGGCGGAAAAGTGTATGCAGACACGCATATTCCCCGTACCGACGTGACTGGAGTCACGTCGTACACCGTGCGCCGGGAGACGCGCGTCAACCACGCGAGCCTTTGTATCGGAATTCCCGGGCAACGCGCACGTTTGATTTTCCCACACGCTTTTGGTATATTGTCTCGCCAGATACGAGGGGACCTCACACAGAGGTCGCCAGTGAATCGTTGCACTCCAAGCATCCCAAGATATCGTCAAAATGAGCAGGTCGCCGCGCTGCCGCGGACAGCGTGCCCATTGCACCTTGCGGCAAAGACGGGTGACCGGTCCGGCACTCCGCCATGCTCGTTCCCGCATGCGGAACGGCTCCGCTCAGAGTCGTCCCTGCGTTCCGAAACTGTCAACTGCCACGGAGAAACCATGAATACCACCCGCCAAATCCTTATCATCACGTTGATCACAACGTCATCAGTGTTGGCTCAATCCCATGTGGTCCATGTGGACGACTCTGGCAGCGATTCCGGCCTTGGAACGCTTCAAGCGCCGGTGAGGACTCTCTCGCGTGCAATGCAGCTCGCCTCGTCGCTCGAGCCGACGGAGGACATGCCCGTTCTTATCCAGTGCGGCCAGGGCTCCTTCTCCGCACCTGACGCCGACTGGGCGCTCAACGCGCGCCATGTCTACTTCCGCGGCAACGGCGCTGAAAACTCCCGCATTACAGCCTCCACTATCACTCTCGGCCAAGACTCGATCACGGGCTTCAAAGACCTCGCCATCGACGCTACGCTCGATATCGGTGATCTCTATGTCCCTGTCGAGGGCGTCAAGGTGCTCTCGCTCGATGCAGCGTCCGGCAGACTCGTCGGCACATACTACGACGCCGCTGGACGTCTTCACACGTCGAGTGACACCGTCTCGAATCCCGTCCCGCTTGACACCAACAGGTATGAAAGAGGCGGCGACCAGATTCTTGTCGCGCCTGACCAGGATGCGTCGAACACTTTCGTGTTGAAGGCTGGCGATGTGATGACCGGACTGCTCACGCTGTCCGGCGCGCCGACGCAACCCTTGCACGCGTCCTCGAAGGACTATGTGGACGCCGTGTCAAACGCCGCCGCCGCGCTTTACCTGCGCAAGACCGGCGACGCCATGTCCGGCCCGCTCGACATGGGCGGGAACGCGATCAGCAACGTGGGCGCGATAACGTTCAACACCGCCTCACTGCCGTGCCAGACGGGCATTGTCCTGTGGCTCGATGCAAGCTCGTTGAGCGGCCTGTCCGACGGCCAGCCTGTGCAGACATGGGATGACCGCGGCCCCCAGAACAATGACGCAACCTGCAGCGGCACGCCGGCCACCTATCGCGCAGGCGTCCTCAACGACGAGCCCGTCATTCGCTTCACCGGCACCAACAGCTACTACTCGTTCGCCGCCATCAACGACATACGCGGCGTCTTCTGGGTGATGATGGAGGATGCCGACGCGGCCAACAACTTCCACCCAGTTCTCGGCCACTCGACCACGTACCAGTTCCATCGCGGCTACAACAAGGAAATCTACGGCGACACATGGGCGCCGGCGGCGATAAAGAACGGGCAGACGCGCATCAACGGCCAACTCGTCAACGGGACGGCAACCGTCGTGCCGACAACGTTCTCGCTCATCTCGTTGATCACAGCGGGCGATGTGTCCGCAAACCAGTTCGGCGAGGACAGATCGCTCGGACGCTATTGGGACGGCGACGTGGCCGAGATTATCATCTACAACGTTGCGCTCACGGATGCGCAGCGCGAGGCGACGGAAGAGTACCTCAGCCGCAAGTACGCGCTTGGCGCATACAGCAACGCGCCGCCGTTCGAGCCATTGACGATCGACGGAACAGGCATTCATAACGCACCGGCCCCGCAGAATGACGGCGACGCAGCGACCAAGGCCTATGTCGACATCATGAGCACCGGAAGCGTGGCCGACGCGCGGTATGTGCGGAAGGACGGCGACACAATGCTCGGCGTGCTGAACATGAGCAGCAATCGGGTCGCAGGGCTCGGACAGCCCACAGCAATGCGTGATGCGACAACCAAGGAATACGTCGACCAAGGAATGGAGCTCCTCACGAGCGGACTCGCAGTGACGGGCACAGCGAGCGCGGCGTCAGGCGGCGGAGACTGGGAGTATGCCACCGAGTGTCTCGAACTGGGCGGCAATGAAGCTGTCACCTCCGTTACCGTAGCCGATCCCACCTCAAGCTGGCTGTACGTGACGGGCTGGAATGTGTCCGTACCTGAGCGTGCGGTCATTAAAGGCGTTTCTTTGCGCGTGCTGTTCTCGGGCTATGCATTCAACCCGACGAACTACTGCTCAGCCGTTCTGAACGCGAG
>JAAYZF010000001.1 GCA_012514975.1 bacterium
ATGTGAACTCCTCGGAGTTTGCGTTAAGTGTCTCTGTAGAGCATATTTACTCTACATTATACCCGACAAAAACACTTTTGTCAAGCCCCTTTCTTCAAAAAACTGCAACTATTTTACCGTGCGCCCGAGCGTGAGTCGGCTGGCGCGGCCGGCGCACCCGGGCTATGCAGGCAGGCTTGCGGCGGCGATCGCCTGGCCGTGCCGCTTGGAGCGCTCGTCGGGCGAGCGGAAGGCGATGCGTTTCGCGAGGTCAGGGAACTCGGTGCCGAGCACGCGCCGCGCCTCGTCAAGAATGACCGTCCCGCCGTCGCCGCTCGTCACGCGGCCGAGGATGAGGATGTGCCTGACGTCGTAGAACGCGGCGTAATGGGCGGCGGTGTAGCCGAGGTAGACGCCGATGGTCTCGTAGATTTTCCGCGCGCGTTCGTCGCCGCGCGCCATGAGCTCCTGCACGCGCTTGAGTTTCTCGGGCAGCGGCAGCGCGGCATCCACCGTGATGCCCGCGGGGCCGACCAGCCGGCCGACGCACTGTTGCGAGAAGTACTGGACGCCGCACCCGCGGTCGCCCGACCATTCGTCCACAGGGGCGTCGGGCCGGAGGTCGACCGGGGCGAACGCAAGTTCGTTCAGCCACGAGGTAATGCAGCCTTCGGACGTGACGTAGCCTGCCGCCTCGCTCGAACCAAGGGCGATGCCGAGGACGGCGCCGTCATCGAGCGCCATCGAGCCGGCGAGGGCCGTCACTTCGCCGTCGTTCACCACCTCGAAGGGCACGCCGTTCCACGCGCGCTGGAGTTCGAGGAAGAGGTCTTTGACGCGCGAGTCGAACAGGGGCTTCGGCACGGCGCGGAAGAGGGAGGCCACCTTGACGCGGTTGTTCACATAGACGCCCGCGGCGCTGCCGCCAATCGCGTCAACGCGCGGCAGATGCGCCGCGGCGCTCTTGAGCATGGCCATCAGCTCGTCGAAATGCCATTGGGGATCGGCCTGCGTGGCGGGATTCCACGGCACTTCCTCGCTGAACACGACCGTGCCGTCGACCACCGCGGCCACCTTCCGGTCGCTCGCGCCGAGGTCGAAGCCGATGCGGCATCCATCGAGATGGCGGCCCAAGGGGCGCGTCGCCTCGTACGGCCCGGGCAGTTCGTCCGCAAAGACGACATCGAACGGGCGTTCGTAGATGCGCGCGCCCATGATCTCCGCGTCAAACCGCCCTGTGGGGGACGAGGCGAAGTGGCGCCGTAGCGTCTCGCCGAGCGCGCGCGGGCCGCTGAACACGATGCGATACCCGCCGCGGGACCACAGCACGAACTTCACCAGGCGTTCGAGCCACGGGACGTTCCACGCGGCATCCGGCGATGCGTCAGGCAGAACGCGCGTGTCAAACAGGAAGCGCGAGCCGTCCGCCTGTTCGAGCGCAAGACGCACAGGCACCCCGCCGCCGGATGCCGCCACGGCGCGCTGGTACGCGCGCGCCACGAGCGCGGCAGGCATGAAGAGCCGGTCGAGCGGCGGCACGCATTGCAGCGGTTCACAGGGAAGATGCTTTTCGCTATTCATCACAATGCTCCTCTGGTCTGGTGACAATCAGACCGATTGTAGCAGATTCAGCCTGAAATGTCACCGCGTGTTTGCTTTTTTCGGCCCGCTTTGGCTATAATGAACCGTTAGTGCGATTGCAGCGGAACGAATGCATTACCTGAGGAGCGACAATGAGCAAGGAACTGGAGCTTACCGAGGCGAATTTCGAGGCGGCTGTTCTCAAGGCGGACAAGCCTGTCGTCGTTGATTTCTGGGCCACGTGGTGCGGGCCGTGCAAGGCGTTCGCGCCCACGCTTGCCGCGTATGCCGATGCCCATCCCGACATCGTCGTCGGCAAGGTGAACGTCGATGACGCCCCCGCCATCGGCCAGAAGTACAATATCATGAGCATCCCCACGGTCATGTTCTTCAAGGGCGGCAAAGTGATTGACATGGCCGTCGGCAGCATGAGCGCCGCCGATCTCGACAAGCGGGCCAAGGCGGCGTTCGGCGTATGAGCCGTGCGCGCCGCTAACGCCGTCCCGACACTGCTGGAGCCGTGATTCACGCCTCGTGGTTCATTCTTCCGCTTGCTGCGTTCTCCGTCTCGCTCGCCGCGGCGCGCATGCTGGTTGTGCTGGCGCCGCGGGCCGGGTTCACCGACGATCCAGGCGGCAGGAAGAGACATGCGAGGCCCATGCCCCTGCTGGGCGGCGCGGCGATGCTTGCAGGCGGCGCCGTGGCAGTCGCGCTCCGGCTGTGCTGCCATGGCGGCGGGGCGCGGAGCGCGCTGCCGCTGATCGCGACGAGCCTGGCCGCGTTCGGCGTCGGCCTTGCGGATGACCGCATCGAACTCGCCCCGGCGGCGAAGCTCTCTGGCCTTGCGCTCATTGCAGGCGTGGCAGGCGTTGCGGCGTTCGCCGCCGGCGCGGGTGCGCTGTCCTGCGCGGTGCTTGCCGCCGCGGTGTTTTTTTTCGCCAACGCCTTCAATCTTCTGGACAATTGCGACGGCGGGAGCGCAACGGTGGCCGCCGCGGCGCTTGCGGCGCTCGGCCTGCTCACACGGCAGCAGGCGTCCGCGGCGCTCGCGGCATCCGCGCTGGGGTTCCTGGTGTGGAACTGGCCGCCGGCACGGATATTCATGGGCGATGCCGGCAGCCTGATGATCGGCGCGTGGTGCGCCGTCTGCGCATGGCAGCCCGTGCGGTTCGAGCCGCTGCACATTGCGCATGTGCTGCCCGTGCTGTGGGTGCCGTTGTACGACACCCTCTCGGTGATCGTCCTGCGCGTGCGCCGCGGCGATTCGGTCTTTGTTGGCGGGCAGGACCACTATGCGCACCGTCTCATGCGGCGCGGGATGTCGAACGCGGCGGCGGACGGCGTGATGGCCGTGCAGACGCTTGCCGCGGCGCTGGCGGTGCGGCTGCTGCCCGCGTGGGTGACGCCGGGGATGATGGTCGCGGGGCTCGCACTGCTGCTCGCAGCCGCCGGTGCGACGGAATGTGCGGTATTCAGCATGACGGGAACAAGGAATGCCCATGACTAAGCTTGGCATTATCGGTGGCACGGGCCTCTATTCGCTGCCCGGGCTCGCGAAGATCAGGGAACGGCGCGTGCGCACGCCGTTCGGCGCGCCCAGCGGCCCGCTCCACATCGGCGAGATCGACGGGCTCGAAGTGGTGTTCCTCCCGAGGCACGGCACGCATCACACCCTCCTGCCCGAGGAGATCAACTACCGCGCGAACATCATGGCGCTCAAGCAGATCGGCGTCACGCGCATCGTCAGCGTCTGCGCCGTCGGCAGTCTGCACGGCAGGATTCATCCGGGAGATTTTGTGATTGCCGACCAGTTCATCGACCGGACGAGAAAGGGGCGGGCCGACACGTTCTTCGGGCGGGGGATCGTGGCGCACGTATCGTTTGCCGAGCCGGTGTGCCCGGCGCTGCGGGCGGCGCTGGTTGGCGCGGCGCGCGCCGCGGGCGCACGCGTCCACGACGGCGGCGCATACGTCAACATGGAAGGCCCCGCGTTCTCGACGCAGGCTGAATCCCATCTCTACCGCCAGTTTGGCGCGTGCGTCATCGGCATGACAAGCCTTACCGAGGCGAAGCTGGCACGTGAGGCCGAGATGTGCTACGCCACCCTCGCCGCTGTCTCCGACTACGACTGCTGGAACAGCGAGCACGCGAGCGTCTCCATCGACCAGATTCTCGGGACAATGAAGCGGAACAACGAGATGACGATCAGGATACTTGCCGCGTTCACCCGCGCGCTGCCTGCCGGAGGCGGTTGCGCATGCGGCTCGTCGCTGCGCGACGCGATCCTTACGCCGCTCGCCCATGTGCCGCCCGCCACACGCGCGCGGCTCAGGCCGCTGCTTGCGCCCTATCTTGCCCGGCAGAAGAGGAAATAGCCATGCGCCGTCTTCGATTCCAGGGTACCGTCCACCTGCTGCCCAATCTGTTCACGGCAGCGAACTTTCTCCTTGGCGTGCGCGCCATCACGCTCGTCATCATAGACGACCCGAACTACCGGCTCGCCGCCTACTGCCTGTTCCTCGCGATGATCTTCGACGTGTTCGACGGGCTTGTCGCGCGCATGACGAACACGGTGAGCCGCTTCGGCATGGAATTCGATTCGCTTGCCGACGTGGTAAGTTTCGGCGTGGCGCCGGCGGCGATGGTGTACCGCTGTTCGCTCGCGCTGTACGACATCAGCCCGTGGCGCCGGTTCGGGCATATCGGGTTCTTCATCGTCGCCATCTACGCCGGATGCGCCGCATTGCGGCTGGCGCGGTACAACTCGCGCATCGAGGACGAGTCGAAGTCCTTCTCCGGCATCCCGTCGCCGGGCGCGGCGGGGCTGATCGCGTCGTACTTCCTCCTGGTCACCAGCCGCACGTTTCCGGACTGGCTGGCGGAGTGGCTGAACATGTTCATCCTGCCGTTGATGACGGCCGCCGTCGGCCTGCTCATGGTGAGCACGGTCCGCTATCCCGCGCCGGCAAAGCAGGAGTTGTGGCGGAAGCACCCGTTCCTTTACCTGCCCGTGGCGG
Source organism: bacterium (assembly GCA_012514975.1). Taxonomy (GTDB): domain Bacteria; phylum Auribacterota; class UBA3054; order UBA3054; family JAAYZF01; genus JAAYZF01. The sequence continues at coordinate 4,578 of JAAYZF010000001.1, forward strand.
TGCTGGCAATCATGCTTGTCATCGCGATGCGCGGTTTCGCCGTCTTCCCTGCCTTTGCCGCGTACACCGCCTACGGCATCATCATGCATGTGCGCCGGCGGCGCAGCGCGGCCGCGCGTTCACAACCAGCCCTGTATGAACCAGCAAAGACCACCGACCACGCGTCCTCCGCGTAGAACGATAAGCGGCATCCTCCCCGTCGACAAGCCGGCCGGCTGGACGTCGCATGACGTCGTCGCCAAGCTGCGCAGCCACTTCCGGCTCGCAAAGCTCGGCCACGCAGGCACGCTTGACCCTGTCGCCACCGGCGTCCTCGTGCTCCTCTCCGGCGATGCCACCAAGGCCGCCGACCGTCTCATCACGGACGACAAGGAATACCGCTTCGTCCTCAGATTCGGCCTGGTGACGGACACGCATGACGTCACCGGCGCCGTCGTGGCCGACCAGCCCGCGCCACCCGCGCGCACGGCCGGGGAGATCGAGGAGGCGCTCGGCCGGTTCCGCGGCCGGATCATGCAGACACCACCGATGTTCTCGGCGGTGAAAGTGCAGGGGACGCGGCTCTACAAGCTCGGCAGAAAAGGAAAGGAAATCGAACGGGACGCCCGGCCGATCACCGTGTCGGAACTGGTGCTCGAACAGCTCGAATGGCCGCGCGCAACGCTGCGCGCCGTCTGCTCGAAAGGCACGTACGTCCGCACGCTCTGCCACGACATCGGCGCCGTCATCGGCTGCGGGGGATGCATGGAATCGCTCATCCGCCTGCGGAGCGGCGTGTACAAGATCGAACAGGCCCGCTCGATGGACGAGATACTGAAGTGGACGCCCGAGCAGTATGCCGCGCATCTCCTTCCCATCCCGCGATGATCTGGAGTGCGGCGGCGGGAGTGCGGGACCATGGCCCCGCGGCCCTTACGACTCGATCTTCGCCTTCTTGTACCACTCGCAGACGGTGGCATACTTCGGATTGCAGCACAGCTTCCTGATGTCTTCCTCGAAGACTTTCCATTCCATGGGATTGCTCACCACGCGGCGCTTCGCCGGGCATTCGAGCGCGATGCGCCGCCGGCGATAGGGGTCCATCGCCTGCATGAATATGATAAGCTGGCCTTCCGCAAGGGGGCATTTCGTCTGCTTCTGGAGCAGCGCGAGCTGTTCTTCCATTGATGGCTGGTGTTCCGTAGACATGGTTCTGCTATCCAATCACAAGTTTCAAGTCTCGAATTGCACGTTTCAACTTCCACGTTCCACGCACCACGTCGGGCACGAGTACGAATGTGATCGCGGGGGCGATCATGGTTTCGGCCATGGGGCGATGCCCTGGCGTACGCACGCGGGCGGTTCGACCGTCAGGTCGACAATCGTCGATTCGCCCTGCAGCGGCGTGGGGCCTGCATCGACAATCACCGCGGCGCACCCGCGCACTGACCCGGCCATCGCGATGTTCAACGGGCTCGGCTCGCCGCTGATGTTGGCGCTCGTCGCCGCCACCGGGAATTCGCAGGCGCCGAGCAGCGCGCTGCAGACGGGATGGTCCGGGAACCTTATGCCAACAGTCCTTCCGCCCGAGGCAACGAGGAACGTGTATGGCCCGGGCAGGCAGCGGCGCATGGCAGCCAGCGCCGCCGCGGGCGCGTCGGGCGCAATGCGTCTGATCATGTCCCATGAGCCGGCGTGGTATGACAGCGGCTTGTGATCAGGACGCCGTTTGGCCGCGTAGATGCCGGCGACGGCTTCGGGCTGGTCGGCGCGGGCGGCAAGGCCGTAGACGGTGTCGGTGGGAAGGATCACCAGTTCGCCGCGGCGCAAGGCTTCGACTGCCGGCGCAAGGATTGCCGGGCCGGCGTCCCGCGGTTCTAGAACAATGGTGCACGCCATGAGTTAGCTTTCACTGTGCGGCTTTCCGTCTCTTGAGTTCCGCGGCAAGGCGCTGGTCGCCCAGCGCGAGAATCTGCGCGGCGAGCCAGGCGGCGTTCTTCGCGCCTGCGCTGCCGACAGCCACGGTGGCCACGGGGACGCCCGCGGGCATCTGCGCTGTTGCGAGCAGGGCGTCGAGGCCGCCGAGCGTGCCTGCGTTGAGCGGCACGCCGATCACGGGCAGCGTCGTGTGCGCCGCGACGGCGCCGGCGAGGTGGGCCGCCATGCCGGCGCCGGCGATCAGCACCTTCACCCCGCGTTCAGCCGCCGTGCCGGCATAGCGGGCGACGGCGGCCGGGGTGCGGTGGGCCGACATGACGTTCATCTCGTAGGGTATGCCGAGCTCCTTGAGGACATCGGCGCATCCCTGCATCACCTGCTCGTCGGACGAGCTGCCGAACACGATGCCAACCGCGGGTTGTGCCATTTCACGCTCCTGTGCTTCAGTGAGTCGTTGTCTGCAACGTGCTGTTATACTCATTAAAGTATAGGAAATCGGCATGAAAAACGCAAATTTGCATTTGAAGAAGTGTTTTTGTATACTATACATCTGCGCGACAACCAGCCGGGCTGCATCGCGTGCCGCGGTGCAGCGTTGAGTGCATGTGCACGCCGGACGCGCAGAACGGACAGCAGGTGGCACCGGGCCGTATCCCGCATGCTGTTCTCACACTCACGAGTGCTGTCATGAACGAAACAATCGACCCCGCCATGCCCGAATTGAAGGTGGACCTCGCCGCACTGGGCATCACCGACTCGACCTACGAGGAATACACCGAAGAACAGCTCCGGACCATGGTCGGCAAGACCATCCCGACGCTCGAGGAGGACACGATCCGCAAGGGCCGCATCGTGGCGATCCGCGCGAAGGACATCGTGATCGACGTCGGCTCGAAGTCGGAAGGCGTGATCCCGAAGGAGGATTTCCCCGATGCCGACCAGTACGCGGTGGGCGATGAAGTCGAGGTGCTGCTCATCCAGAAGGAGGACCGCGAGGGCAACATCGTGCTCTCGAAGGCGCAGGCCGATCAGCGTCGTTCGTGGGAGCGCTGCCTGAAGGTGGTCGAGGGCGACGGCCGCGTCACGGGGACCATCACGCGCAAGGTGAAGGGCGGGCTGATGGTGGACGTGCTGGGCATCGAGGCGTTCCTGCCGTCGTCCCAGATTGCGCTGCAGAACGTGCGCAACGTCGACGATTTCCTGGGCCAGGAGCTCGAATTCAAGATCATCAAGGTCAACCACGAGCGCAAGAACCTCGTGGTCTCGCGGCGTGAGCTGCTTGACGAGGAGCGCGTCAAGATGAAACGCGCCTTCCTCGAGAAAGTCAGGGTCGGCGACGTCAAACGCGGCTCGGTCAAGAACATCACCGATTTCGGCGCGTTCATCGACCTGCAGGGCATCGACGGCCTGCTCCACCTTACCGACATGAGCTGGGGCCGGATCAACCACCCGAGCGACATTCTCCAGCTTGGCCAGGAGATCGAGGTGATGATCATCGGCATCGACTACGACAAGGAGCGCGTCTCGCTCGGCATCAAGCAGATGTTCGACAACCCGTGGCATGACGTCGAGGCGAAGTATCCCGTCAACACCGTTGTCAACGGCAAGGTCGTCAACCTCCTCCCCTATGGCGCCTTCATCGAGCTCGAGCAGGGCGTCGAGGGCCTCATCCACATCTCCGAGCTCTCCTGGACGCGCAAGGTCAACCACCCGTCCGAATATCTCCAGGTCGGCCAGCAGATACGCGCCATGGTGCTGCTCGTCGACCCGTTCGAGCAGAAGATCAGCCTGGGCCTCCGCCAGACGATGGAGAACCCGTGGGAAACGATCGAGCAGCGCTATCCGATCGGCGTGAAGGTGCGCGGCAAGGTGCGGAACATCACCAACTACGGCGCGTTCGTCGAGCTCGAAGACGGCATCGACGGCCTCATCCACGTCTCCGACATGTCATGGACGCGCAAGGTGAACCACCCGTCCGAGCTGCTGAAGAAGGGCGACGAGATCGATGCGGTGGTCCTCAATGTCAATGCCGAAGACCACAAGATCGCCCTCGGGATCAAGCAGCTTAACGAAGATCCGTGGGAACACATTTTCGACCACTATAACGAAGGCGATGTCGTTACCGGCAGGATCACCAACACCGCCACGTTCGGCGCGTTCATCCTCCTGCGCGAGGGCATCGAGGGCCTCATCCACATCTCCGAGCTGGATGACCACCCCGTGGCCAACGTGAAGGACGCGGTCAAAGTCGGCGACGATGTCACGGGCAAGATCGTGCGCATCGACCCGACGGAGCGCAAGATCGCCGTCAGCGTCCGCGAGTTCAAGCGCGACCAGGTCGCCGTGGCCCGCGTGGCCGAGCAGGGCGGCGAGCCGGTCGAGCCGAAGGTCGAGCGGAAACGCTTCGAGTCGGGCATCGACATCGAGGCAGCGCTCAAGGGCGACAAGCCCGAGGCCTCCGAGGCGCCTGAAGCGCCCGACGCGCCGCAGCAGTAACCCTTGCAAACGCAGGGGAGAATCTGTATACTATGGCGCGAAAGAGCGACCCAGCGCGGGTGTAGCTCAACTGGTTAGAGCGCTGCCCTGTCACGGCAGAGGCTGCGAGTTCAAGTCTCGTCACTCGCGCCATTTCCTGAAGCCCCGGCATCCGTCACTGTGCGGACTGCCGGGGCTTCTCCTTTGGAGCCGGGTTGAGCGCGAGGGCCGGGCTTCCCGTCAGTTCTTGGACACCGTATGGACACCTACCCCCGCACAACCTGCGGTTCCCGCGCGCGCGGTGGCAGTTTGTCCCTCCAGCGCAATGCCTGGACGAGCTGAAGCTCCTCGATCGGATTGTACCGGTCGTCCCCCAGCCGGTAGCTCAGTCGGCCTTCCTCCCCGCTCATTGCCCATTCAATAGCTTGGGGAACGAACGTGACGGTGCCGTGCTTCGGATGGTTCCGCACGGTGATTCTGCGGTGCGGGCAGAGTATTGGACTGCCATACAGCTCGAGCATCCCGGTGTAGCGCACGGTAGATAGCATGGCGAGCACTTCTTCCGCCAGTTCCGCTCCGTCAGCGCTCCGATCCTCAATGCTGTCGTCCTCGTCATCCGGGTGCTCGTTCGAGACGTACACCGCATCGCCTACGTTGTCATTTATCAGCGGAAGCGTACGTCGTATCTTATGCAGTGTGTACGCGTCCCCGCGATAGCCGCTCAACGTCGGATGGTCGGCCGCGGTGTCATACTGCCACCGGTCGTCCCGGTAGTATTCACCAGGCACAGTGTCTCCGGGCGTCCCGCCAGATTCCCAATCGGAATAGGAGCGCGTCACGCGGAGAGTTTCGGTGTCGATCCCGGAATCCTGGTAGGATCGCACCATGTAGACAGGTGGGTTGATGAACTCTTCGCTGCCGCTGCCGTTCGTCGCCGGGGCATCCGTGTTGACGAATCCACGAACATATCCTTCGCTTGCCGACACCTTCACGCTATGCTGCCCTTCGATCACGACCCGTGTGAAACAATTCTCGAGCACCGGCGCCAGTCCGTGTAGATGGACGAACTTGCCTGCGTCGCCC
>JAAYZF010000192.1 GCA_012514975.1 bacterium
TCGCCGCGGGTGAACAGCGCCGAGCCGTGCGTGCGCGGAAGGATGCCCACCTCGCAGGTGATCGGCCTGATTTCGTCGAGCCCGCGACCATCGGGGCGGATGCCGCTTTGCACGATGCGGTCGCGGATGATCGAGCCGACGAGGTCGTCGTAGGCCATTCCGAACACCATCGGGTTTTCCGCCGCGAAGGCTGGATCGGCCTGAAGCGGTTCAAGGGTTGCCTTCTGGATTTCGGCGAGGCGGGTGTTGCGCTCCTGCTTGCCCTTGATGTCAAGCGCCTCGATGATTTTCGGCCGTGCGGCCTCGACCGCCTTTACCAGCGCGGGCGAGGGGAGGATGGGTGTGTACTCGCGCTTCGGCTTGCCCGCCTTCCTGATCAGTTCCTCCTGCAGCGCGATGAGCGGCTGAAGCTGCTGGTGGCCGAACAGGACGGCTTCATTGACTTCCTGCTCGGTTGCCTCCTTTGCCTCGCCCTCGATCATCACGACCTTGGTGCGGCTGCCCGCGATGGTGAAGAGGAGCTCGGCGCGCGCGAGATCGGCCAGCGGGGCGTTGACGACGAGCGTGCCGTCGATCTTCGCCACGCTCACGGCGGCGATCGGCGCGGGGAACGGGATGTCCGAGATGCACACCGCCGCCGACGCGGCCGTCAGCGCCAGCGCGCCAGGGTCTTCCGCCGGGTCGGCCGATTCGATCTGGAGGATCAACTGCACCTCGTTGAAGTAGCCTTTGGGGAACAGCGGGCGCATCGGCCTGTCGATGCACCGGGCCGTCAGGATTTCCTTTTCCGTCGGGCGGCTTTCGCGTTTGATGTACCCGCCGGGGAACTTGCCGACGGCGGTGAATTTCTCACGGTAGTCGACCGTGAGGGGGAAGAAATCGACGCCTTCGCGCAGTTTGGATGCGGAGACGGCGGTGGCCAGGATGACCATGTTGCCATGTTGGAGCCAGATGGCCCCGTGCGCCTGGCGGGCGATCCGCCCGGTCTCGAGAACGAGGGGGCGGTTGAGGAAGGGGGTTTCCACGCGTTGCATAATGTCCTTAAGTGTGTGCGTTAGGTGGAAATGCCGCAGCCGCCATGCGCGTCAGGTGTTGCTCCTCTCGTGTCGTGGGATACCTGCAAGAGGGGAAAATGAAGACGCGCGACACGATCAAATGCACACATGGGTGTGGTAAGCCTGGTGCTGCATGGCTGGGCGTGCGATGGGCCGCCCGGAACTCCCGGGCGGCCCGTGGTCTCAGTGCGCTACTTGCGCAGGTTCAACTGTTCAATCAACTTCTTGTACCGGTCTTCGGCGGTCCGCATCAGATAGTCCAGCAGCTTCCGCCGCTTCGCCACCAGCTTCAGGAGGCCGCGCCGGGAATTGTGATCCTTCGGGTGGATGCGCAGATGCTCGGTAAGCTGCTGTATCCGCTCCGTCATCACGGCCACCTGCACGTCCGACGAGCCGGTGTCCTTGTCGTGCAGCTTGTACTTGCCGATGATCTCCTTCTTCTGTTCGAGTGTGACAGCCACGTGACAACTCCTTGTTGTGCCGCGGTGCGCGGCGTTCACCATTCTCCACGCGCCGCGTCCGCAACGCCGCGCCTAGGGAAAGGCAGTGCCGGCAGGCGGGCGCACCCTGCGCCGGCCGTGCCGAAGCCCCAGTATAGCATAATCCTCCCCGGGTGTAAAGTTTGACACATGCGTCTGATGCAAGTTTTTAGAAATGACATGGTTTACGTCTTTTAGAAATGACATGGTTCCTCAACCTTCGCGCGAGGGCGCTGAGGGAGCGTAGCGAGCGAAGCGCCCTCGCGCGGCGCCTCGTCGTCAGTAACCGGCCGGTTGCGCCACGGATGGTCTGGGGCTGGTTTCCACCGTTCCACCCGGCTTGGTATCGCCATGCTCTTCATTCGTCTGCCTCCGTTGACCCTCGGCCGTGTCATGCTGCTCACATCCGTCACATGCAACGCTACTCCTTTGTACCGGAAGTGACGTGTGCCATCAAGCCGTTCCTCAACGATGACTCGCTGCCGCGGACTGATGCGCACAGCCTGCTCCTTGCCAATTTGATACACCTGATTCCGGTAGCGTACCGTATAGTCATTCTGCACTGTCCGCGCTTCCCGCACAGTAAACACTGCCGCCAGCCGTTCCGCTGACGGAGCTGCGCGGTGCGCATCCTGCGGTTCCCGCGGCTCGACAGCGAATCGCTTGTTGTGCGCCGGCAGATACTCCTCCCACAGGTACCGGTTCGCCTCTGCCAGTGTGCTGATGCCTCGCAGCCGCATCTCCTTCACCAACCGGTCTTGGAGCGTCTTGAAAAGCCGCTCTACGCGTCCTTTTGCCTGCGGAGTGCGTGCCAGGATTACTTGTACGCCCAACTCCTCCATCGCACGGTCAAAGTGCGTCTGCGGCTGCGTGTCTCTCAGTTGCTCTTCCACCGTTGCCTGCCGATTCACCACGTAGATCGAGTCCCGATCCACATAGATGCTCAACGGCAACCCGTTGCCGTCGATGTACTCCCACATCGCCTTCATCACAGCTTCCGTCGTCTCGCCCTCCACAAACATCGCGTACGCCAACCGGCTTGTCGCATCGTCAATGAACGCCAGCAGTACCGCCTTTGCTCGACGCCCCTCGAACCACTCGTGGTGACTCCCGTCCACCTGTACCATCTCTCCACGCCGCTCTCGCCGTTCTCTCCGTGCTCGATGGCGCTTGCCCTGCTTCCCTGCGTGCCATATCCCCTCGGCCACCATGATCTTCCGCACCGTCCCCACCGACACCGCCAGTCCTTGCCGCTCTCCCAGCTTCTCTGCCGCCAGCGTCGGCCCGAAATCCGCATACTGCTCCCGCACGATCTGCTCGATTGCCCTTCGCTTCTGTTCCCCAAGCCGATGGTTCGACGGCCTGTTCCGCAACCGGTGCTGCACTCCCCGTGCCCCTGCTTGCCTCACCCGTGCCACGATCCGCGCCATCTGCCGCCGCTTCAACTGCACCAGCCTGCTCGCCGTGTCCATGTCCATCCGCCCTTCGATCACTTCCATCGCGCGCACGTACCGCTTCCTGTCTTGCTCTGTCATGATGAGTGTCCCTTCCATCTTCGTCTCCTTTCTTTGAAGGCCAAAGGAGACATTCTTACCTTTTCATCATGTCATTTCTATTAAACGTAACTATGTCATTTTAATTAAATTTCAACA
>JAAYZF010000193.1 GCA_012514975.1 bacterium
GCGGACCGATTTCGCCGGATCACATTGTGTATGCGAAGTCGTACCCGTACGAAGGCGTGCTGACGGTCGATAACCTGCGCGCGTTCCAGCGGGTGCGCGGTTATGCGCCGCGCGTGGTCGTGACGGACGGCGCGGTGCTGGGCGTCGGCGCGAGCGACAAGGTCGCGCGGCTGGCGCTGGAGCTGGCGCGTGACGGGGCTGGCGTGAAACGGCTGGCGCGCGCGTTCGGCGGCGTGCGGTATTTGGATGACCGCGCGCGTGGATTCATCGAGAATTGGGAGGTTGAGTCGTACCGGGCGAAGCAGGTCTAGGGCGGATCAGTTCAGTGTGTTTGAACCGGCAGGGTCACGGTGCGTGCGGTCTGGGGGGAACGCGCGCGCCGCGTGGTGAGTTTATGGGGGGGAAGTGTGTGTATGCGGATGGCAGGAAACAACCTGCGTGAGCGTGCTATGCGGCGATTGCTCGCGGCTTGTTGCGCCGTTGCTGCGCTGGCTGTGATGGCGGCCGGGTGCATGACGTCTGAAAAGGCTTACCGTGAAAGCAACGAAACCGGCGTGCGATTGGCGACGGCGTTCTGGCAGCGGCAGAGCGGCAGTACCCGAGAGTTTGACGTTCACCGCCCGGCAGACGCCTTGACGCTGCGCATCGCGCTGCTGGCGGTCGTGCGCGGCGAGCAGGGCGTGGTGTTTCCCCAGATTCCGCATGCGGCCCCGTTCGCGGTTTCGAACGGCGTGTTGACGCTCTCGCTGTCGGACGCCATGTGCGTGGCTGCACGCAATGACCGCGCCTACCAGAACATGAAGGAGGCGGTGTTCACCTCCGCGCTCGATCTCGATTATCAACAGTATCAGTTCGAGACCACCTTCAGCGGCATGATGCTGGGGTTGCTTTCTGGTGACCCGGCTGCTGAGAAGGCCAGCGGGCGCACGGCGGGCGGCTTCACTCGTAAACTTGAAAACGGCGCGGAGATCGCGGGCAGCTTGGCGCTTGATGTCGTGAGCTTGCTGCGCGACGATTGGCGGTCGCTCGGGCTGACCGGCGACCTGTCCATGACACTGCCGTTGATGCGCGGCGCCGGGCGTGATATCGTGCGCGAGCCGCTGACACAGGCGGAGCGGAACCTGCTCTACGCGATCCGCGCGTTTGAGCATTACCGGCAAACGTATGCGGTCTCGGTCGCGGTCGCCTACTTCGATGTGCTCGAGTATGTGCAGCGGGTGCAGAATGCGGTGGACAATGAGCGCAATCTGGCCGAGAACAGTCGCCGTGCCGAGATGATGTTTGAAGCCGGACGCATGCAGCGCATTCAGGTTGACCAGGCGCGCTCGGACCTGCTGGCTGCAAACAAGAGCGTGATCGACGCGCGCAAGAGTTATGAGGTCAGGCTCGACACGTTGAAGATGCGGCTCGGCCTGCCGCCAGAGGCGCACGTGGAAGTGAACCTGGAGGAGGTTGAGCGGCTGGAGCGGAAAATGGCGAGTTGGGCGCAAACCAGCGAAGATGCCGTGGCGGCCTATCCGGACGAGGCGGAGTCCTGTCGCATCGCGTTGTCTGAACGGCATGATTTGTTCGTCACGCGCTGCCGTGTCGAAGATTCGGCGCGTGCCGTGAAGATCGCGGCGGATGCCTTGCGCGCGGACGTCACGCTCACCGGCGGCGCGAGCCTGGACCGGGCGCGCGCGACCGGTGAGAACGGGTTTAACGGCGAGGAGGCTTGGGACGCCGGCGTGCGCGCCGACTGGCCTTGGAACCGCCGGCGCGAGCGGAATGCGTTTCGCAAGCAGTTGATCGCCCTGGAGCAGGCCAAGCGGGCGCTAGAGGAGCGCGAGGACGCCGTCAAGCAGGCGGTGCGCAGCGGATTGCGCAATCTGGTCGCGGCGCGTGCCTCATACGTGAATCAGGTCGAGGCGGTCAAGGTGGCGCACCTGCGCGTGGAAAGCAACGCGCTCTTTTTGCAGTCGGGACGGGCTTCGATGCGCGACGTGCTTGAGGCGCAGGAAAACTTGCTGGCTGCGCGCAACGCGCTGTGCCGGGTGTTGATCGATTGGCAGGTGAGCGATCTCGAGCTGCAGCGCGACATGGGGGTGCTGAAGCTTTCGGAAGCCGGCATGTGGCTCGAGACCAACGGGGAAGATCATGGTTAAGAAGCATTCAAAGAA
>JAAYZF010000194.1 GCA_012514975.1 bacterium
CACCGTCATGCTCCCGCCGTCGTGGGGAGGCACATCGGTCGTGTTCACCACGCGCTCGGTCATCAACCTTGACGGCAGCATGGCGAGCTCGCTGGTCATCCCGGCATTCATGCGCGCACTGCAGACCGGCCTCACCGTCGATGTCCAGGAAGTGAAGGGCGAGGTGAAGCATTCGAGGAACCTCGCCGAGATGCACGTGGCGGTCGCCGCGCCGGGCGCGAGGATCGACTCGAAGGAGGGCGGCCTTGCCATCGCAGGCGTCTCGCTGAAGAGCGACATCGTCAACACAACGAATGGGATACCGACCGGAAGGTCCGAGCTCGCGGTCGCACACCTCCTCGCCTCGAGCTGCGGGAAAGCCACCGGTTCGTTCGGCCTTGCCAGCCTCACCCTCACTTCCGATCTTGATCAGAACGGCGACGTGATCGACTATTGCGTCAACTCGACCATTGCGTCGCTGCACATCGGCACGCAGACATTCGGCCCTGGCGTCCTGTCTCTCGCGGTGAGCAATGTGCACGCCGCGTCAATGGCCGAGCTCGGCGCGGCAGTGGATGACTTCCGGCAGGCGGGCGCGGACCCCGCTGCGGCCAAGTTCGCCGGCCTGATGCTTGCGGCAAAGCTCGCTTCCGTCCTGCCCGGGATGGCTGCCCACGGTCTCCGGTTTTCACTGCCCCAGTGCCGCATGGCGTCGCCTGAGGGAGACTATTCAATTACGGCGCTCGCCACGCTGAAGCCGGCGGAAGACGCCTCCGCGTTCAATCCGCTCGCCATGCTCAACATGCTCGATGCGGACATTGACGTGAGGCTGCCCGCGTCGTTTGTCGAGCCGAAACTGGCCCAGGCGGAGGCGTCGGGCCGCGGCGCCGGCTTGTTCGCATACCTGAAGAAGAGCGGCAGCGAGTACACCATGAACATGACATTCCACGACGGGATGCTGAAAGTGAATGGCGAGCAGGCCGGCCTGCCATTAGGGCGCGACAGGCAGCGGAAGAGGTAGCAGGGGAAGAGGATTGTCAATTCTCATTTGTCAATCGTCATTTGCCAATTTCTGTTGCGTTCTGGCACTTAATTCGGCGATGTTTCCTGCTCTTCATTCGCCAAAAAGCCCCGCTTACAAGACTGCCGGCACGGCTCAGCGGTCTTGTATGTCTGTATTATACATAATTATGGCCTGTTTATGCATAGAAGAAAATCCACGCAGATGATATAATCAAATGCTTTGGTGAACCTAATCACTATCGAGAGAGCGAGCCATGAACCTTCGCAGCGAGTTTTCCTCTCCGTCATCAACCTATCGAGGCAAACCATTCTGGGCATGGAACGGCAAGCTCGAGAAAGCCGAGCTCCTCAGGCAGCTCGGCGTGTTGAAAGACATGGGCATGGGCGGCGTGTTCATGCATGCGCGCGTGGGGCTTGAAACGCCGTATCTGTCGAAGGAATGGTTTGACCTGATTCGCGCGTGCGCGGAGGAGTCGAAGAGGCTTGGGATCGAGGCATGGCTGTACGACGAGGACCGCTGGCCATCGGGCGCCGCGGGCGGGCTGGTGACGAAGAACAAGGCGTACAGCCAGCGCCTGCTGACGATGGAGATTGTCGCGCCGAAGAAATTCAAGCGCACGAGGGATATTCTTGCCCTGTTTGTCGCGTCGGTTGACGGAAATGCGGCGACGAACGTGCGCCGTGTGATGCCGAAGGAGCCTTTGAAGGCATCGTCTGGCGAGCGCGTGCTGGTGTTCCGCGCGAAGATCGCGAGCGAGACGCCGTGGTTCAACAACCAGACGTACGTTGACACCTTGTCGCAGAAGGCGATGGCGCAGTTCATCAAGGTGACGCACGACGCCTACGCAAAGAACGCGGGCGCGTACTTCGGGAGGACGATCCCGGGGATCTTCACTGACGAGCCGAATTACGGAAGAGAGTGCGGCCTTCGCGACAATGCCGGCGCGGCGCCGTGGACGGACGCGCTGCCGTCCGTGTTCAGGAAGCGCTGCAAGTACGACCTGCTCGGCCATCTGCCCGCCCTGTTCTTCAGGATCGACGGGGAGGATTTCTCGAAGGCGCGGCGCGACTACTATGACTGCCTCACCCATCTCTTCACGCGCAATTTCGGCAAGCAGATATACGACTGGTGCGGGAAGCATGGCATCGACTTCACCGGCCACCTGCTCGACGAGGAGACCCTCCGCCTGCAAGCGGACGCGGTCGGCGGCGCCATGCGTTTCTACGAGTACATGCAGGCGCCCGGCATCGACATCCTGTGCGCGCAAATCCTCTCGCGCCCCGGCGGGCGCGAGCCGGAGCTGCTCACGGCGAAGCAGTGCAGCTCGATGCTGCGCCAGTTCGGCCGGCGATGGATGCTGAGCGAGCTGTACGGGTGCACGGGCTGGCACTTCACCTTCGCCGAGCACAAGGCGGTGGGCGACTGGCAGGCCGCGCTCGGCGTGAATCTGCGCTGTCATCATCTTTCGTGGTACACGATGCTGGGCGAGGCGAAGCGGGACTATCCGGCCTCGATCTCGTTCCAGTCGCCTTGGTGGCGCGACTACAAGGTGGTCGAGGATTATTTCGCGCGCACGACCGTGTTGATGATGCAGGGCGAGCCTGTGCGCGACGTGGCCGTCATCCACCCGATCGAAAGCCAGTGGGGCATCAATTATGCCGGCGTGGGCGAACCGGCGGACATTCTGCAGAAGCAGCTCAGCCTTGTCGAGCGCACCCTGCTCGAGCAGCACATTGATTTCGATTATGTCGACGAGGACGTGCTCGAACGGCACGGGCGGGTGAGCCAGGGCGGGCTCCGCGTCGCCAGGGCGGCGTACCGCGCCATCGTCGTTCCGCCCATGCAGACCATGCGGTCTTCGACGCTGAAGACGCTTGCGTCGTTCATGCGCGCGGGCGGGCAGGTGGTGTTCGTGCAGCCGGTGCCCATGAGAATCGATGCCGTCAACAACGATGCCGCATGCGGCCTTGCCGGCCAGGCCCGCGTCGTCCCGTCGTCCAAGCAGGCGCTGATCGAGGTGTTGAACGACCTGCCCGGCGTCCGCCGGATCTCCGTCACGTCCGAGTCCGGCGCCGAGTACACGCACTGTCTCTACATGCTCCGCGAGGATGCCAGGACCGGCGTGCAGTACTTGTTCATCTGCCACACGCTTCAGGACAAGGATTCCGGCCCGTTGACGGTGACGGCGCCGGCGCGCGGCCAGGCGCAGGAGTGGGACGCGGCAACAGGCGAAGTCTTCACCGCGGAAGCCAGGCAGGCGCGCGGCGGCATCGCCGTTGCCACCTCGCTTCCTCCGTGCGGCAGCCGGCTGTTCGTCTTCGACCCGAAGGCGGACAGGAAGCTGGCGCACCGGCCCGCGCTCGGCGAAACGCGTGCAGAGCCCGTTGAGCGCGAACGCTGGTCCATCATGCGCGACGAGCCGAACGCATTCCCGCTTGACACGGCCGCGTATGCGCTCAAAGGCGGCGCGTGGCGCGGCCCCCTCGAAATCCTCAGGCTCGACAATGACGTGCGCAGATCACTCGGCATGCCTCCGCGCGGCGGCCGGATGGCGCAGCCGTGGTCCGTGCCCGTTGATCCGAAGGCGAAGACGGCGCCCCTCGCCCTCCGCTACCGGTTCGAGGTCGAAACGCTCCCTGCCGGGCCGTGCCATCTGGTGATTGAGCGGCCCGAGACGTTCGACATCACGCTCAACGGCATCCCTCTCCGCGCTGACGAGGACGAAGGCTGGTGGATCGACACCTCGTTCAGGAAGATCCGCGTCCTGCCCTGGTTCTTCACACAGGGCCCGAACGAACTCGTCCTCACGACGAATTACGGGCCCGCCAGCGGGCTCGAAGCGCTGTACCTCACCGGCGAATTCGGCTTCAAGTGGAACGGCACAACGCCGGTCATGACCGCTGCACCCGCTTCGCTCGCCCTGGGCGACTGGGTGCCTCAGGGGCTTGCGTGCTATACGGGCGCGGTGACCTACTGCACCGAGTTCGCCCCGTCGTCCGCGCAGGGCGAGCGCGTGTTCGTCACACTGCCCGGATGGCAGGGAGTCCTTGCCAGAATCCGTGTCAATGGCGTGCAGTGCGGCTGTCTTGCCTGGGCGCCGTTCGAGGCTGATGTCACCGATGCGCTCACGCCGGGCGCGAACAAGCTTGAGATCGAAATCGTGAGCAGCAGGCGCAACCTCCTTGGCCCGCTCCATCTCACCGAGAAGTACCCCGTGTGGACGGGCCCGGGCCAGTTCCGCTCCGATGGCGAACAATGGACGGACGAATACGTTGCGCTGCCCTACGGGCTCATGGCCGCGCCGGTGCTGTCGTACCGGGCGGGGAAGTGAAGCCCCCTTGCGGGGACGGCGCGGCGTGATGGCGCCGTGCGGATTAACACGTGTAACGGAGGCGAGATGAACATGGCTCATCGCATCGTTTCGGTTGTACTCTGCTTTGCCGCTTTCTCCTGCCTTGCGGCGACCGTGGTGCTCAAGGAAACGGGCAGCGCAATGATCAAGCCGCAGCCCGCATGGATCAACTCGAACGTGAACGGCAGCACGAGCGTCACGCTCACGCCCGTCAATCCCGACGGGTATTGCACGGCCGGGATCATCCTCTGGAAATTCGATCTCTCGGCCTACATGGGCTGGGCGATCACCAACGATGCGGACATGACGTGCGCGCAGAACTGGGGCGAGCCAGGGCCGCACCGCTTCCGCGCGTTCGCCATCCTGAGCAACTGGACCGAGACGGCGGTGACGTGGGCCAACTGGATTGGCGGGAACACCGGCGCGGGAGACCTCTACTTCACCAACTGGTTCGGCCCCGAGATCGCCTTCGCCGATGTGACGTACGTCAACGCGGACACGCTGACCCACTGGTACATTCCCGCCGCGGTCGTCGAATCATGGCTCGACGGTTCGTCGCCGTACAAGGGCATCGCCATCATTCCGGACAGCGCGGGCAACCACATGTGGTACACGCGCCAGATCACCTGGGCTGCTGCCAGGCAGCCCACGCTGAACCTGAGCGTGCATCCCGCGCCTGTTGTCGCGCCGGTGACGAACGCATTCCGCGTGCGCAACGAGGTCGTCATGCCCTCGGTCAACCCGATGATGCTGAATGCCGCGGGATACAGCAGCCTGACGCCGCCGACGCACGAGCTGTTCGAGCGCGGCAATTTCGAGCCGCTGCTTCACGGCTCGCTTCACTTCGCCGACGCGGCGCAGTCGACGGCGTCGAAGTGGGTGCAGGCGGCCGGCCCGGGGTTCGCGAGCGTCCAGCCCGGCTGGCGGCTCGAAGTCCTTACCGGCCCCGCCGCGGGCATGTCGGCCCGCATCACGAGCATCGCGGGTTCGGCGGTGAATCTCGACACGCCGCTCGTGCAGCCGACACAGAGCGACGCGTTCGCCATCCGCGGCGTGATCAGCAACATCTTCGGCAGCTACTATGAGAAAACCAACGTGTTCCCCTCGACCGAGGTGCGTCCGGGCGCCGACGGCGTGATGTCCGTCTACATGCGTCCCGGCGGCAGGCTGACGGCGTTGATGGACAACCACACGTCGCCGAGCTACCTTGTGCTTACCGGCACGTACGAGCTGTCGTTCTGGGCAAAGGGCACGGCGGCGAACCAGCGCGTGCAGTTCCAGCTCAACCGCTGGAACTGGGGCGTCACCTACGTGTTCAACCAGACCTTCACGCTCACGACCGAGTGGAAATACTACGCCATCACCAACACCGTCACGACTGATCCGAACGGCACGAACATCAAGCTGACCATGGCGTCCTACAACAGCGGCGCCTTCTGGCTCGATGACGTCTCGCTCAAACGGATCATCCCCGAGACGCGCACCATCTACACCCGCATGGCCGAGGTCGCCCTCACGAACGCCGGCTTCGGCGGCATCCGCCACTGGATGGGGCAGCTTGGCGATTCGCTCGACAACCTCGTCGCTTCGCGCGCCGGGCAGAAGCCCACCCAGGACAACGTCTGGGGCAGCGGCTACTATCCCACCATGCCTGAATTCTTCACCATCGCGGAGGAGCTGGGCCAGAAGTTCGCGTGGATGGTTCTGCCCGTTGTGCTCTCGACCAACGAGGGCATGAACCTGATCGAGTTCCTCGCCGGGCCGACCAACACGCCCTACGGCGCCATACGCGCGCAACGCGGCCATCCCGCCCCATGGACCGACGGGCTTGTCATCTATCTCGAGCTGGGCAACGAAGTCTGGTCGTATCAGAACGGCCCGCCCTATGCCCGCATGATCACCCAGCTCTTCGGCGCCATGCGCTCGTCACCGTATTTCAACTCCGACCGCATGAAACTCGTCATGGGCGGCCAGGCAGGCAACAACTGGCGCGCGGACAACTCCGTGCCGCAGGCGAAGTACTACGATGCCTATGACAATGCGGGCTATACGATGGGCACGTATGACACGGCGTCCACCAACACCGATGACACCTTCGGCCCGCTCATGGCCTTCCATGACTCGCAGTACTCCGGCAGCTTCGGCCACCAGCGCGACCTGCTCATCAGCGACGGCCGCGGCAAGCAGTTCACCATCTATGAAATGAACATGCACACCACCGGCGGCGGCGCGGCGGAGACCATCAGAAACATGATGGTCACAAGCGTCGGCGCCGCGGTTGCCGGATCGGATGCCCTGCTGACCCATCTCTACCAGTCGCTCATGCCATCGATCAACACCTTCTCGATGGTCCAGATCGGCTTCAACTACGGCGGCGGCACGGTGAAGCTCTGGGGCATCTACCGCGATTTCGAAATGACCGGGCTCAAACGCCCCTACTGGCACAGCTCCTTCGCCGCCAACCTCGCGATAGGCAACAACGGGCACATGCTCGAGACCGAGGCGGTCGGCACGCAGGCCTACTGGCTCCAGCCGCTCAAGAACGGCGTCCAGGGCACGTTCAATTACGTCAAGTGCTACGGCTTCATGGAAGGCCGCGTCTACCGCATCGCCCTTGTCAACCGCGACTGGCTCAGCAACCGCCTTGCCAGCGTCGAGCTCCCGTTTGCCTTCACCGGCACGGTGCCTTTCCGGCGCCTGAGGCCGGACAACGGCTCGCCGTGGAACACCGTCGAGTCAGCTTCGTTCACCGGCTGGGTGGGCGGCACGGCGAGCATGGCCGGCAGCAATCTTGTCGCCTCGCTGCCTCCGTGCTCGTTCACGGTGTTCACCGTCACGAACGAGAACGCCGTGCTCCGCACGCTCGTCGCCGGGCGCGACGGCCGGGGTAACTATACCCACAATCCCAGCGGCGTCTACGTTGACGGCACCGAGGTCAACTTCGCCGCCTATCCCGATGACGACGCCGAGTTCTACGGCTGGTCGGGCTGCGTCACAGGCGCCGTCAAGTCCGTCTGCCTCAAGATGAGCGAAGACGAGGACCTCATGGCGCATTTCACCCCGGTGCCCGAGCCGTGCATGCTTGTTGCCGCCGCCATCCTGTTGCTCCCGGCGGCGCGGCGCGTTTTCCGCGGGTGAACGCCCGCGGCGCCTTTGCGCGTACCGCACGCCCGCGGCCCTCGCTGCGCCGCGGTCGTGCGTAACCAGATTGCATTCGGATTGATCATGACCACCTTACGCCTCCGGCCGTTCCTTCTCGTTCTCTGCGCCGCGTTCACCGCCCACGCCGTCACGATCTGGGTTGAGGGAGAACAGCCTGCGCGCTCCGACGTCACTCGCCATAGCTGGTACAACAGCGTCAAGACCGACGCCCTCTCCGGCGGCGCATGGCTCTCGCACTACGACCGGTCGAAACCCGGCACGGCCGAGTACGACATCCTCGTGCCTGAAACGCGCAACTACACCTTCTGGCTCCGCGGCAATCCCCATACCGCCAAGGTGTCGTACCGCATCGATCAGGGCCCGTGGACGGAGATAGACTGGAAGAAGGATTTCCGCGAGTACATGAACATAGCGGCAGACAACAAGTTCGACATGCGCTTCCTCGAGTGGGTGAAGCTCGGCGTCGTGCGCCTCGAGCAGGGCACGCGCACCATCTCGTTCAAGACCGAGAGCGAGGTCGAGAACCATGGCGCAATCGACTGCTTCTGCCTCACCACGGACGCGTTCGTCCCCTCGGGCGCTACGCAGCCCGGCGCGGGCTCGACGAAGGAAGTGCCTGCCGGGCCGGACGAGGCGGTCTGGATCGAGGGCGAGAACGCCGTCTTCAAGGATGTCACCGAGCATCCCTGGTGGTATGACAAGGTGAGCAACGCGTTCCTCTCCGGCGGCGCATGGCTGCATCACTTCTCCGAGCTCAAACCGGGGAACGCCGAGTACTCGTTCACCATCAGCACGCCGGACAAGTATTCCCTCTGGCTCCGCGCGAATCCCTCGGGCGCGAAACTGGCCTGCCAGGTCGATGCGGGCGAATGGAAGGAAATCGACATGAAGGGCGATGTGCGCGAGAACCGGAACATTGCCGAGGACGGCAAGGTTGACCTCCGGTTCATCGCCTGGGTCAACGGCGGCACGCATCAGCTCGACGCGGGCATGCACACCATCCGCTTCCGCATGCACAGCGAGAACAGCAACCACGGCGCGATCGACTGCCTCGTCCTCTCGCGCGTCCCGTTCGCGCCCAGCGGCACCAACCGCCCCACGATGAAGATCGTTGCCAACGACCCCGGCGACTGGTTCCCCGTCGTGTTTGAAAACGACCAGTTCTCGCCCGAGTCGGTCATCGACATGTCTTCGCTCGTCGAGGCGCCTGCCGGCACGCACGGCTTCCTGAAGCGCGCGGGCGCGAACCTCAAGTTCGAGAACGCGGACAAGCCCGTCAAATTCTGGGGCTGCGGCGCCAATCTCCAGTACGGCTCCCTCTCGCGCGAGCAGCAGGCACAGCGCGCAAAGTACCTGCGCAAACACGGCGTCAACATGGTCCGCCAGCATCCCGTGCTTGGCGACGTCGGCCCGCTCAGGAACGGTCAGTTCGACCAGAAGCGCATCGACGAGTTCGACTTCTACTTCTCCGAGATGAAGAAGAACGGCATCTACATGACGTGGTCCGTCTTCTACCCGCTTCTCGTCAGCGCGGACGATGGATACGACCCCGAGCTCTTCGCCGAGCTCGAGGAGAAGGAGAACGGGCTGCGCAGCGCCTCCGGCCTCGTCAACGTCGAGCGCGGCCTCCAGGACCTCCAGTTGAAGTACGTGGCCGCGCTGCTCGAACACACGAATGCATACACGGGCCTCTGCTACGCCGACGACCCCGCGCTCGCCGTTCTCGAAATCCAGAACGAGGACTGCGTCTTCTGGGGCGCGCCGCTCAACGTCCTCGCAGCCGGCATGACGTTCCCGCGCCACTCGATGCGCCTGCGCCAGCGCTGGTTCGCCTGGGCAACCAACCTGCACGGCAGCGTCGAGGCAGTGCGCGCAGCGTGGAACGGCCTTGCGCCCAAGGATGCCCCCGACAAGGGCGAGTTCGCCCTCATGGCCTCATACCATCTCGGCGGCCAGGGCCCCCTTTACGAGTTCCAGGGAATGACGGCCCGCGCAGGCGATTACGTCCGCTTCCTCACTGAAATCCAGCGCGAGTTCTACGACCGGCGTGAAAAGGAAATGCGCTCCCTCGGGTTCAAAGGCGTCACCGTCACCACCGCATGGCGCGCCGGCGGCGCGGGCGCTGATCCCGCCAACACCTACTGCGACACCGCGTGCGACATGATCGACCGCCACAACTATTTCGGCGGCGGCGTGGGCGGTCACAACATCGCCGACGGCAAGGTGAACAACGGGACGCATTTCGTCAAGCCGGGCAGCGGCCTTCTTGCCAGCGGGCTCTACCAGGTCGAGGACCGCCCGTTCTGCATGACCGAATGGTCGCAGTGCCCGCCCAACCAGTGGAAACTCGAAGCGTCGCCCCTCATCGCCTTCTATGGCATGGGCCTCCAGGGCTGGGACGCCTCGTACCACTTCCTCAACGGACGCGAGCGCATCGGCGACGGCTGGCCCAATCTCAGCAGCTATGTCACCGATACGCCCCACTACATCGGCCAGTTCCCCGCGATCGCCTTCGCACTCTACAACGGTCACATCAAGGAAGGCGACGTCGCCGCCGCGCGCCGCATTACCGTTGATGACCTCTTCAAGGGCGTCGATCCGCTCATGCAGGACTTCACCGGCGGCGGACACGACGACAAGACGCTCCAGGGCGCGCTCTCCACACCCGAGGAGATGCTCGCCATTGGCAAGGTCACCTGCGCCTTTGAGGGCGGCGCACCCGAACAGATCGCCACGACCAGCTTCTGGAACAAAACGGCGAAGACCGTCACCTCAACCACCGGCGAGCTCGTCTGGGATTACGGCAGACAGCTCGTCACGCTCCGCACCCCCAGGACGCAGGCCATCATCGGCCGCTCGGGCGGCAAGGCGGTCATCCTTCCCGCCGTGGGCGCGAAGATCAAGACGCCGTTCGTCTCGATGATCTTCACCCCGCTCGACAACAAGGAGCTCGCCCAGTCATCGCACATACTGATCACCGCACTCGCGCAGGACACGCAGATGAACGCCAAGTACAACGAGGACGGCTCGATGCTCATCACCGTCGGCGCGCCGCCCCTCCTGCTCGAACCAGTGCAGGCGCTCGTCAAGTTCCGCGGCCCCGCGCCAAAGGAAATCGTCGTTCTCGACCAGTACGGCGTACCCACCGACCGCCGCGTGAAACTCGAGAAGGACGGCTCGTTCACCATCGACGGCACGTACCAGGCGTACTACTACGAGGTGAAGAGGTGAGGGGGG
>JAAYZF010000195.1 GCA_012514975.1 bacterium
AAGCGCGCAGAGGAGTGTGGTCTTTGGGATGATGGTCTGATTGAGCGAGTGCGCGGGAAGATCATGGCGGGTGGTTACGAATGAGATCAGCGCCGGAGGCCGTGAACGCGCAGACGCCAGACGACGTGCGCCTGCCGCCGTGGGATAAAGACGCGGAGGCCATTGTCCTCGGGTGCTGCCTGCGGAGTGAGAGCAAGTGGGATGAAGCGGAGTTCGTCCACGCCATTCTGACGCTCCAGCCATCCGACTTCTATCACGAGGCAGCGCAACGCACCTTCGCCGCAATCTGCGAAGTGTGGGAGCAGGACAAGCCGGTCGCGGTGCCGACGGTTGCGGGGCGGCTGCGCGAGCGCGGGCAACTGGAAGCGGTAGGCGGGCGCGCGTGGCTGCGCAGTATCGCCGACGACGTATGGACGGGGCCGCACGTGCAGGCGGCGATCCGGGCGGTCGCGGGCAAGTCGCGCCTGCGGCAGATGATTGCCTGGACGGGCGAGGCGCGGCAGCGACTTTATACGCGCGAGCATGAACCAGACGCGGTGATCGCCGACCTCGCTGCTGAGGCGCTCAGGTTCGCGAACGCAGATGACGGGCCGATGACGGTGACGCCGGAGAGCACGAAGGTAGAGGACTGGCAGGCCATTCAGAGCGCGCTTACCGCAGACTATGACTTGACGCCTGCGCGGTTCGGCGTCGGCGAACTGGATCGATACACAGGCGGCCTCGGGAACATGTTCCTCGTGCTGCTCATGGCGATGCAGGGGAGCGGCAAGACGCGCTTCGCGATGCACGCGACGCTGAAGAGCGCACAGGAGTTTGCGCGCTTTCCCGAAGATGAACGCCCACACGTGCTCGTGTTTCCGCTGGAGGAGGGCCGCGCGCCGTGGATACGCAATGCGGTCGCGTGGCTGGCGCGGGTGGATGCGATGAAGCTCATGCCGGGGCGCGCCGCCAAACAAGAGCGCGAGGCAATACAGGCGCGGGCGGAGCGGGCGCATGCGCAACTTCTGGAACTCCCGGTAGTCATTGGCGAGAACGTGACGCGAACGGAGCAGTTGACGACGCTCATTCAGATTGAGGCGCGGCGGCGGAAGCTCGGCCTTGTGGTGATCGACTACCTCCAGCGCCTCGGGCGCACCGCAGAGGAAGAACGCCGCGCGCTTGGCGAGGTGTCGCTGGAGTTGCAGAAAATCGCGGAGCGGCTGGGCGTTCCGATCCTGCTGCTTAGTCAGATGAGTTTCAGCAATGTGCCCGGTGACGTATTGCCCTATGGCGGTCGCGGCGCAGCCTTCGATGCAAGCCTCGCTATCATCCTCGAACGCACCGTAGACGACGAGGGCCGCAAGCGCGACGAGGGAACGCTGACCTGCTTCAAGGCGCGGCCCATCCCCGAGTTCCCGGCGGTCAAGTTCCACGTCAACTACGCGAACGGCGGCCACTACTACGACGAGAAGGAATGGGCCACCGCGCAGGCGGATGAAGCGCGCATGGGTAGTCGCATGGAGGTGTCGCGCGATGAACGCTACGGCTAACCTGCCCGACGAGGATCAGGACGAGATGCTCCGCGACCGTA
>JAAYZF010000022.1 GCA_012514975.1 bacterium
GCCGGTCTGCACAGCTTCCGCATAACGGGCCGCGGCGGCACGAACCGCGTGCATCAGATCACCACGGAGCTCGTGCCCGAGCCGTCGGGCGCGGTGCTTGTGCTCATGACGGTCGCAACGGCCTCGGCACGCAGAACGCGGCGGGGTGGTTTGGAGTGCTCGCTTTAGCGAGGCCGTTCTGCCGGTGTGGATGGGCGCTTTGCGCCCGTTACCGTTACCGGCCTCGAAGAGGCCAGCCACATTCGCCGGTGTGGATGGGCGCTTCGCGCCCGTTACCGTTACCGGCCTCGAAGAGGCCAGCCACATCCGCCGCCCGGACCTTCTTGGCCTTGCGCGCTGCTTTTCGTGAAAAACCACTTGACTTTCGTGCCGGAATGTGCTATACTGCTCACAAGGTTTTCATTGGGTGCCACCGGGCACCGGGATACGGAGGACAGACCACGTGGCCTGCCCGTTTTGGTAAACAACCAATTCACAAGGAGCCCCATGAAACCTCTCACCTTCCTCGCAGTGCTGTTGTGCCTGCTGTTCGTTGCTGCAACCGCATTCGCTGTTCCCATTTCAGTCTACGAATCAGCAAGTGCGTTCATCGCCCCGGACGGTGGCGGCGCAATACCATGGTACAGCTCGAACTACAACGGCTCGGCCTTCAGCACGTGCCCCGGCGGCAATCCTGCTGCCGGCTATCCTCTGTGGTGCATGATCCTGTGGAAGTTCAACCTGTCGTCGTGGTCCGGCCTCACGTTCAACGGCAATGTCGCAATCAGGGACGGCATGAGTTGGGGCGAATACGGCACGCTGCCCTTCCGTCTGTTCACGGTTGTGAGCAACTGGACTGAGACAACAGTGACGTGGCAGAACTTCCTCGGGCCGAACACCACGAACAACAACCCGCCGTTCGGCAACTATCCGAACAACAACCAGGCGTTCACCAACGTCCTCGGTGTCGAGCTTGCGCTCACGGCGTGTACCGGAACGACAAACGCGGGAACAGTAATCAACTTTCTGGGCACCAACTACTGGGTCTTCCCAGGCACCCTTGTCCAGCACTGGCTGAACAACCCGGCGGACAACATGGGCGTCGCGCTCGTGCCCCAGTGGTATGGCAACAAAATGTGGTGCACCCGCGGCCGCACATGGGACATGATCCGCACTCCCACCCTGATGGCAGACGTCGTGCCTGAACCGGCGATATTCGTGCTCGGCTTCGTGGCGATGCTGTTCGGCCTGCGCCGCAGGTAGCGCACAACAGCAGTTACACCAGTTTGAAATCAAGACAATGCGGGCGCCATGAACACATGGCGCCCGCATCATTTTGTGGACAGTCCATCGCACACAGGCCCGGCCGGCCGCCCTTCATCCGTCCACAACGTCCACACCGTCCACTGCCTTCACAGCAGCACCAACGACAGCAACGCCACCGCCGCCATCCCCGCCACACCTTGCACCAGCGAGCCGAGTGTCTGCGCGCGATACGCAGTCGCGACACGCATGTGCGAAAACTGGGACACGACCCAGAAGTAGCTGTCATTCGCGTGCGAAACGACCATCGAGCCGCAAGCTATTGCCATGACGGCCAGTACGCGAGCCATTTCCCCCTCGAGCCCGAGCGAGCCGAGCATGGGATAGATGATGGCCGAGGTGGTGACCAGCGCCACGGTGGATGACCCCTGCGCCGTCTTCAGCGCCACGGCGATCAGGAACGGCAGGAATATGCCCAGATGATACTGCGAGAGCATCGTGCCGAGATGATCGCCGATGTGCGTCGCCGCAAGCATTTTGCCAAGCGAACCGCCCGCGCCGGTGACCACGAGAATCACCGCCGCATCCTTGATCGCATCGCCCACCCAGCCGTGCAGCACCGTTTCATTGATCTTCGGAACAAGCAGGAACGATGTCGCGACGCCAATCAACAACGCCGTAACCGGCGTGCCCAGGAACACCAGCGCCCCTTTGACGACACCGCTGCCGAACGGCGCGCCGGTGAAACCCGCGACCGAGCCGAGAGCGATGAGCACGATGGGCAGCACAAGCGGCGTGCACGCCTTCCACATGCGCGGCAGCGTGCCGTAGCCCGCCTTCAGCGCGTTCCATGCGGCAAGCGGGTCCCCTGTTTCGTCATGAAGCTGCTCAGGGTCAAAACGCCTTCTGAACAGCAGCGACCAGGCGTAGCCGGCAAGCATCATCGGAACGGCGCAGACGAGGCCGACAATGATGACGAGGCCTAGATTCGTGACATGGAGATTCGCACTGGCAGCCAGCGGGCCCGGCGTGGGCGGCACGGCCACATGCGTCGCGTAAAGGCCTGTCGAGAGCGCTATCGCGAGGGACGTAAGCGAGACGCCCGTGCGGCGCGCGAGCGCCTTGTTCAAGGCCGAGAGTATGATGAACCCTGAATCGCAAAACACGGGGATCGAGACGATGTAGCCGATGATGCTCATCGCCAGCCCCGGCTGTTTCGTGCCGACCACGCGCAGCACGCCCTCCGCCACCACCACCGCCGCGCCCGATCGTTCAAGGAACGCGCCGATGATCGTGCCGCACACGATCACGAGGCCGATGCTCGTCATCAGGCTGCCAAAGCCCTCGGTGATCGTCTTCGCGATGTCCGCCGCCGGCATGCGCGCGGCAATGCCGACGCCGTAGGCAGCAATGATCAGCGCGAGAAACGCGTGCAGCCGCAGGCGCGCCGTGGCGATGACGATGAAACAGACTGCGATGACGAGAATGCCGAGCAGCAGCGGGCCGGAGTCTACCACGTATCACCTGTAGGAGCTAATGTGGGAGGCGCATCCCTGCGCCGATGCGGCAGACGTACTCCGCCGCTAGTCGGGACAGGGATGTCCCTCCTACCTTGTTCATGCATGCCACTGCGCTGGAAAGCGCCATCGGATTATCCCACGCGCACCCGCGCATGTTCGGGCAGCAGGTCTTTCACCGCCTCATACGCCTTGGGGCTGACCCAGCGGATGGCTGCATGGCCGCCGTCGCCCTTGAGGAACCGGGGCGAGCGCAGGTATGCCTCCGAGACGCCTGTGACGCCCGGGCTCTGCTTGCCGCCTGCGCGGTTGGCAAGGATGTTCCACGTGAGCCTGCCAGGCGCTTCACCTTCGTAGTTCCGCTCCATCACGCCTATCCCGTCGAGGCCCTCGATCCAGAACGCAAGGAACCTGAAGCAGCCGCAGCTCGTGTGCGGGAACGACCGCACACTGTGCAATGTCATCCGTGTGACCGCGCCGTGCGACAGGATGCGGACGGCATCATTCACGGACTGGTACTCGCCGGTGGCGGCGTCGATGGCCGTGCCCGGCACGAGTGCACCGCGCAACGCGCCGTCGGGGACATCCTGCCGCTTGAACGGATGCCATGTCGCGCCAAAGAGCGCCGCGGCTTTCACCTGGAACCGGTCGCGGCCGCACATGGGCGGCCGGTCGGGCGTGACGATGCACACATGCTCGCGGCTGAACGGCTGGCACTCGATGCAATAGTGGAAATGCGGCGCGGTGTCGTCGCGTTCGCTGCTGATGCACCTGGCGCGCTCGGCGCGGAAGGCATCCGCGCGCTGCTTCGCCGCGGCCGCGGCCGGGCCAGTGAACACCTCGACGGCAACGCCTTCGAGCAGCGGGAATGCACGCTTCAGCCCGGCAGCCACGGCGCCGGCAATGCGGCCCGGCGACGCATCCGCTTCGCGCGCGAGGAACAGGCGGAATCCGTCGTCTCCGTTGCGTTCGGCGCGCACACCGTGCAACAGGTGAATGCCGTCAAGCGCTTTCTCCTCGAGATACCCCGACGTGGCGACATCGAGCCGCGCATCCGCCACCGTGACAACGATGCCAACCGGCCCGCCCGGATCGAGCGCCGCGGGCAGCTCCGCCGGCTGCGCCGTCGCGCCGGGGGCCGCGGGCACGAGCACGAAGAACGACGTCGCGCCGCCGACGACGCGGTCGCACTCGAACGGCTCGCGCGCATGCAAGGGGTCGCAGTAGCCGGGCATCGTCATTGACCCGCCGTCCGCCTCCCGCACACGCAGGTTCGGGAAGCGCACCGCGGCGGTGACGATCTCGTCAACGCCCTCCGCACGCACCTGCCTCCCCTGCTCGAACGGGTACGAGGGCGGCACAACAGCAGACGCGCCAAGCTTCATGAGCCCAAGCAGAAGCAGCTCCTCGACCGGCATGAGCGCCCCATGCGCCACAACCACGCCCGGCATGTCCGCTTCGAGGAAATGGCCCATCTCGTGGTCATCGCCCGGCGCGATCCCGCCCCAGACCATTGCGTAGCGGACCATGAGCTGAAGGAAGTACACAGCCGCCGTCTGCCGCGGGCCAAGATCGACGACATCCGGCATGCCCGCGCCGTTCTGGCAGAACACCAGGAATTCGCGCGCACGGAATGCTGCCGCGAGCTCGTCGTGCGGCCCCGCGCCCATCAGGAACACCCAGCCAGCCCGCCACTTCGCGCCCATGAACACCAGGTCGCGCGCCTTGGCGTCGGTGATGAAATGCGCCGCGCGGTCCATCCTGACCGACTCGATGACTTCAGCGATCGCAAGCGCCAGCGCGCACACGGCCGGCGCGGGCGCATCAATGCGCTCTTCAGCCGCCTTGCGCAGCCGGGCCGCATCGGCTGCCTCGCCGAAGAACGCCATGGAAGCCGGCCGCGGATACTCCGTGCCGCCAAACGCGCCTGCCGCGACAGGCATCAGGGCAAGCAACTGTTCGAGCCCCTCATGGGGCCGTGCGTCAGGTGAAGCTGTTGTTTCATCGAAATGCATGTTAACAGTATACCATTTTCTGAGGAGGCAAGTGGCCGATCCCGCGGGCAGGATTGGCAAGTTAAAGTGGCCGAGGCTCCGCCTTGGCAAGTACACGCGGCGGAAACCCGTCAGCTCGCCCGGCCAAGACACGCTACTTTAACTTGCCAAGGCCCAGCCTCGTCCACTTTGCACTACTTCGACGCGGCAGAGGGATACGGCTGCGGCGCGCGCGTGGGGCCGATGAGCTTCAGCTCCCCTTCCCCGCCGAACACGAGGCGGTCGATGTTGAGCACGCGCCCGCCTTTCCGTTCCATGTTCGCGTGCGTGTGATACACCATGAACAGCTCCGTGCCGTCCGGTGATGAGACGACCGAGTTGTGCCCGGGGCCTGACACGCCGATTGACGCATCCGTAACGGCGAGCGGATTGTTCGCCGCTTTTGTCCACGGGCCGAGCGGCGCGGGCGCGGTGGCATAGCCGATCCCGTAGCGCGGGCTGGCGTAGTGGCTCACTGAATACGTCATGTAATATCTGCCGCCGTGCGTGAAGACGAATGCGCCTTCGTTGCACCGGCTGAGCGTGCTGAGCGGATCTTCCCACTCGTGGTCCGCCTGCGCGCACAGCACTGGCTCGCCTGCCGGGCCGGAGAGATCCGGCTTCAGTTTCATCCCATAGATCATGCCGTACATGTACTTGACGGGATTGGTCACCGTGCCCACTTTGTCGAAGAAGAGGTATGGCGCGCCATCATCGTCGATGAAGAGGTCGGCATCGATGCACGACCACCCGTTGTCGCACCACGGGGCATGCAGATCGGTGAACGGACCCTCGGGCCGGTCGCTCACGGCGATGCACAGGCGGAAGCCGCCGCCACGCTCGCGATTGCAGCTATAGACCATGTAGAACTTGCCGCGATAGTGCGTCACCTCGGGCGCCCAGAACGAGCCCGTGCCCCACGTGTTCGACGTGCGCCGGTAGACATAGCCAAGCTCCGTCCAGTTCACCAGGTCCTTCGAACGCCATGCTTTGAACCCGTCGCCGGCGCTCGTGGCGTAGAGATAGTACATTCCGCCATGCCTGAGCGCAAACGGGTCGCCCATGCTGACCGCGGCATTCGGATTGGTGTAGCACGGGATGGCCGGAACGTTCGCTTCGGGAGATGCGTTCGTCGAAGCTCTCTGGCCGGCCTGGCCATTCGCGGATGCCATGCCGCCTGCCGTTGCCGCGAAGCACGACATGCCGGCCATGATGCCCGGCAGCACGAGGGTCATTCGTTTCATTGCGCAGATTCCTTATGGATTACCGAGAAATCATTATACCATTTCACACGTGGCGGCTCCTATGAGCGCACGCTCGCGCGGCAGGCCGCGACTCGAGTCGCGGCCACACGGAGCGGACACGCGTCCGCACGCTCGCGTGGCAGGCCGCGACTCCAGTCGCGGCCACACGGAGCACACACGCGTCGGCACGCTCGCGCGGTAGGCCGCGACTCCAGTCGTGGTCACACGGGGCGGACATGCGTCTGCACGCTCGCGTGGTAGGCCGCGACTCCAGTCGTGGCCACACGGAGCACACACGCGTCAGCACGCTCGCGTGGTAGGCCGCGACTCCAGTCGTGGCCA
>JAAYZF010000196.1 GCA_012514975.1 bacterium
CGATGAACATCATCACCTTTCTCAACAGGAAAACGCTGATCACGGCCGCCGGCGCGCTCGCGCTGCTCGCACTCATCCTCTGGCAGGCGGGCGTCTTCACCACGGGCCGCATCGCGCCCGGACGGACCGCGCTGGCCCCTGTCGCGGCAACCGGCGCCGCCGCCGTCGTCGAACAGGTGACGCTGCCCGTGACCTACCGCGCGGTCGGCACGGTGAGCAGCCGCACCATGGTGGACATCTCGCCGCGCGTGGTGGCCCGCGTGCTCGAAATGCCTGCACGCTCGGGCGACCGGGTGAAGAAGGGCGACCTGCTCGTCAAACTGGACGATGCCGACCTCTCCGCATCGGTGAACCAGGCGGCCGAGCGCCTCAAGGCCGCCCAGGCGGGCGTCACCGCCTCGGGCGAAAAGGTGCAGCAGGTGCGCGCGGCGTTCGAGCTGGCATCGAGCGACGCCGGCCGCACCCGCCAGCTCGCCGCCTCGGGCGCCGTGTCACAGCAGGCGCTTGATGCCGCCGAATCGGCATACCGCCAGGCTCGTGCCGCGCTCGCCCAGGCGGAACAGCAACAGTCGGCGGCCCAGGCCGATGCGGACGGCGCCGCGCAGGCTCTCCGCCAGGCGCAGGCTGTCCTCGACTACACCACTATCACAAGCCCGATGGACGGCGTTCTCGCTGAGCGGCTGGCCGATCCGGGAGACTTGGCTAGCCCGGGCAACATCCTCCTCCGCTTGTTTGACCCGGCCAGGCTGATGCTTGAAGTCCCCGTGCGCGAAGGCCTGGTCTCGCGCATCAAAATCGGCGAGCAGGTGCCGTTCACCGTCGACGCGCTCGGCAGAACGCTTTACGGCGAACTGCGCGAAACAGTTCCCGCCGTCGACCCGGGCAGCAGGACCTTTATGGTGAGAATCTGCATCGGCGAGGAGCCGGGGCTCATGCCGGGCATGTTCGGCGTGCTCGAACTGCCCATGGGCACACGCACGGCCGTGGTGGTGCCGGAGGATGCCGTTGTCCGCGTCGGCCAGCTCGAATACGTGCGTGCGCAACTCGGTGAGCGCACGGCGCGCCTGCTCGTCCGCACCATTCCCGCGGGCGCCGGCCGGCGTGAGGTTGTCACCGGCGCCTCTCCTGGGATGACGATCTACCGCTGACGGGCGTTGCTCCATGGCGCGGCCCCGTCGCCGCCGCCGCCCCGGCGGCTTCCCTCCATGCCTGCGGCACCGCGTGCCAGCCTGTTTGCTTCACGCCGTTGATTATGGTAAGATGGGTATGTCGCCGCACCACCCCATCAGCGCCACGGCACCTGCCTGCGCCGATGGCCACCTTCACAAGGAGGACCGCATGAACATCCGCATCCGCACTATGGCGTTCACGGCCGCCGTACTGGCAACGTGCATCCTGCATGCCGGCATCTCCACGCCCGTCTGGCCGCAGACACGGAAGGGCAAGTCCAAGCTCAAACTGGCAGAGGTGCCGATGACGCCGCCGCTGGTCGCCGAGCTCGCCTACACGAATCTCCTGTCGATTATGCAGTCAAACGTCCTGCTGGGCGTGTCGGCCGGCCCATTCTCCCTTGAGCCGAAGGTGAAGCGGAAGACGGGCGAGATCAAGATGTGGAGCTACAGCGAGAAAGACCGGGCCACGAAGTTCAAGGTGAAGATCAAAGTGCTCGCCAAGAACGGGAAGTTCAAGATGAAGATCAGCCAGGCGCTGCCCGAGAGCGTTGTTGTCTGCGCGCCAGGCAAGGCAGCGGTCGTGAATGAGCTCGCCACCATCGCGGGCGGCGTGTTTCTCATGGGCGCGTCAAACCAGTACTACTCCCCGAGCAGCCCTGAGAACATCGTGCACCAGGTCAATGTCAGCGCCTTTATGATCGAGAAATGCGAAGTGTCGAACGGCCGGATGTGCCAGGTGCTCCAATGGGCGTACGACCACGGGCTGCTCAACGCATCGGCAACGTCGCTCCAGAACAGCGAAGGCACGCCGCAGACGCTGATCAATCTTGCCAACTATGCGTGCGACATCACGTTCGCCAACGGCGTGTTCCTGGTGAAGAACGGGCGCGAGGGGTTCCCGTGCTCCGTCGCCACCTGGTACGGCGCGCTGGCGTACTGCAATTACAGGAGCGATATCGAGGGATTCACCCGCTGCATCGATTTCACCACGTGGAGCTGTGACGTGGCCCGCACGGGATACCGCCTTCCCACCGAGGCGGAATGGGAAAAGGCGGCGCGCGGCGGCCTCGTCGCACAGTGGTACCCATGGCCCGGCGCCGGCGGGGTGTGCACCGATCACATCGACGGCAGCAAGGCCGACTATTATCTCAGCGGCGGCACATTCCACAGCGATCTTGCCGTGTGCGGCTATTACAACGGCGGCCAGCTCCCCCCTGGCGGCGACATGGCCAACGGCTACGGCCTCTACGACATGGCCGGCAATGCGCAGGAATGGTGCTGGGACTGGTACAAGCAGGATTTCTACAAGGATGCTGCCGCCACGGCGCCCGACACGATGGGCCCGGTGCAGGACGGCGCCCTGTTCTACAAGGTCGTCCGCGGCGGCGGATGGGGCATGCAGTCGCATGCCCTGCGCTGCGCCGCGCGCGATGACGCGTTGCCGACGGACAGCGCGTACCGCGGCATCGGCTTTCGCTGCGTCCGCAGGCCGTGAGGCAGGATCGGCCACACTGGTCGCCGGAGCCGGCGCATCGGCCAGCTTGACAGCGGGCGGGAAATCTGGTATGCTCTTACCATATTAACCGGACTCGCCGCGGTTCTGCACGGGCGAACGAGACGCGCACCTATTGCCGCCTTGTTGATGGCGGCGCAGACAGCCGCCCGCCGCGCCGGTCCTCATCAGGAACACCCATGAGCACCTATCGACCCGAAACCATTGCGCTGCACGCCGGACAGCAGCCCGATCCCGCCACCGGCGCGCGCGCCGTTCCGCTCTACCAGACGACCTCCTACGTGTTCAAGAGCACGGAACATGCCGCCAACCTCTTCGCCCTCAAGGAGTTTGGCAACATCTATACCAGGCTGATGAACCCGACGACCGACGTCTTCGAGAAGCGCATCGCTGAGATCGAGGGAGGCACCGGCGCCCTCGGCGTCTCGAGCGGCATGTCGGCCATCACCGTCGCCGTCCTTGCCATCACGCAGCCGGGCGACGATATCGTTGCGGCGAACAACCTCTACGGCGGTACGTACCAGCTTTTCCACTATACCATGCCGAAACTCGGCCGCACGGTCGCCTTTGTCGATTCGCAGGACATCGGGGGCTTCAAGAAGGCCATTACGCCCAGGACGCGCGCCATCTACGCCGAGACCATCGGCAATCCCAAGCTCGATGTGCCCGATTTCACCGCCCTGGCGAAGATCGCGCACGAGGCGGGCATCCCGCTGATCGTCGACAATACCGTGGGCGTCGGCCTTGTCCGCCCGATTGACCACGGCGCGGACATCATCACGAGTTCGGCGACGAAATACATCGGCGGCCATGGCACGTCGATCGGCGGAGTGATTGTCGACTCGGGGAAGTTCAAGTGGAACACGGGGAAATTCCCCGAGTTCACCGAGCCGGACCCGGGCTATCACGGCCTTGTCTATTGGGACGCGCTGGGCAACGTGCCCGGAATGGGCAACGTTGCCTTCATCATGAAGGTGCGGGTGACGCTCCTGCGCGACATGGGTTTCTGTCTGAGCCCGTTCAACGCGTGGCTGTTTCTGCAGGGCCTCGAAACGCTGCCCCTGCGGCAGCGGCAGCATTCGGCCAACGCGCTCGAGATCGCGCGGTGGCTGCAGACGCATCCGCTGGTGAGCTGGGTGAATTACCCGGGCCTTGCGGACAGCCCAAACCACGCGGTGGCGTCGAAGTACCTGACGCAGGGCTTCGGCGGCATCGTCGGGTTCGGCATCAAGGGCGGGTTGAAGGCCGGACGCACGTTCATCGAGTCCGTAAAGCTGCTCTCGCACCTGGCGAACATCGGCGATGCGAAGTCCCTGGTCATCCATCCCGCATCGACGACGCACCAGCAGCTCTCGCGCGCTGAACAGGAGGCCACGGGCGTCACCGAGGATTACCTGCGCCTCTCCGTCGGCCTCGAGCACGTCGCGGACATCAAGGATGACATCGACCAGGCCCTGAAGAAGGCGGCGCAATGACACCGCACGCGGCCCGCCGCACTGCCGCGCCGGAATACCTGCCATAACCTGTGTATGACTGAGGTGTGCCATGGCCATCTGCAACAGCATCATCGACACCGTGGGCGACACGCCCCTCGTGCGTCTCAACCGCCTGGCTGCCGGCCTCGGCGCCACCGTTGCCGTGAAACTGGAGTCCAACAATCCCCTCGGCAGCGTGAAAGACCGCATCGGCGTTGCCATGATCGATGCCGCGGAGAAACAGGGCCTGCTCAAGCCCGGCGGCACGATCATCGAGCCCACAAGCGGCAACACCGGCATCGCGCTCGCCTTCGTCGCCGCGGCGCGCGGCTACAACCTCATCCTCACCATGCCCGAGACCATGAGCGTCGAGCGGCGCAAACTGCTCAGGTTCTTCGGCGCCGAGCTCGTGCTCACGCCCGGCGAGAAGGGCATGCGCGGCGCTGTGGACAAGGCCGAGGAGATTCTTGCCGCCACACCGGGCGCCTTCATGCCGCAGCAGTTCAAGAACCCGGCCAACCCGGACATCCATCGCAGGACCACGGCCGAGGAAATCTGGCGCGACACCGACGGCAAGGTTGATATCATCGTGGCCGGCGTCGGCACGGGCGGCACATTGACAGGCATCGCCGGCGCGCTGAAGAAGCGCAAGGCGTCGTTCAAGGCCATCGCGGTTGAGCCCGCCGATTCCGCCGTCCTGTCGGGCGGCGCCGCGGCGCCCCACAAGATTCAGGGCCTCGGCGC
Organism: bacterium; assembly: GCA_012514975.1. GTDB lineage: Bacteria > Auribacterota > UBA3054 > UBA3054 > JAAYZF01 > JAAYZF01. Next base: position 4,905 of record JAAYZF010000196.1, read on the forward strand.
CGGGTTCGTGCCTGATGTGCTCCAGCGCGACCTTGTCGACGAGGTGATCACCGTGAAGCACGAGGACGCCGGCGAGACGGCGCGGCAGCTTGCACGGCAGGAGGGCATCCTCGCCGGCATCTCCGCGGGCGCGAACGTATGGGCCGCGCTCCAGGTGGCCGGGCGGCCGGAGAACGCGGGGAAGCTGGTCGTCACGGTCATCTGCGATACCGGCGAGCGCTACCTGTCGACATGGCTGTTCCAGGACGCGTCGGTGGAGTGAGGCGAGGGGGGGCTTGACGCGGCGCGAATAATCAGGTATACTAGTACCAGAATAAGGGATAAGGGGCGCCCGGAGCGCCCCGCCGGTCATCCACGCAGGGGCGCAGCCCCTGCTCCGCGGCGGCAGGCGAGTCTTGACAGGCGCGGGCGAATGCGCTATAATGCCCGCGGTTTCAGTACGTGGTTAACCAGGAAGTGAGGAGTCCTGTCATGAAAAAATACGTCTGCCAGGTGTGCGGCTACGTCTATGATCCCGAAGTCGGCGACCCGGACAGCGGTATCGAGCCGGGCACCAGCTTCGAAGACCTGCCCGAAGAATGGGTATGCCCGGGATGCGGCGTGAACAAGGACATGTTCTCGCCCGAGTAGCGCACCCGGCGGCGCTGCGCCGGCGCAACGCCGCACACTGATCGTCAACCAACGCAGCCGCGGGGTTTCCCGGCTGCGTTTTGTTTCAACAACGGTGGCTCGCATGTCCAACGAGCAGCGCTTCAGAGGCATTCCCGTCAGCGGCGGCGTCGCCGTCGCGCGCGCCTGCCTGCTCAACGAGTACCGTCACAGCGACGCCGAGCCCCGCGCCATCGCCCGCGAGGAGATTCCGCGCGAGCAGCAACGCCTCCACACCGCTCTGGATCGCGTGGCCCAGCGGCTCGGGCAGGTGAAGGAGCAGGTGGCCGCACGCCTCGGCACGGCCGAAGCCGAAATATTCGTCGCGCAGAAACTGATCGTCGAGGACGTCAGTCTCCGTACCGCCATGGACGAAATCATCGCGCGCGAAGCATGCAACGCCGAGGCGGCCGCGGCATCGGCGCTCGATGCGTTCGAACGGCGCCTGCGTGCCGTCGAGGACGAGTACCTCAGCGCGCGCGCCTCGGACATCACCGAGATCAAACGCTGCGTGCTTGACGCGCTCGGCAGCATGAACCCGCTGCTGCGCTGTGAGGGGCAAGATTCCTGCGAGCATGGGCGCAATCGCGTCGTCGTCGCCCTCGAATTGACGCCCGCCATGACCCTCGAGCTCGATGCGGAGCAGGCCCGTGCGTTCGTCACCGAGCGGGGCGGCAGAACGTCCCACGCGGCCATCCTTGCCCGCGCGCTTGGCATCCCGGCCGTCACCGGCATTCCGCGCGTGCATGAGCAGATTCCGTGCGGCACCACCGTCCTCGTCAACGGCGATACCGGCGAGGTCGTTACATCCCCGTCCGCCAACACGCTCGCCCGCCATCCGGTGACCAGCCGCGCCCGCACCGTCACCGCCGGTGACGAGCCGGTCGAGAGCTTTGCCGTGATGGCGAACATCAACCTGAGCAGCGACGCCGGAGCCGCGCTCGAAGTGAAGGCTGAAGGCATCGGCCTCTACCGCACCGAGTTCGAATGCATTGCGGCGGGCCGGCTGCTTACCGAGGACGAGCAGTACGAGCGTTACGCCGCCGTGCTCGCGCACATGAAGGGCCGGCCGGTCTACTTCAGGCTGCTCGATGTGGGCGGGGACAAGCGCGCCCCGTTCCTCGACCTGCCGCCGGAGGAGAACCCGTACCTCGGGTGCCGCGGCGCGCGCTTCCTGCTCGCGCGGCCGGATGTCCTCGCGCCGCAGGCCCGCGCGCTTGTCCGCGCATCGCGGCACGGCGTCGTCAACGTCATCCATCCGATGATCGTCGATTTCGACCAGTTCATCGCGCTCAAAAACCTCTTTTCCGAATCAGCAAGCGGACTGCAAGGCGGCACCGTCCGCCATGGCATCATGTTCGAAGTGCCGTCTGCCTGCCTTCAGGCTGCCGCGCTCCTCGAGGAGGCGGACTTCGCGACCATCGGCAGCAACGACCTGATCCAGTACCTGTTCGTCGTCGATCGGGACAACGAAGCGGTGGCGCGCGATTACACGCCCGACAGGCCGGTGTTCTGGGACGTGCTCAGAGCCCTGGCCGACGCGGCGCGCGCGGCGGGCAAGCCGCTGTCGCTCTGCGGCGAGATCGGCGGGGATCCGCGCTATATAAGCAGATTGATGGACCTCGGGATCACCAGCGTCAGCGCGAGCGTGCGCCTTGTCGCACGGGTGCGCACGGCCGCGCGGAACTACCGTGCGGGCAACAACTACACAATCTGACCGCCGCACCGCCCGCGGCGGCCCGCGGGCGCGGAGCGGCTAACCACCTGCTGAGGGAGACACCCATGAGTGCAACAACCGAACGCGTCACATTCAAAGGCAGTCCGCTTACCCTGGCGGGCACCCTCGTCTCCGTGGGGGACACGGCGCCCGGGTTCTCGGCGCTTGCCAACGATCTCTCCCCGGTGACCCTGGCGGCGCTTGCGGGAAAGGTCGCCGTCGTCTTCTCGGTGCCGTCGCTCGACACGGCCGTCTGCGACGTCGAGACGCGGCGTTTCAACCAGGAGGCCGTGAAGCTGAGCCCGGCAGTCGAGGTGTGGTGCATCAGCATGGACCTGCCGTTCGCCCAGGCGCGCTGGTGCGGCGCGTCAGGCGTCGAGCGCGTCAGGACGGCGTCCGACCATCGCGATGCGTCGTTCGGCCTGGCCTACGGCGTGCTCGTCAAGGAGCTCCGCCTGCTCGCCCGCGCGGTGTTTGTGATCGACAAGGCCGGGAAGGTCGCCTACAAGCAGCTCGTGCCGGAGATCACCGCCGAGCCTGATTACGCGGCCGCTGTACAGGCGGTGACAAAATTGGTATACTAGCACCGAAATAGCATGTTAACAATTTACAGGGAGGCACCATGCTCAGTCAAGCGGTTCTCAAGGCGCTCAACGACCAGATCAACTTCGAGCTCTACTCGGGCTACATCTATCTCTCGATGGCTGCGTACTTCGAGACGAAGAACCTCAAGGGCTGTGCCACCTGGATGCGCGCCCAGGCCAAGGAGGAACATTCCCACGCCATGCGCATCTACGACTTCATCGTCAAGCGCATGGGCGCCGTCAAACTCGCCGCGATTGCCGGGCCCAAAACCGCATGGGAATCCCCGCTCGCTGCGTTCCAGGACGCGCTCAAGCACGAACAGGCTGTCACCAAACGGATCAACAGTCTCGTCGCCCTCGCCGGGAAGGAGAACGACACCGCCACAGGCATCTTCCTCCAGTGGTTCGTCACCGAACAGCTCGAGGAGGAGGAGCAGACGGACGAGATCGTCCAGAAGCTCAGGATGATCAAGGACTCGGCCAACGGGCTGTTCATGATCGACCATGCGCTCGGCAAGCGCACGGAAGGCTGATTCCCCGGCGGATGAGTGACCGCCTGGCTGCACCCGGCGGAACGGCCGGGCCCTTCCATGGCTGCGGCGTTCGTGTTGTCTATCCGGCTCGATAACGGGTATACTAGTGGCATGGCGGCAGTCCCGTACATCACCGTCTCGGACAACCTGTGCATCGAGCAGGTGCCTGATGCATGCGGCCTTGTCGTCTTCGGCGCGACCGGCGACCTGACGCACCGGAAGCTTCTTCCCTCGCTCTTCGGCCTGCAGTGCAAGAGGCTCCTGCCGGCGCAGTTCTTCCTCCTGGGCTGTGGGCGTACGGCATTGTCGGACGAGTCGTTCCGTGCGTCCGTGCGTGACACGCTTCGCGCCCTCCCGGAGAACGATGAGGGCATGGTCGCCTCCTTTTGCGCGCGATGCTGGTACCAGCAGGGGGTCTATGACTCGCCGGCGCTGTATGCGGCGCTGCGCGACCGCATGCGCGGGCTTCACGCCGCGAACGGCACGCACGGCAACACCGTGTTCTACCTCTCCACGCCCCCGTCCGTCTATGGCGCCATCGTCGCCCGCCTCGGCGCCGCGCGCCTTGCAGCGGAGCACGAGGACGGCAACGGCTGGATGCGCGTCATCGTCGAGAAGCCGCACGGAAGAGACCTTGCCACCGCGCGCGAGCTTGCACGCGCCCTGCGCGTGGCGCTCGCCGAGACGCAGATATACCGCATTGACCACTACCTCGGCAAGGAGACCGTCCAGAACATCCTGATCTTCCGGTTCGCCAATGCGGTCTTCGAGCCGCTGTGGAACCGTCAGTACATTGACAACGTACAGATCACCGCCGCCGAATGCATGGGTGTCGAGCACCGCGCGGGGTACTTCGAGCAGGCGGGCATGCTGCGCGACTTCTTCCAGAATCACCTGCTGCAGATGCTTGCGCTGGTGGCGATGGAGCCGCCCGCCTCGTCGGAGGCGCCGCGCATGCACGACGGCAAGGCGCAGTTGCTGCGTTCGCTCCGCCCGTTCGATCCGGCGACCCTCGAGCAGCAGATCATACGCGGCCAGTACGCGGCGGGCACGGTCAGGAACATGACGGCGCCGGGCTACCGGGACGAGCCCGGCGTGGCGGGGTCGTCGATCGTGGAGACGTACGTCGCCGCCCGGCTGTTCATCGACAACTGGCGGTGGCAGGGGGTGCCGTTCTACCTGCGCGCGGGCAAGCGCCTCCCGCGACGGTGCAGCGAGATCGCCGTCACGTTCAAGCACGTGCCGCATTCCGTGTTCCAGCCGCTGCAGCCTGAGAATCTCGCGCCCAACGCGCTCGTGTTCAACGTCCAGCCCGACGAGGGCATCGCCCTGTCGATCCAGGCGAAGCATCCGGGCCCGCGGCTGTGCATGAGCACGCTCACCATGAATTTCAGCTATCGTTCCGTGTTCCATGCCGACCCGCCGGAGGCATACGAACGCCTTCTGCTGGACTGCATGCTGGGCGACCAGACGCTGTTCATCCGCGAGGACAGCGTCGAGACCACCTGGTCGCTCCTTCAGCCCGTGCTGGACACATGGCGTGTGTGTTCGGCCGAACACCAGCTCCATTCCTACGCGGCCGGCTCCTGGGGGCCCGATGCGGCTGACGCGTTGCCGGCGCTCGACGGGCGGCAGTGGCGTGCGCTGTGCGTCGAGCATCCGTGCGAGGAATGCAGACTGACGCGCACCACGGCTCCCGGGTGCAGTGCGATCTCCAAGGGCAGTGCGCCATGAACGCCACAGACAAGCATACACCCGCCTGTTGCGGCTGGATGACATGGCTGGTCGTCGCCCTCGGCGTCCTGCTCAGCCTGAGCGCGTTTGTCGTCCTGCATCGTGCTGAGCGGAACCTTGTGGAAGCCGAGGCCGAGCGTGCCGGTTTCGCCTGCGTCCAGGCAGCCAAGCGCGCAGTTGACCGCTACATCCAGACACTCGAAGCCATGCGCGCCCTGTACTATTCGAGCGAAATGGTCACGCGCGACGAATTCGAGCTGTTTGCCCGCCAGGAGCACCTCTGGCATGCGGACACCGCCGTGCTCGGCTGGGCGCCCCGTGTTCCCGCTTCAGAGCGCGCGCAGTATGAAGCTGCCGCGCAGCGCGACGGCCTTGCCAGTTTCTTCATCAGTGAACTCACCGCGGAGAGCGCATGCGTCCCAGCGTCCCGCCGCGACACCTACTACCCGGTCTATTACATCCACCCGCCGGAGACGCACAAGCGCCTGCTTGGTTTCGACATTGCGAGCGAACCCGTTCGCTGCCGGGCGTACGAGAGCGCGCGTGACAGCGGCATGAGCGCCATCACTCCGCCGCTCCCTCCTCTGCACGACCAGGCGCCGGCCCGCGGTGTCACCATGTTCATGCCCCTGTACCGCGGACGCTGCATTCCCGGGACGATTGATGCCAGGCGCGCGGAATTCATGGGATGCGTGCTCGCGCGTCTCGACTGCGCTGCCGTCATGGCCGCCGTGGCACGCGAATCGAGCGCCGGCGCGCTCTACTTCCGCGTGACCGATCCACGGGCGGAGGCGGGCGGGGAGGATGTCTACCGCGGCTCCCCGCTGCGGCCGGACGCTGCGGCGCCGAAGCCGGACACCTGGTTCCTTGCTCCCGTGCTCGTCCACACGTACCAGATACCCGTGGCCGACGCCGTGTGGAGCGTTGAGGTCATGCCGGTCGCCCCGTTGCGCCTCGATGCCGCACGCCGTCATTCATGGCTGGTGCTTGCCATCGGGCTGCTTGTCACCGCACTCGTCGCCTCGCATCACCGGGACACGGAATTCCGGAGCCGCGAGCTCGAACGCAGCAACCAGATGCTCCGCGGCGAGATCGCCGACCGCCAGCGCGCCGAGGCGGTCGTCGCCTCGAGCGAGGAGCGCTACCGCATGCTGTTTGCCCTGTCCCCGAGCGGCATCCTGCTCGAGAACGCCGAGGGCGTCATCCTGGACGCAAACCCCGCGCTGTGCGCTTCCTTCGGCTACACCCGCGATGAGCTCGTGGGCGCAGACGTCAGCATGTTTGTCCCCGGTGACGGCGCGGGCATCGTCAAGGCACACATTGCACGCATCCTTGCCGGGGAAACACTCCACCATGAGGTCTGCAACATCCGCAAGGACGGCACGCTCTGCGACATGGAACTGCTGGAGACGAAGGCTACGCTGCCCGGCGGCGCCGAATGCATCCTTGTCGTTGCCAATGACATCAGCACTCGGAAACGCGCGGAAGAGCAGTTGCGCCGCAGCGAAGAGCGCATGCGCGCCATCCTCAGCGCCCAGCCGGACCTGATGTTCAGGCTCAAGCGCGACTCCACCTGTGTCGATTTCCATTCGATCTCGCAGGAGCTTCTGCTTTCGCCGGAGGAATTCCTTGGCAAGCGGTTCTGCGACGTGCTCCCGCCAGCCATTGCGCGCATGACGCTCGAGCACATCGAGCGCGTGTTCGACAAGGGAGGGGTCTCGGTCTACGAATACACCCTTCCGGCGCACGGCGGGAACCGTGTCTTCGAGGCACGCATGGTCGTGAGCGGCCCCGACGAGGTGCTCGCCATCGTGCGGGATGTCACCGACACGCGCCACCGCGATCAGGAGACTGCCAGGACGCAGCGGCTCGAATCCCTCGGCCTCCTCGCCGGCGGCATCGCCCATGACTTCAACAACATCCTGACGACCATACTCGGCAACATCTCGCTGGCGAAGATGGCGGACTCGTGGAGCGAGGAGGACCGGCAGCGGCTCCTCGCAGACGCGGAACGCGGCGCGGCACGCGCAAAAGACCTTACGCAGCAACTGCTCACGTTCGCCAAGGGCGGCATGCCCGTCAAGCAGTCTGCCTCGCTTGCCGAGATTCTCACGGAGGCTGCAACATTTGCCCTTCGCGGTTCATCCTCGCGCCATGACGTGCGCTTTCCCCCCGGCCTCTGGCACGCGGAAGTCGATCCCGGGCAGATCGGCCAGGTCGTTCACAATCTCGTCATCAACGCCGACCAGGCGATGCCGAACGGCGGTGTGGTCTCCATCAACGCGGAGAACATACTCCTTGACGAGCAGAGCATCCTGCCGCTCAAGCCGGGGCCCTACGTGCATATCAGCGTCTCAGACACGGGGCTTGGCGTGCCGCCCGAGCACCTCGAACGCATTTTCGACCCCTATTTCACGACCAAGCAGAAGGGCAGCGGCCTCGGCCTTACCACCGTCTTCTCCATCATCAAGAAGCACGGCGGACACATCGCCGTCGAGTCCTGCGTCGGCGCCGGCACGACCTTCCATATCCACGTCCCCGCGCTCCCGGAAAGCGACACCGGCGCCGCCATCTCCGCCCCGGCGCCTGCCCGGGTCGAGGCATTCCACAGCCGCATCCTTGTCATGGACGACGAGGAATCAATCCGCGCGGTTGTCTCGCTGATGCTTAACAAGGCGGGATGCCGAGTGCAAGGCGTGCGCGACGGCGGTGAAGCCATCGCCGCGTTCACCGCGGCTAAAGACGCCGCAGACCCCTTCGACGTGGTGCTCCTTGACCTCACCATCCCGGGCGGAATGGGCGGCAGGGAAACACTTGCGAAACTCAGGGAACTCGATCCGCACGTCAAGGCCATTGTCTCCAGCGGGTATTCCAATGACCCTGTCCTCGCCTCGTACCGGGAGTATGGCTTCGCCGGCGTCGTCGCCAAACCCTTCCGCCAGGAAGACCTTCTCAATGCCATAGGCGCTGTGCTCGCGGCGGGCTGACCGCGCCTGCCGGCGGCCCGGCAGCGCTACCACGCGTGCCTTCCTGCGCTTTGCTGCTCGACCCACGCGCGGTTCGCCGCCGCCTTCGGGCTGGGCGACACGCGGAGCACCGTGTCCCACGCGGCGAGCGCCTCGTCATAGCGGCGCAGACACTGCAGTGTGTATGCGCGGTTGAACAGCGAATCCGTGTCGTCCGGATGGCGCGCGAGCCATTCGTCGTACAATGCCAGCGCCTGGAGATGGAGGCCTGACGAGAGGTAGCTGAGGCCGAGATGGAGGATCAGCTCCCTGTCGTCCGCAAGCGTCCGCCGGGCGTGCTCCAGATCGGCCGCCGCTTCGGCATGGCGGCCGAGCTTGTAGTACGCAATGCCGCGCAATTTGCGGAAGGGCGCGCTCTCGGGCTTGTCCGTGATGATCCCGTCGAGCGGGCCTATCGACTCGGCGTACATACCGCGCTTCTGCAGGTCGTACACCAGCCAGGTGACCACCGCGCCGTGCTTCGAGTCGAGCTGGTAGGCGTGGCGGAAGTGGCTGTCCGCGTCCGCGTCGCGGCCCATTGCCCGGTAGAGGATGCCCAGGTTGATGTGGACGTAGAGATAGTCCGGCCAGAGCCGCCTGCATTCCAGGAAGTGCTCTTCAGCCTTCTCGTAGTTGCCCCGGGCCATGTATTCGAGCCCGAGGTTCATCTGCGCGCGTCCGCTCGACGGCGCATGTTCGACGGCGACCTGCCAGAGGCGAAGGTTGTCCGCCCAGATGGCGTTTTCGGCGCGTGACGCGTGAATGTACCACGCGGCCGCGACGGCGCAGAAGCCCGCGCAGGCAATCCCGGCGGCGCGCGGTGTCCACACGCGTGCCAGCGCCTTCCACGCATGCCCGAGCAACGCCGCGGCGGCAACGCACACGCCCGGCAGCGCGATGTACGGCCGGTGGTAGTTGATCGGCTGGTTAAGATCAGTAAAGGTCTGCTCGGGAATCAACGCGATGAAATACCAGAGCAGGCCGAACGTCACCACGGGCAGCCGCCGCCTTCCGCAGAGGACCAGTGCGTACAGCGAGGCGAGCGTGCCGATGGCGAGCAGGCTGCGCGGGTCGCTCACCGCCGTCACGCCGAAGTCCACCGGATCGATCGGAAACGCGGTCGGGAAAAGAAACTGCCTGAGGTAATGGACCTGGCCGCGCGCGTGCGTCGCAAGCTTGTCCGCCAGCGTGCCTGAGGTGAACACGGGCGCGAGCGCATCCATGCCGATGAACAACTTGACGCGCAAAGCGTACAACAGCACAACCGCGGCAAACAGCGCGACCGGCACAACGCGCCGGGCGCGGCTCACCGGCGCCGCCGCCCTGCCCCAGTCCCATGCCTCGTACGCGATGAACAGCAGGCCGAGCGTGCCGCCGATGTCCTTGCTCATCACGCTCAGCACCATGCACGCGCAGACGGGCACATACCACGCCCAGTGCCGCGTCCGTGCGTGCAGGTAGAGCGCAAAGCCCAGCAGATAGAACAGCGTTGCCAGGGATGCCGCGCGGCACATCGTGTAGTTCACCGTCTCCGCGTTGACCGGCGCGACGACGAACCATGCCGCGCCGGCGCACGCCGCGAGCATCGCCGGCAGCGCATCCGCGCCCAGCCACTCGCGCACGAGCCGGCGTGCTATGAGCCAGATCAACATGCCGCACACGATGTGGATGGCGAGATTGACCGCGTGATATCCATACGGGCGGAGCTCGCACACGGCGTAGTTCAGCGCGAGCGAGAGCGTGAAGACCGGGCGGTATGTCAGGTTGTTCCTGCTCGAAGAGAAGGTCGTGGTGTCGTGGAAGAAACGGGGGATGTTCTTCAGGGACCTGATCGCGTAGTTCGAGACGAGCACGTGGCTGTCGTCAAAATAGAACCCGTTCGCCAGCGAGTTCGAAAAGGCGAGCACGCCGAGACAGGCGATGCCGGCAAGACAGCCAAGCGTCAGAAGGCGGGTGCGCAACGCGTTCATGGGTCCACACCGGTTGTTGATGATGTACGCGCCCGTTTCCCCGCGAGCACGAACACCGAAAACGACAGCGGCCGGAACAGGCCGAAGTATCCCCGCGCCAGCCGCGCCAGCCCGGCCGTACGCAGACAACGGTCAAGCGCGCGGTTCGAGAAGAAGCGGATGTGCGGCCCCGTCGGGTCAAAGTGCCTGTCAAACCAGACAGCAACGAGCACAAGGTTCTTGAGGAAGCCGTGATAGGGCGTGGTGATGAGCAGCCGGCCGCCGGGCTTGAGCACGCGGGCCATCTCGCGGAACAGGGCCTCCGTGTCGTACACATGTTCGATGACCTCGGTCGCGAGGATGAAATCGACCGAGGCATCCGCAAGCGGCAGCGGGGCGCCATCGGCGATGCGGTGGAACGCGGCATGCGGCGCGGCCTTCGCCGCAAGGTCAAGCGCGGCCTGCGAGACGTCCACACCGGTGAAGCGCGCCTGTGGGTTCAACGCGCTCATGGCGCAGACGAACCGGCCGTCGCCGCACCCGACATCGAGGATGTGCACGCCCGGCTCGCGCGGGATGAACCGGCTGAGCTTCGGCCATTTGCGCTGGAAATCCTTCACCTGCGCGGCCGTCTCGAGCCAGTACCGTTCGTAGAAGGAGTGTGCGGTGGTCATAGGGAGTCAAGGTATGCCTTCAGTGCGCGACAAATGCCGCTGTCTTCGACTGAGACGCGCTTGCATGTCCATGGCGTGCCGAGCGCCTCCAGAATGGCTTCATCGAGCGCGGCCGTGTCCTCGACCGCGGGCACGCCGTATCTTTCGCGCAGCGCCCGTGCGTGGAGGACCTGGTGGTCGTTGATGTGCTCGCCGCGGGCGGCCGTTCGCGGCACGAGAATGAACGGCGTGCCGCGCATGAGCAGCTCGATGACCGTGCCGCTGCCGCAGTGCGTGACCACGAGCGCGGCGCGCGCCATGTCCGCCTCGAGCGACGGCGCGAAGCGGTACCACGCGGCGGCGCGCGGGTGGCACGTCGAGTGGCCGGTCTGGATGACCACCTCGTGCTCCGGGTGTGCGGCGGCGAACGCGTCGAGCGCGGCTACCAGCCGGTTGAACGGCGCGTCATGAGTGCCCACGGTGCCGAGGATCACAGCAGTCCTCCGTGAAATTCCGCGCGCGGGCCGTACGCGGCGAGCGTCTCCCTGTTCTGCACATAGAAGCGGTTCGAGACCGGGTAGAGCAGCCGGCCCGTCAGCGTCGGCGTGTCGAACTGCGCGGTGATCTCGATGAACACGCGCCTGGCGCCGAAGAGCAGCGCCCAGAAGAACGCGATGAGCGCCGGCTCAGAGCCTGTCGAGACCACCACGTCCGGCCGCTCGCGCCAGAAGGCCCTCCACATGATCCACGCCGCCGGCAGGGCCTTGAGCACGTTGCGCGGGAAGTGCGGCACAAGGTACTTCCGGCACCCGAGCGCGCGCGTCCGCTCGCAGTCGTACGTGATCAGGAACCAGTTGTGCGCCTCGTACGCGGGCTTCATCAGCAGAAGCTCGGTCAGGTGTCCGCCGTGCGAGCACACAAGGCACACGGTGAGCTTTTGCGCGTTCATTACCATCTGATCAACGGGTATGCCAGCTTCCAGTACAGCGCCAGCAGCGGGTTCGCCACGTGGCGCAACAGCGGGTTCTCGACGCGCGCGTCGGCGAAGACGACGCGCGGCGTCGCCAGGCGCAGCAGCTCGCGGTCGCTCACCGTGCGCAGCGCCTGCACGCGCTTCCGCTTCCGCAGCCAGTGGGCGAGGGCGCCCGGGCGGCACCAGTAGAACATCGCGCGCAGCTTCTCGCGCAGCCACCCCTGCGCCGTCGCCAGCACGAGCAGACCGCACTCCATCGTCACGCCCATCGGCAGGAGGAGCAGCAGCGTGCGCCAGCGGTAGTACAACAGCAGCACGGCCCAGCGGTTGCGTTCGAGGAAGTAGTACTTGCCCGCCGTGCGCGCGAAGTGATACTTGTGGAAGAACACCGCGTCGCGCACGACCGCCGTGCGATACCCCGCGATGCGCAGCCGCAGGGAGTACTCGAGGTCCTCCTGGTAGAGGAAGAAACCCTCGTCAAGCATGCCAACCTCGCGGCACACGCGCGTTCTCAAGAGCACCGCGCAGCCGCTTGCGGAGCCCGTTTCCTCGACCGTGTCCATGATGAGGTCCGCCCGGCGCGTCCGGTACTGTCCGCAGTGTCCAAAGCCGAGGTACTGGAAGGCCTGGCGCGCGGTGTTCACCAGGTGCGTCTCGGGATGAAGCAGGATGAGCGGCTGCGCGGCGCCAAGGCTCGCCGTGCGCTCCATCGCGTCGACGAGGCGACCGATGCAGCCCGCCTCGACGTACCCGTCGTCGTTGTGCAGGAAGACGTATTCACAGCCATGGCCGGCCGCCCAGGCGATGCCCGCGTTGACGCCCGCGCCGTACCCGCGGTTCTCCTGCTGCGCGAGAAGAGCCGTCTCGAGCGGCGACGCGCCTGCCTCCGCGGCAAGCGTGCGCTCGATGAAGCCGGCCGACGAGCCGTATCCGGGCGCGGGATTGTCGACCACCACCAGCGCCAGCCGCTCCGCCGGATACGCGCAGTGCAGCAACGCGCGCACGGCGTCCGGCAGGTGCTCGTCGCAGTGGTACGACACATAGATGACTGCCACGCGTGGAAGGATGCTCATTGCGTTCACGTGTGCGCATCGCGCCCGCTGTCCCGGCGCTCGAGCTCCCGCACCCTGAGTTCGAGCAGGGCGAGCGACTGCGCCAGATCCCGGTTCTTGTCTGACAGTGACGAGATGACGACGGAAAACTGGATCAGGATGAGCAGGTGCGCCATGAGCAGGATCAGCAGCAGCGCCGAGGGCGAATACGCAATGCCGATCATCGCGCTCAACGAGTCCATCGCCGTGCGCGAGACGGAGAAGAACAGGAACGCGACGCCGAAGAACAACCAGAGCAGCGAGTACTCGATCCGCAGATGCTTCGAGCGCATCAGGTGGAAGACAAACAGCAGGAAACACAGGCTGGCGATCACGCCGATGTACTGGATGCGTACGATGTCGACAGGCGGAGTCATGAGCGTTCCTTGCGTGCTGCGCGGGTGACCGTGACGAACAGGGCAATCAGCACTTTCACCATGTAGTATGCGGCGCGCACCCCGCGGATGGAAGAGGCGCCCCCGGCGCGTTCGCGCATGGACACCGGCACCTCGGCGATGCGCAGGCCGTTCCTGCCCATCAGGATCACGGCTTCCGGCTCCGGGTAATCGTGCGGATACTCCCGCGCGAGCAGCCCGATCGCCCGCCCGTTGTAGGCGCGGAATCCCGAAGTGTTGTCCGTGATGCGCTGATGGATGAGCAGCCGGTTGACCGCCTCGAACAGGCGGATGCCCGCGCGCCGCGCAGGCGTTGACTTGTACCCGTCCGTCCCGAGGAACCGCGAGCCGATGACGGCGTCGGCAGTGCCGGCCTCGATCGGCGCAACGAGCTTCGCGATCTCCGCCGCGCAGTGCTGCCCATCGCCGTCGAATTGCAGCGCGACGGCATACCCGTGATCGAGCGCGTAGCGAAACCCCGTCTGCACCGCGCCGCCGATGCCAAGGTTCACCGGCAGGGTGACCACCGTTGCGCCGGCTTCCCGTGCGCGCATGGCCGTGGCATCGGTCGACCCGTCGTTGACCACGAGCACATCGACCGCCGGCGCGTTGCACGCAAGGTCGGCCAGCACGCTCTGGACGGCGTCCTGCTCGTTGAACGCAGGCACTATGGCAAGTGGTCTCCGCATCGGGCCCCGATCAGCCCGCAGCATGTTTCGCATGCGCCGGCCCGCTATGATACCATCACGCGCCCCGGGTGTCAACGCCGCATCGTTCCCGGACAGTTTACATGCGCGCCCGAGTCTGCTATAATCAGGAAGGTTATGCGGTTGAACACACCATTGCCTCCCCGTGTCGCAGCGGCGTTCGCCGCCGCGCTTCCGCCCGGCGAGCACGTCATACTGTCCTGCATCGGGGACCTGACGCTTTCCCGCGCGTTCGGCCCGTGCTATGTTGCGGTGACGCGGACATGCGTGGCCGTCGCGGACGACGGCACGCCGCCGCGCGTGCTGCGCCTCTCCGGCATCGCCGAGGTCAAGACGCTCGAACTGTTCGGCTCGGGCGCCCTTGCCGCCGTGGGCGGCGGGGACGAGACGGTTCTCTGCTACTACTCGAAGGCCTGCGTCCCCGAGTTCGCCGTTCTGTGCCGCGCGATGAACGACGTGATCAAGGGACGCGAGCCCGTGCTTCCCGACGAGCACGAGGCGGCCTACTGCGCCAAGTGCGGCGCGCCGCTGCCCGAGCGCGGACAGCACTGCCCGCTGTGCGTGCCCACGCTCACCATTTTCCGCAGAATCATCGGCTTGCTTGCGCCGTACCGCGTGCGCACGTTCATCCTGATGGCTGCGACGCTCGTCACGGTCGCCACGCAGATGGTTCCGCCATATCTTACCAAGCGCATCTTCGACAACGTCATCGAGAAGAAGCAGTACGGCACGCTGCCCCTCTGGATCGGCGGGATGGTCGCCTGCGCCGTCGTCCGCCTCGTGGCGCGCTACCTTGGCGACGGGCTCGTCTCGTGGCTCGGCGGGAGGATCGTGGCGGACCTGCGCGCGCGGCTGCACACCCGGCTCCTTCTGCTCCGGCTCAACTACTTCGACAAGCGCGGCTCGGGCGAGACGGTGAGCCGCGTGATGTACGACACGACCGAGCTGTTTCACTTCCTCAACGACGGCCTGCCGTATTTCCTGACGAACTGCATCCTCTTCGTCTCGATCGCCGTCGTGCTGCTCATGCTCGATGTGCGCCTGGCGCTGCTGGTGTTCTTCCCCGTGCCGCTGCTGCTGGTGGGCAGCAGGTGGTTCTGGCGGCGGTTGATCCCGCTGTTCCACAAGCGCGGCAGCAGGATCGACACGCTGCACTCGATACTCAACGAATCGATCGAAGGCATCACCGCCATCAAGTCGTTCTCGCGCGAGAACTCGCGCAGCCGCCTGTTCGGCGGCGTGAACGAACACGTCTTCCGCGCCAATTTCGGCATCGACAGCACCTTCATCGGCTTCTCCGAGATGATGTTCTTCATCATGTCGCTGGGCGTGACGGGCGTCTGGTACTTCTCCGCGCGACGCATCGTGAATGCCGATCCCACGCTCACCTTCGGCACCGTCCTCGCCTTCGTCGGCTACATCTGGCTCTTCTACGGCCCGCTCCAGTGGTTCACCGCCGTCATGAACTGGATGACCCACGCCTTCGCCGGCGCCGAACGCATCTTCACCATCCTTGACACAGTGCCCGAGACGTACGACGCGCCCAACGCCATTCCCGTGCCGCGCATCCGAGGCGCCATCGCGTTCAATGACGTGCGTTTCAGCTACGAGCGCGGCAAGGAGATCATCAAAGGCGTCACGTTCGACATCGCCCCCGGCCAGATGATCGGCCTCGTCGGGAAATCCGGCGCGGGCAAGAGCACCATCATCAAACTCATCTGCCGGTTCTACGACGTCGATGCCGGCCTCATCACCATCGACGGCCATCCGGTCGGCGATCTCAAGATCAACGACCTGCGCGGACAGATCGGCCTGGTGTCCCAGGAGCCCTTCCTGTTCAACGCGAGCATTCTCGAGAACATCCGGTACAGCAAGCCCGACGCTTCGTTCGCGGAAGTCGTCAACGCCGCCCGCGCAGCCCGCGCGCACGAGTTCATCCTGGGCAAGGAGGAGGGGTACGACACGCTCATCGGCGAACGCGGCGCCCAGCTCTCCGGCGGCGAACGCCAGCGCATCGCCATCGCCCGCGCCATCCTGCACAACCCGCCGATCCTCATCCTCGACGAGGCCACCTCGTCCATCGACCTTGAAACCGAGAAGGCCATCCAGGAGGCCATCTCAAACCTCATCCAGGGCCGCACCACCATCGCCATCGCCCACCGGCTGACCACCCTGCGCCACGCCAGCAAGCTCATCGTCCTGGATGAAGGCAGAGTCGCGGAGATGGGCACGCATGACGAGCTGGTGGCGCGCGACGGCCAGTATGCGCGGCTCGTGCGCGTGCAGAACGAGCTGAGCGCGCTGCGGTCCCAGGCATGGAGCGAGTAAGGAATGCATCGATGAGCCCGGCAGACTCAATCATCTTCACACGCAAGGGCGACCGCGTGCTCATGACGCGCGACGGGGCCGGCGAAACGCCTGTGACGCTTGCCTGGGCGCGCCCCGTCTCGAGCATCGGCCGCGAAGTCGCCGTCCTCGATGAGAAGGGGCACGAACTCCTCATGCTCGATTCGCTCGACGAGCTCGAACCCGCATCGCGCGCCGTCGCCGCTGAGGAACTGGGACGCCGCTATCTCGTCGCCGTCATCACCCGCGTCGTCCGCACCCGCTCGCACTACGGCGAGCGCTACTGGGATGTCGAGACGGACCGCGGGCCGCGCTCGTTCGTCATCAAGAGCCCCGCCGTCCACATCCACTGGATTTCCGACGACCGCCTGGTCATCAAGGACACCTTCGGCAACCGGTTCGAAATCCCTTCGCTCCGCCGTCTCGATCCCGCGTCGCGCGCCGAGGTCGAGAGAATACTCTGACGTACACGCGGCCAGCCACTGCAGACGCCGATCCTGCGCCGTACAGCGGCCCGGCACATCTTCCTATACCTTGGTCTGGAGCAATGAGAACATGGTCCCCAAGAACACAATCTGTCTCTGGTATGACGGAACCGCACTGGACGCCGCAACGTTCTACGCCGCGACGTTCCCGGACAGCTCGGTGGGAACGGTCCTTCGCGCGCCTGCCGACTATCCCGCGGGCAAGCAGGGCGATGTCTTGACGGTCGAGTTCACCGTGATCGGCATCCCTTGCCTCGGCCTGAACGGCGGCCCGGAGTTCACGCACAACGAGGCCTTCTCGTTCCAGGTGGCGACTGACGACCAGGCCGAGACGGACCGCTTGTGGAACGCGGTCGTGGGCAACGGCGGGCAGGAGAGCGCCTGCGGCTGGTGCAAGGACAAGTGGGGCCTGTCGTGGCAGATCACGCCGCGCGCGCTCACTGCCGCAATCGCCGATCCCGATCCCGCCGCAGCCAAGCGCGCTTTCGAGGCGATGATGCAGATGACAAAGATCGACATCGCGGCGATCGAAGCGGCCCGGCGCGGCTGACACGCAGGAACCTCCGTGTGCGATGGCCGCGAACTGCTCCGGCTAGGGCGAGCGGGGGGCAGGTGACGCATGAAAGGCACACCGGACATCGGCGGCCTGTTCTGGCATCATATAAGCGGTGTTATACGCTTATTACCGCGGTTGGAGACGCCCATGACGCCTGAATAACTGCGCACACGCCAGGCGGCGCTCGAACGCGCCCGAATCCGCAGTGGGCACGGCCTCCATGAAGGGAGCTGAGATGCTGCATTGACGGGCGCAAAGCACCCATCCGCGCAATCCGTAGTTCACCACCCTTGTTGACCTCTAGAGAAAAGCGCTGGGGACTTACTACTTCAGCACTTTTACACATGGCAGCGGGTCTGCTATAATCATACTAGACCTGAATTACTATGCCAGAAGCGACCATTGATATCCGCGGCGCGCGCCAGAACAACCTCAAAGGGTTCGATCTCGCCCTGCCGCTCAATGAGCTCATCGTCGTCACCGGCGTCAGCGGCTCCGGCAAGTCCTCGCTCGCGTTCGACACCATCTACGCCGAAGGCCAGCGCCGGTACGTCGAGACATTCTCGCCGTACGCGCGCCAGTTCCTCGAACGCATGGACAAACCGCGGGCTGACCGCATCGACGGCATTCCGCCCGCCATCGCCATCGACCAGACGAATCCCGTCCGCACGTCGCGCTCGACCGTGGGGACGATGACCGAGCTTAATGACCACATCAAGCTCCTGTTCGCGCGGGCGGCGCGGTTGTACTGCCGCGCCTGCGGCCGCCGCGTCGAGCGCGATACGCCCGAGAGCATTTTCCAGCGCGTGTGCGAGGCAATGGCGCCGCGCGGCGATGCCGCGTTGCTCGTCACGTTCCCCGCGCGCATCCGCCCCGGCTCGTCACCAGACGAGGCGCGCGCGCTGCTCGCGCGGGACGGCTACACCCGGTTCCTGCCCCTGGAGGGCGACGCGCTCGAAGTGGTGCAGGACCGTCTGCGATTCTCACCTGCGCAGCGCACGCGTTTCGTCGAGGACATCGAGGCGGCGTTCGAGCACGGCGGCGGCCGCGTGGCCATCCGGCCAATCGGCCCGGACGGCCAGCCCGAGGCGCCGTTGCCCTTCTCCGCGGACCTTCACTGCGCCGCGTGCGACATCCATTACCGCGACCCGGTGCCGAACACCTTCTCGTTCAACTCGCCCATCGGCGCGTGCGACATATGCCGCGGTTTCGGCCGCGTGATCGGGATCGATTACGACCTCGTGATTCCCGACAAGGCAAAAACGCTCGCGGGGGGCGCGGTCAAACCGTGGCAGTCTGCCAGCCAGCATGAATGCCAGGACGACCTGCTGAAATCTGCGAAGCGGCGCGGCATCCCCGTTGATGTCCCATGGTACAAGCTCACCGATGCACAGCGCGCATGGGTGATCGACGGCGAGGGCCGCTGGGAGGATGGCCTCTGGTATGGCGTCAAACGGTTCTTCGAATGGCTCGAAGCGCGCAGCTACCGCATGCACATCCGCGTCCTGCTCTCGCGCTACCGTGCCTATCGCACCTGCACCGCCTGCGGCGGCGCGCGGCTCAAGCCCGAGTCGCTTCTCTGGCGGATCGGCCCGGAGGCGGGGATGACGATGCACCAGGTGCAGGCGCTGCCGATCAGCGACTGCGCGGCATTCTTCCACACTCTGCCCCTCCCCGCCGCCGTCGATGAGGCAACAGCGCTGCTGCTTGGCGAAATCCGCACGCGTCTGGACTACCTGATCGAGGTGGGCCTCGGCTATCTGACGCTCGACCGGCAGTCACGCACGCTCAGCGGCGGGGAAGTGCAGCGCATCAACCTTACCACGGCGCTGGGCACCTCGCTGGTCAACACGCTCTTCGTGCTTGACGAACCGAGCATCGGCCTGCATCCGCGTGATATCAGCCGCCTTGTCGGCGTGCTGCACCGGCTGCGCGACGCGGGCAACACGCTCATTGTTGTCGAGCACGACCCCGAGGTGATCCGCGCGGCGGACCGTGTGATCGATCTTGGCCCCGGCCCGGGCGAACGCGGAGGAGAGATCGTGTTCCAGGGCAGCGTGCGCGCACTGCTCCGCTCGCGGCGTTCGCTGACGGCGCAGTATCTCTCGGGCAGGCGGACGGTGGTCGAATCGGCGCGGCAGCCGCGTGCGCCAGGGGAGGACGGTTCGCTGCGCATTCTTGGCGCACGGGCGCACAACCTGAAGGACATCGACGTCACGATCCCGCTGCATCGCCTTGTGTGCATCACGGGCGTGAGCGGCTCGGGCAAGTCCACCATGGTGCAGGATGTGCTCTATTACGGGCTGCGCACGCTGAAAAGCATGCCGCTCGAACAGCCGGGCGCGCACCGTGCAATCGAGGGGCATGAGCAGATCACCGACGTCGTGCTCGTCGACCAGTCGCCGATCGGGAAGACGACGCGGTCGAATCCCGCGAGTTACGTTGGCGCGCTTGATCCGATCCGCGCGCTGTTCGCCCGTGAGCCGCTGGCGCGCGAACGCACGTATACTGCGGGAACGTTCAGCTTCAATGCCGGCACGGGCCGCTGCCCCGCGTGCAGCGGCAACGGGTTCCAGCACATCGAGATGCAGTTCCTCAGCGACGTCTATCTCCGCTGCCCCGACTGCGACGGGAAACGATACCGGCAGGAAGTGCTCGACGTCACGCTCGACCCGCCCGCGAACGCGGCGGCCACCGGCGCGCGCGCCACGCCGCAGTCCATTGCCGATGTGCTCGACATGACCGTGAGCGAAGCGCGGGCGTTCTTTGCAGCGCATCCGGACGTGCTGCGCGGGCTCGAACCGCTCGACGCGGTCGGCCTCGGCTACATGAAACTTGGCCAGCCCGTGCCGACGCTCAGCGGCGGCGAGGCGCAGCGGCTGAAACTTGCCGGCCATCTTGCCACTGCCGTCCGCCCGGGTGACGAACGGCACACGCTGTTCCTGTTTGACGAGCCCACGACGGGACTGCATTTCGACGACATCGCCACGCTGCTGCGCGCGCTGCATGAACTCGTCGCACGCGGCCATTCGGTCATCGTGATCGAACACAATCTCGATGTCATCCGCGCGGCCGACTGGATCATCGATCTCGGCCCTGAAGGCGGCGACGCGGGCGGCCGCATCGTGTACAAGGGCATGCCGGCGGACATTGCCGCGTGCGCGGAAAGCCATACCGGCGCTGCATTGCGGGCCGCGAGTGCGCCGATGCCTGAGCCGCCGCGCACGCGCGGCGCAGCGCGCGCAACCCGCCAGCCGCAGCGTATTCGCGTCCATAACGCCCGCGAACACAACCTCAAAGGCATCGACCTCTCCATCCCGCGCGATACGCTTACCGTCATCACCGGCGTCAGCGGCAGCGGCAAGAGCACCGTCGCGTTTGACATCCTCTTCGGCGAGGGCCAGCGCCGCTATCTCGAATCGCTCAACGCGTATGCACGCCAGTTCGTCCAGCCTGCCGCGCGGCCCGACGTGGACGCGTTGTACGGCATCCCGCCCACCGTTGCCATCGAGCAGCGCATCAGCCGCGGCGGCCGGAAGAGCACGGTGGCGACGGTGACGGAGCTGCATCATTTCCTGCGGCTGCTGTTCGTCAAGCTGGGTGTGCAACACTGCCCGGACTGCAATGTGCCCATCCGGCCCCAGAGTGTTGACATGATCGCCGCGCAACTGCTGCGCGACTGCCGCGGGAAGCGCGTGACGATCCTTGCGCCGCTGGTTCGTGCGCGGAAAGGGTACTACACCGACCTCGCTGCCTGGGCCGCCGGGAAAGGCATCACCCACCTGCGTGTCGACGGCGTGATGACCCCTGTCGCGCCATGGCCGCGTCTCGACCGTTTTCGCGAGCATGACATCGAGATGCCCGTCGGCGCCATTGACGTCTCTCCCGCCGCGGCCGTGGAGCTGCGCGCGCTCATCGCGCGGGCGGCCGGCGCGGGTAAAGGCGTGCTGCACGCGCTTCCCGCGCGCGGCCGCGCCGTGGTGCTCTCGACTCTTCGCGCCTGCCCGTCGTGCGGCCGCGGCTTCACCGAGCTTGACCCGCGGCTCTTTTCATACAACTCGAAGCATGGATGGTGCACGGAATGCTACGGCACCGGCTTGCAGTTGCGCGGCTTCGACGAGGAGCAGACCGGCGAGGAAATCTGGTGGAACGCCTGGTGGGACGGCCCGGAGAAGCCCTGCCCCGCGTGCCACGGCAGGCGCCTGCGGCCCGAGGCGCTCGCCGTGCGCTACCGCGGGCGGACGATTGACGACTACGCCGCCCTGTCCGTCCGTGGTGCCGCCGCGCTGTTCGCCGCACTGCGTCTCGACGGGCGCGAGGAGCAAATCGCGCGTGATATCGTCGCGGAAATCCGCGCACGGCTCGCCTTCCTCGGCGAGGTGGGCCTTGCGTACCTCACGCTCGACCGCGCGGCACCCACGCTCAGCGGCGGCGAGGCGCAGCGCATCCGCCTTGCGGCCCAACTCGGCTCGAATCTCCGCGGTGTATGTTATATTCTCGACGAGCCGACTATCGGGCTCCATGCGCGCGACAACCGCATGCTTCTTCACACGCTCGAGGGCCTGCAGGCCAAGGGCAACACCGTCGTCGTGGTCGAGCATGACGATGAGACGATCCGTCGCGCGGGCCACGTGATCGATCTTGGCCCCGGTGCGGGCCGCGCGGGGGGCGAGGTGGTCGCCGCGGGAAGCGTCGCGAAACTCATGCGCTCGCCGCGTTCGGTGACGGGCCGTCTCCTGCGCGCGCCATTGCGCCATCCGTTTGTGGCTCAGCGTCCGGTGACGGGCCGCACGCCGTCGTTGCGCATCGAGCGCGCCTGCCTGCACAACCTGCGCAACGTCACCGCACGCGTTCCCCTCGGCCGTCTTGTCTGCGTCACCGGCGTAAGCGGAAGCGGCAAGAGCACCCTCGTGCGCGACATCCTTCATGATAACCTTGCCCGCATGCTCGCCCGTGCAGGCCGCCGTGCGCGCACGGCGTTCGTGCCCTCATGCTGCAAAGCGCTGCGCGGCGCAGACCGCGTCGCCCGCGTGCTCGAAGTCGACCAGACGCCCATCGGCAAGACGCCGCGCTCATGCCCCGCCACATACGTCGGCATCTGGGATGACATCCGCCGCATCTTCGCCGGCACAGCCGAGGCGCGCATGCGCGGCTACGGCCCCTCGCGCTTCTCGTTCAACACCAAGGGCGGCCGGTGCGAACAGTGCGAAGGCCAGGGCGTGAGGAAAATCGAGATGAGCTTCCTGCCCGACGTCACCGTCAAATGTGACGCCTGCGGCGGCGCGCGGTTCGGCCAGGAGACGCTTGCCGTCCATTTCAAAGGTGCGAGCATCGCGAATGTGCTCGCGATGAGCGTTGACGAAGCCGCGGCGTTCTTCGCCGCGCATGCGTCCGTCAGCCATGCGCTGCGGCTGCTGCAGGACGTGGGCCTCGGCTATCTCGCCCTTGGACAGCAGAGCCCGACGCTCAGCGGCGGCGAGGCGCAGCGCATCAAGCTCGTGCGCGAACTCGCCAGGACGAAGCCCGCGGATGAAGCGCCGCGCCCCGATGCCCGCAGGGCCGCCCCGGCCGCCGGCACGCTCTACGTGCTTGATGAACCGACCATCGGGCTTCACATGGCCGACGTCGAAAAGCTGGTCCGCGTCCTCCACCGCCTCGTCGACGCGGGCCACAGCGTCGTGATCATCGAGCACAACCTCGATGTCATCGCCGAGGCTGACTGGGTGATCGATCTTGGCCCCGAGGGAGGCGACGAGGGAGGCCGGATCGTCGCTTGCGGCCCGCCGGAGCAGGTGGCGCGCGCGAAGCGCACGTCGCACACGGGTGCCGTGCTCGCCGGGTTCCTCAAGGCGCGAACACGCTGAGTTCCTTCTCGTGCGCCACGTAGTGCGTGCCCGCGCCCATAGTGTGCCCGTGAGGGCATCCGGAGCCGCAACACAGTGCGGCGTCTGTACGCGCATCTCTGTCCGCCGGGTTGCCAATGCGAATCTGAAAACAGTACACTAGAAGAGCCGGAAAGCCTGAACAGGCTGCATTACCAACGGCAAGGAGAATCAATGACCATCGCGATTGGCTGCGACCACGGCGGGTACGCGCTGAAGACCATCCTCGTGCCCTTCCTCGAACAGAAAGGCATCACTGTCCGCGATGCCGGCGCGCATTCCACTGAGATCGTGCGCTATCCGTACTATGCGGCCGAAGTCGCCCGGGCCGTCGCGCGCGGAGAGGCCGACCGCGGCATCCTCATCTGCTCGACCGGCATCGGCATGAGCATGATCGCCAACAAGTTCAAGGGAATCCGCGCCGCGCTCTGCACCGACACCTACATGGCGAAGATGACCCGCGCGCACAACGACGCCAACATCCTCTGCCTCGGCGGCCGCATCACGGGCGACATGCTCGCGATGGACATCGTCGAGACGTGGCTGGCGACGCCCTACGAGGGTGGCCGCCACGACATCTCGCTCGGCCTTATCCGCGACGCCGAAACGGCGATGACCAACGGCGAGCCCTGGGAGCCGAAAGGGACGCGTCGCTGAGCGCCGCCACGGGGCCGCTCAATCCCGTGCGCCTCCCAGCTCCCCTTCGCAGCGATGGGCGGGATCACGACAAGCGCGGTGACGCGAGTGAAGGAGCGTCTGGAGCGCAAACAGAAGCGCAATCGCGCGTTCCGGCGGCGCATCGAAACCATATGAAGGTCAATAGTCAGTCCCTGACCCTACCACGCCCTGGCAAGATCCCCCCTGAGGTGTTTTGATATGGATAGCGCACGTTATGCATGGTCCCGGTATGGAGCCGTTCTCTTGTTAGTTGCCCTGCTGGCATTGCTGTGTGTTGCTCTTGCGGGGTGCGAAGCTGGCACTAAGGTCACCGTTATGGTCTCCCTTCCGCCCAATGTTGAGTATGGCGAAGGCCACACAGAGTCAGTCTCAGATACAAACCTGATGGCCGTGATCGCTGAGCGCGTTGATCTTGCTGCTACATCATCTGGCTTCAATCGTGATCACCAGTTAGAACGCAGTCTCGAGGCGGATTCAGGTGACAGGCTCAGCGCCATGCGGCATGAACGACTCATAGCAGTCTACATTAGGTTGCATAGGAATGTCCCTGGTTGGTCTCGCATCATGCTGTGGTCTCTTCGTGAAGCGTCAGCCAATATCGCCAGGGTTGATGTACTCGAATGGCATACGAGCCTCACTTCGCCCAGCCGTTTGTTCCTTGAGAGGCTGCAATCAGAATGTTCAGGTGAATTCGTGACGCAAGTTTCGCCAACGAATGTGCCGCCCAGTAAGTATGAGTAACTAGAGTGCATTCTGCTTGGTCGAAGAAGGTCATCGGCGGTCAGACCAGTGATGAACGATCCTACCTCTATGACGGACTGGACTGCATCGCTGAAGTGAGCCCGGCGGGGCTGGTGTACCGGGAGTTCATGCGCGTCGGGAACGTCGGCGGCGTGGTTGCCGAGTTTATTGGCAACGATCCAACTGCGAGGGAAGGGTCAGGACTTGAATATAGACTTTTACGGGCGGTTTTGGTATACTAAGGCCATGGCACGACCGCTTCGCTTCCAGGATGCAGGACTGTGGTACCACGTCACCAACCGCGGCAACAACCGCGAGAACGTGTTCGTGGATGACGAGGACTGTCAGCGCTTCCTTGACGTGCTGGGCGCGAGCGCTGCGCTGTTCGGCGTCGAGGTGCATGCCTACGTGATCATGACCAACCATTACCACCTGTTCGTCCGCACGCCCGAGGCGAACCTCAGCAGGTTCATGCAGCATGTGCAGGTGTCGTTCATCGCATGGTACAACCGGCACCATGATCGGTCGGGTCATGTCTTCCAGGGCAGATACAAGGCGCAGATCGTCGATCGAGACGGCTATGGCACGGCGGTCTCGCGCTACATCCATCTGAATCCGGTGAAAGTGAGCGGGGCGACCGGCAGGACGCTGCAGGAGCGCCGACGGCACCTGCGCGGGTACCGCTGGAGCAGCTACCGCGCGTATCTGGGCCTGAGTCCAAAGCCGGAGTGGCTGTCGCTGAGCGATATCCACGAGAAGTTCGGAGCGGAGAAGGACTGGCGGAGAGGCTATGCGGCCTACGTCGAGCAGGGGCTGCTGAAAGATGTCGAGGATCCGTTCGAGCATGTCCGCGGGCAGGCGGTGATGGGCAGCGAGCGCTTCATGGAGCGGCTGCAGCGGCTGATCCGCACGCACGGGGTAAAGGACCGGAATGCCACGGGGAGTGTGCGGCAGGTGAGCGGCATGGGGATCGAAGAAGTAGTGGGGGCGGTGGCGAAGGCGTACGGGGTGAAGGAGGAAGAGCTGCGGCGGGCGCGGTCGTCACAGCGGGAAGCGCGGCAGGTAGCGCTGTGGCTGTTGGCGCGGCACAGCCGCGGGCGGTTGAGCGGGCGGGAGATTGGAGAAGCCATGGGCGGGATCACGACGAGCGCGATCACGCACGCGAAGCGGCTGATGGAGGAGAAGCTGCGGAAGAGCACGGCGTTCCAGCGGCGCGTCGCCGCGCTCCAAAAGTCTATATTCAAGTCCTGACCCCGGCATCGGATCCCGGCATCGCGACCCCAGCATCGGAGATGCGGCCCGGTTCGCGTTCAATGGGGCGCTGAAGATCAATCCAGAAAACGAAGCGGCGTTGAGTGCATGCGGCAATGCGCAACCATACGGTCTCGCTGAAGAGAGATGGCATGGAATCAGCCGCAACGCTGCCCTCCTGCGCCCGCGACGTGACATGCACGATGCGGGCGCGGCTCCTTGTGCCCTTGCGGCCTTGAACGGCACGGCTGACGTCGGTACTCCGAGCGCGCGGAGGCGCGGCTGAAGGCGGTGCTCTGAACACACGCGGTACACTCTTGCCCCTGCAGCCGGTTTCATGGTATACTATTAGGACCGGCACACGCTGGATACGGCTATCATACCAACGGAACCACATGAAGGCACTAGAGACACTTGGCGTCCTCCTGCTGATCATCTGCGCAATGGCGCTGCCCGCGGCGGGCGTTGACGTGTATCCCGAGAGCGCGATCAACTACACGGCGGTCGAGGGCGGGTATCTGCACCTGTACGCCAACAATGCCTCGTGGGGGCCTTCGTGGGCGTACTTCAGCTTCGGCGGCTCCGCAATCGTGAGCAACGGCCACAGGTACTATGACTACACCGCCACCATCGGCGGCACCACGAACAAGATACGCATGCGCCACGAGTGCTGGCAGCCCGTATCGAACCAGGTGGCCATGTGGTTCGAGCTGACACCGCAGCAGGACGCGCTCGTGGTGATGATCGCGTGCGCGGTCAACGGGTACAAGCCGGTGTTTGCAGGCGGCACGGCCTACGGCATCTCGCCCGAGGGGCAGACGAACACCGCCGCACTGCCGCTCAGCGTCATCGGCACGCTCGGCGCGTCAGTCTCGCGCGTCATCCTTCGCGCGACGAACGGGATGGAGGAGATCATCGACATCGACCCGCCGCGCCGCATCACCATGGACAGCCAGGCGCGCATCGAGCTGGCATCGGGCGCGCTCACGGCGGGCGTGCCGCTTGCCACGACGCTTACGTTCACCTTTCCTGGCGCGGCCACGTTTTTCGCGAACGAGCAGGAGAGCTGGATCGAGTCCGATACCAACAACTGGTTCGCCTATCCCGTCGGGCCGGGCGGCGTGCCTGTCGACCTGAGTTTTCTCAACAAGGACGAGGGCGGGAATTTCATACCTGCCGGGGCGCATGGATTCGTGGCGGCGACGAACGGCAATTTCGTGTTCGAGGACGGGACGCCCGCGCGGTTCTGGGGCTTGAACTGCACCGCCGGCGCCGCGCTCAGCGGCACCAACCGCGCGGCACAGCTTGCCACCCGCCTTGCGCGCCTCGGCGTCAATGTCGTGCGCCTGCACCACCTGGACAGTTGGGCCTCGCCCATCATCGATTACAACCATCCTGACGGCACGACCCAGCATCTCTACGAGCCCTCGATGACCAATCTTGATGCCATGATCCACCAGATGAAACTCCGTGGCATCTACACCGTGCTCGACCCGTGGGTGCAGCGCTGCTTCAAGCCGGCCGACGGCGTGGCTGACTACGGCCATTACGGCGAGCGCAACAATTTCTATCTTCATCCGTGGGTTTACATGGATGCCCGCATGCAGGAGCTGATCGGCCTGACGTGGTCGCAGATATGGAACCACGTGAACGTGTACACGGGCGTCGCCTACAAGGACGAGCCGGCGATCATCATCACCGAGGTGATCAACGAGGGCCTGATGCAGCGCGGCGCGAACAGCGTTTCGCGCAACCCGTGGATCACGACATTCACCAACGGCTACGAAGTCTGGGCGCGCCTCAACGGCTGGAAGACGAACGTCGGCATGACCATCATCAGCCAGAACTACGGTGAAGCGAACCTGCGGTATTACAACTACGTCCATCACAATTTCTACGACGCCATGGTTGCCCGCTTCCGCGCCATCGGCCTGCGCATCCCGATCAACGCGAACAACTGGAGCGCGTGGCCATGGGAGGTCCTCGCACAGTCAGGCTACAGCTTCATGGACAGCCATCATTATTACGGCGGCGACCAGATCGGCCCCGGCTCCGGCCTCGGCGGCCTGTGGCTCTCGCATCCGCCGGGCATGCCCGAATCGCCCTTTGGCAAATTCGCCGTGCACGCCCTTCCCGGCGCGGCGCTCACCTCGAGCGAATGCGGCAACAACCCGCCCAAGACGTACCGCTCGGCCTATTCGCTCGGCCTTGCCGCCGTCGCTTCGTTCCAGGACTGGGACGGGTTCACCGGCTATGCCTACAGCCAGGCGGGCAGCCCGGGCAGCACGCTCAGCGCGTATGAATGGGAGACCGACCCCGCATCCATTGCGTCGATTGCAGCGGGCGCGCTGGTCTACCGCCGCGGCGACGTGCGTCCGGCCGGGCAGACCGTCGGTTTCACTCATTCGAACGCCGAGCTGTGGGACCTCCCGTGGCAGAACGGCGGCGAGAAAAACCTGCGCAACACGCGCGGCTTCAACACCATGATCGAGCAGCACAAGGTGCTTGTCTCGCTCTCCAACGCGTTCCCAAGCGGCGTGACGACCTTCACGAATTTCACGGTCGCCCAAGCATTCGCCTACTCGAACACAACGACCGAGGTGACAAGTGACACCGGCGAGCTGTGGCGCGACTGGGGCCGCGGCGTCGGCCTCATCAACACGCCGCGGACGCAGGCGGCATACGGCAATCTTGGCATAGCCAGCCAGGCGTTCTCGACGGCGGACTGTACGTTCAACATCAGCACTCCCTACGCCGTTGTCTCGCTGAGCAGCCTGGTCGACGCGCCCATCAGCAATTCATACCATTGGCTGCTTGTGGCGGTGGCACGCGCGGAAAACTACGGCCAGGCGGCCAACCATGCCATGACGCGCATCACGCGCACAGGCGCCGCGCCCGTGATGAGCGAACCTGTCGTCGGAACGCTCAGCGCGCGGCTCGGCGCGGGCAGCGTCGTGATGTATCCCATCCGCGTCAACGGCACGCGCGGCCCCGCCGTTCCCCTCGCGGTGACGGGCGGTGTCGCCACCATCGACCTGAAGGCGGAGCACCAGACCATCTTCTACGAGATAACCGTCATACCTGAGCCTGGCATGATAGCGATGGGGCTGGGGCTCTGTCTGTTGGGCCATGCCAGGCGCTGATCACCCTCTGCAATCGGAACACACATGAAGTATCCGCGGACAATCGCCCTGCTATTGCCTGCTGCCGCGATGATGGCCCTGCCTTTGGCGGGCGACGTCGTTTCAGACACCAACAACTGGTTTGCCTATCCCGTGGGGCCGAGCGGCGTGCCGGTCGACCTGAGTTTCCTGAGCAAGGATGCAGCAGGGAATTTCGTTCCCGCGGGCGCCCATGGATTTCTCGTCGCGACGAACGGCAATTTCATGTTCGAGGACGGCACGCCCGCGCGGTTCTGGGGCTTGAACTGCACTGCCGGCGCAGCCCTCGGCGGCCCGACCCGCGCGGCCCAGCTCGCCGACCGGTTTGCGCGCATGGGCTTGAACGTTGTCCGTCTGCACCATCTGGACAGTTGGTATTCACCCATCATCGACTACAACCATTCCGACGGCACGACCCAGCATCTCAGCGAGCAGTCAATGGCCCGGCTCGATGCGCTGATCTACCAGTTCAAACTGCGCGGTATCTACACCGTGCTCGACCCGTGGGTGCAGCGCTGCTTCAAGGCCGGCGACGGCGTGGCCGACTATGGCCATTACGGTGAGCGCGGCAACTTCTACCTGCATCCGTGGGTCTACATGGACCCGCGCATGCAGGAGCTCGTCGGCCAGACGTGGTCGCAGATATGGAATCGTGTGAACACCTACACGGGCGTCGCGTACAAGGACGAACCGGCGATCATCATCACCGAGGTGATCAACGAGGGCATGATGCAGCGCGGCGCGAACCATGTGTCGCGCAACCCGTGGATCACGACGTTCACCAACGGCTACGAAGTCTGGGCGCGCCTCAAGGGCCAGAAGACCAACGTCGGCATGAGCATCATCAGCCAGAACTACGGCGAAGCCAACCTCCGCTACTACATTGATGTCTGTCACGCGTTCTATGGCGCCATGATCGCCCGGCTCCGCGCCATCGGCCTGCGTATCCCGATCAACGCGAACAACTGGAGCTCGTGGCCCTGGGAGATACTCTCGCAGGCCGGCTACAGCTTCATGGACACCCACAACTATTACGGCGGCGACCAGATCGGCCCCGGCTCCGGCCTCGGTGGACTATGGCTTTCGCATCCGCCCGGGTTGTATGGCTCGCCGTTCGGCACATTCGCCGTCCATGCCCTTCCCGGCGCGGCGCTGACCTCGAGCGAATGGGGGAACAACCCGCCGAAAACGTATCGCGCGGCCTATCCGCTCGGTGTCGCCGCAATCGCGGCGTTCCAGGACTGGGATGGCTTCACCGGCTACGCGTACAGCCAGTCGGCAAGCCCCGCCAGCACGCTCAGCGCGTATGAGTGGGAGGCAGATCCTGTCTCGGTTGCCTCGATGGCCGCGGGCGCGCTGGTCTACCGCCGCCGCGACGTGCGCACGGCGCAGCACACCGTCGGGTTCACCTATCTGAACGCCGACCTGTGGACGCTTCCATGGCAGAACAACCGCGAGAGGGATTTGCGCAACACGCGCGGGTTCAACACCATGATCGAAACGCACAAGGTGCTTGTCTCCCTGACGAACACCATGCCCGCCGGCGTCGTGACCATCACGAACTTCACCGTTGGCCAGGCGTTCGCCTACCAGAACACGTCGACCGAAGTGCTGAGCGACACGGGCGAGCTGTGGCGCGACTGGGGCAGGGGGGTCGGCCTCATCAACACGCCGCGGACGCAGGCGGCATACGGCAACCTTGGCATTGCCAGCCAGGCGTTCTCGACGGCGGACTGTACGTTCAACATCAGCACGCCCTACGCGGTCGTCTCGCTCAGCAGCCTTGTTGACGCGCCGATCAGCAACTCGTACCACTGGCTGCTCACCGCGGCCGCCCGTGCGGAAAACTACGGCCAGGCGGCCAATGACACCACGACCAGCATCGCCCGCACCGGCAGCTCGCCCGTCATGTGCGAACCGGTGGTCGGCACGCTCAGCGCGCGGCTCGGCCCTGACAGCATCGTGATGCATCCCGTCCGCGTGAACGGCACGCGCGGCCCCGCCATCACTCTCGCGGTGACGAACGGCATCGCGACCATTGATCTGAAGGCGGAGCACAGGACCGTTTTCTACGAGATCATGGTGATCCCCGAGCCCGCCATTGCCGGCGCCTGCGCCATGCTGCTCGCCGTGCGCGGCCTGGCACGCCGTGCGCGGCGGATGCATCGCCAATGAGGACGTGAGCTCCCCGGCTGCGTTCACCCCATGCCCAGTCACTTCATGACCATACGCACGAAACGTGGTGTTCTTGCCGCCGTTGCCGCGCTCTCCGCCGCCGCGTGTTTCGCGTTGCCTGTCGCCACGAGTCTCAGCGCCAAGAACGTCGCACGGCACGATGTGCTTGAGATCACGTTCGTCCACTCGAACGAGTATGAGAATCCGTTCATGGATGCGGCTGTCGATGTTGTCTTCACCTCTGCCGGCGGCAGGGAGATGCGGGTGGGAGGATTCTACCACGGCTCGGATGAAGCCCCGGTGGTCATGGCCGTCACCCAGGCGAACGGGCGGGCGGAGCTTGGCTATGCATACCGGCGGCATGACCTGTGGAAAGCCAGGCTGGCCGTGCCGGAGACGGGCGAGTGGTCGTATGTGTTCACATTCACGAACATGGCCGGGGGCCGCGCGACTGGCAGCGGCAGATTCGCCTGCACGGCCGGCGGCGCGGCGTGCCATGGCTTCCTGCGCATCAATCCATCGAACGCGTTCCGCTGGGTGCATGACGACGGCACGCCGTTCTACGGCGTCGGCCTGCAGGAATGCCTTGGGGACAACGGGCGCAGCGGCTCATTGCTCGCCGGCATGAACCTTGAAGGGCCATTCCGCGAGAACCGGCCGGCCTCATGGCCGCCACTGCCGGAAGGCCCGCTTTTCCTACAGGGCCCCGGCGGCGGGCTGGTGAACGGAGACATTTATTTCCGCCGCTACACGCAGTGCGGGTTCAACCTGTTCCGCTACTCACAGAACAACTGCTCGCCGAAGCTGTTCAACGAATACGACCGTTATCTCCCGCATGAATGCCGCATGGTTGACGAACTGCTTCAGCGTGTCCGCGCATACGGCTTGCGCGTGATGTACGGCCTGTTTGGCTACCAGAACGTGCATCAGGACGCGCCTGAGGATGAACGGAAGATGGCCGGGGTAAAGCGGTTCGTCAAATACAGCGTCGACCGCTGGGGCGCCTATGCCGACATCTGGCAGTTGCTCAACGAGCAGGTCGCCACGAGCGCCTGGTATGCCGTCATCGTGCCGTATCTGCGCAGCATAGACCCCTATCGTCATCCTGTCACCACGAGCTGGGAACGGCCCGAGCTCGACGGCATCGACGTCAACGCGCCTCATGCATACCAGACCGAGCATCCGCTCATCTCGGACAGCATGACCGCGCGCAACGCGGCGCGATGGAAGGCGTTCGGCAAACCCGTCATCGTCGGCGAGGAAGGCAATCGCGTCGTCATGACCAATGCCCCGCCCGGCTCCGGCGGCGTATGGGACCCGGCGTCCGCGCAGCGCATGCGCGTGCGCCTCTGGGCGGCCCTGTTCAACGAGATGTCGTTCATATTCTGGAACACGAGCTATGCCAAGGACGGCCACTACATGAACATCTGGCTCGGGCCGTACGAGCGCCAGCATGTTTCGGCGCTTCAGGCCTTCTCCCGCCGCCTTGATGCCGCGGTGAAGATGGCCACGCCCGTGCTCTCGGACACGAACACCGCGCGCGCCTATGGCCTCGCGTCGGCGGAATGCGCGGCAGCCTATCTCTTCCATTCGTCCACGCACACCGCGCCGCTCGCCAATCTGGCGGTCACGATCGACGTTCCGCGTGACGGCGCGGCGTACTGGTACAATCCCGCCGATGGCGCGATCGTCACTGCCATGACCGCCGCGGCGGGCATTCAGACGTTCACCGCGCCGTCCTTCGTGGTTGACCTTGCGCTTCTTGTCACCGCCGCGGGCGCGCCGGACAACGACAATGACGGCGCGGGCAACGATGTCGATCAGGATGATGACAACGACGGCGTGCCTGACACTTTCGACGTCTTCCCCCTCGAACCCTCCGAGTCCAAAGACACCGATGGCGACATGATCGGCGACGCCACCGATGCCGATGACGACGGCGATGGCATCCCTGACGACGCCAATGCCAACGGGATTCCTGATTTCAAGGAGATGGACATGGATGGCGACGGCGTCCCCAGGGCACACGCACTCCCGTGGGACGCCTTCCCGGACGACCCCAACGAATGGCGCGATGCGGATGCCAACGGCATCGGCGACAACGCACAATGCCCCTGACAGTCAGGCACGGTGGCTGACCCAGTTCCGGCGGCAGAACTGGACGCGCCGCATAGGCACAGGGCGCGGAAGGGATTCGCGATGCTTGACGGCCGTCGATCCCGCTGGACTGCGCGGAATCACCGTCTACATTGGCGTGCGGCGGTTGTGCGTGGAAGATCCCGGCGTTGCGCGCACGAAACGCGCAGGCGGTTCAACACCCGCGCACCCGGCAATCATGAATCCGTTGCGCCGCCGTGTGCGCAACGGATTCAGTTTACACCGCGGCCGCAATACGCTATAATCTTCAGGCAGGCCGCGGCTGGTTGCGGTCGTCGACAAAGACGATGCGCGGGGTGTGCGTGGCGATCTCGTGCTCGGCGAGGGATGCGAAGGCGATGATGATGACCATATCGCCCACTTCGGCGAGATGGGCTGCGGCGCCGAGGATGTTGACATTGCCGCTGCCACGCGGCTCGGGCACGACGTACGTTTCGAACCGTTCGCCGTTCGCGATATTGGCGACAAGCACTTTCTCGTACGTCACAATGCCCGCGGCATCCATCAGGTTCTCGTCAATGCCGATGGACCCGACGTAATCTACGGAACACGCGGTGACGCGCACGCGGTGGAGTTTGGACTTCAGCAGTGTTCTGTTCATACAGCGTTAGCATTGTACCTAATCCGCACGGGAATTGCAACCCATGTACGAAGTGATGTTCGGCTTGCGCTACCTGCTCCGCTCGAAGAGCCATCGCGGGTTCATCTCGTTCTTCACATTCATCTCGGTCATCTGCGTGTTCATCGGCGTCGCGGCGCTGATCGTCGTGCTGTCCGTCATGACCGGCTTCGAGATCGAGCTGAAGAAGAAGCTCCTCGGCATGTACTCTGACCTGACCGTGTGGACGGCCGGGAAGAATGTACTCGGCGACTGGGAGCGCGTGGTCGACGAGCTGACGAACACGCCGCATGTGGTTGGCGCCTCGCCCTACGTCACCGGGCCGCTCGTCGTCGGCTCGATGCGGCGCGCGAGCCCCCTGGTCATCCTTGCCGCCGACACGCCGCTCGAACGCCGGGTGTCGCGCATCGAGTCGTATCTCAAGGCCGGAACACTCGATATCACCGACAGCCAGATCGTGATCGGCGACCAGATGGCCCGGCAGCGCGGCCTGCGCATCGGCGACAAAGTGAGCGTCGTTTCGCTGGCCACCGTGCAGACGCCCGAGGGGCCCATGCCCATCCGCCTCACGCTCGATGTCGCCGGCATATTCCACACGGGCAACTACGACTACGACTCGAACCTCGGGTACGTCACCCTGGCGACGGGGCAGCACTTCTTCCGGCTCGGCTCCGGCGTCCACGCGATCAAGGTGAAGCTCGACGACGTCAACAAGGTCGAGGAGATGCACGCGGCGCTCCAGGAGAAGCTCGGGTACGAGTACACCGTGCAGACGTGGATGGACCAGAACCCGTCGCTGCTCCGCGCCGTGCACATGGAGAAGCGTGTCATGTTCATCATCCTGATGCTGATAAGCCTGGTCGCGGCGCTGAACATTGTGAGCACGCTGGTGATGGTGGTGATGCAGAAGACCAAGGACATCGGCATCCTTCGCGCGCTGGGCGCGACGTCGCTGTCGGTCCGCGCCATCTTCACGCTCCAGGGCTTGTTCATCGCGCTGATCGGCGCCGTGCTCGGCGTGGCGGGCGGCGTGGTCGTGGCAATGAATGTCGACCGGCTGTCCAAGTTCGTCGAGAAGCAGACCGGGTTCTCCTTCTTCCCGTCGGATGTCTACTACTTTGACGCCATCCCCTCGCAGGTCGTGCCAGGCGATGTTGCCATTGTCGCCGCATGCGCGATCGGCCTGTGCCTTCTTGCCTCGTTGTTCCCGGCTGCGCTGGCTGCGCGGCTCGACCCGGTCGACGCGCTGCGGTACGAATGACGCCGGGAGCAACGTAGGAGGGACATCCTTGTCCCGACCAAATCTGTTGCTGCAAGACGCAACAGATTTGTGATACCGCACATCAACTGATCGGCGCACGGATGCGCCTCCTATCCGTGCGAACGCCGCGTTGCGGGCGCCCTCCAGTGCCCGCAACGCGGTGAGGCGGTGGTGAACGCGTGCCCGACACGTATACGCGATTCCGCCTCATTTCTTGCAGTCGCATTGCATTTTCCCGCCGTTTGTGCCACAATCTTTCCGTGCGGAACCACACAACGTCATCAACAGGTATCGTCCTCGCCGTCTGTATCAGCGGGCGGAAAGGCATGCGAAAGCACAGTGTTGCCGAGGCAGCCTGCCTTGCGGGCCATGGCATTGAAGGCGATGCGCATGCGGGCGACCCAGTGCGCCAGGTGTCATTTCTTGCGGCACGGGACATCGCCGATATGGAGCGTCGTGGCGTGACGGTAACGCCGGGCGCCTTCGCCGAGAATGTGGTTCTGGACGGCGATCTGTTCGAACGCGTTGAAGTGGGCGACACGCTGGACATCACGGACGGCCCTGCGTTTGTCGTCACGCAGATCGGGAAAGACTGTCATAATGACGGATGCGCGATCAAGCGCCAGACGGGCACGTGCGTCATGCCGACGCGCGGCGTGTTTGCCCGCGTGACGCGCGGCGGCATGCTCCGCCCCGGCCAGCAGATCGTGGCGATGAAGGCGGGCACCGCGGCTGCTCAGTGACGCCGGCGGACGAAGGCGGCGAGGAGGTCGTGCATCTCGCGCACGCCGGTCGCGTACGCGACGGTGAGGTAGACTGCCATGCCGCAGGTCAACGGCACGATCACGCGAACCATCCTGCCCATGAGTGTGTCCGCGGCAGTCACTTGGGACATCCAGGTGCCTGCCACCCATACCGTCACGCCCATGAGCACGGTAAGCAGCGCGATGCGGACGCATGAGGCGAACACCTCGCGCAGGCCCAGTGGCCCGCATTGTCTGCGCAGGATGACCATCAGCACGATCACGTTGACGTACGCGCAGATGCTGCTCGAGAGCGCGAGCCCGCGTTCCTCCATGAACTGCATGAGCGTGTAGTTCAGGATCACGTTGAGCGCAAGCACGCAGATGCCGACGCGGACGGGCGTCTTCGTATCCTTGCGCGCATAGAAGGTGGGCACGATGATCTTGGCGAGCGAGAAGCCGATCAGTCCGGGGGCATACATGTACAGCGCACGCGACGTGTAATACGTGCTTGCGGCATCAAACCTGCCCCGCTCGAAGAGCAGGCGCACCAGCGGCTCGCCGATGAGAATGAGGCCGAGCGCGGCGGGCGCCATGATGAACATGATGTGCCTGAGCGCGAAGCCGAGTGCGACGACGATGCCCTTGTGGTCGTTCTTTGCCGCGAAGAAGCTCATCGTGGGCAGCACGGCGGTGGCGAGCGCGATGCCGAACATGCCGAGCGGGAGCTCGACGAGCCGGTCGGCGTTGGTCAGCACCGCCGCGCCACGGTCGTTGAGGCCCATGGCCATGAAGCGGTCGATCAGGATGTTGATCTGCGAGGCGCCCGCGCCGATGAGCGCCGGGCCCATCAGCGTCAACACACGGCGCACGAAGGGATGCCGCCAGTCGAACCGGGGGGTGAAGCGGAATCCGCGGCGTCGCAGCTCGGGAACCTGGAGATAGAGCTGCAGCGCCCCGCCCACAATCACGGCGATGGCCAGCGCATATATCTGGCGCTCCATCGGCGGCGCGATGAATCTCACGCCAACGAGCGCGCCTGCAATCATGCTCAGATTCAGGTACACCGGCGCGAGAGCGGGCCGGGTGAAATGCCCGAGCGTGTTGAGCATTGCGCTCAACAGCGCCGTGACGCAGATCAGCACCACATAGGGGATCGTGACGCAGGTGAGCAGGAATGTCAGATGAACCCGCGCAGGCACTGGCAGCACCCATGCGAGCACCAGGCATGCCGCCGCGACCGCCACGGAAAGCGCGGTGAGGAACGACGCCAGCAGCGTCAGCACGACGTTGGCGAGCGCAAACGCCTGCTCCCTGCCGTTGTGATGAAGCTCCTCTGCGAACAGCGGCACGAACGAGCTCGCCATCGCCCCTTCGCCGAACAGGCGGCGGAACGTGTTGGGGATCGCATAGGCGACGGTGAACGCCGAGCTCACCCACGTGGTGCCGAACGCGTAGGCAACCACGGCGTCGCGTACATAGCCCAGCACGCGGCAGACGCCTGTGGCGGCGCTATTGATGCCCGCGGCGCGGGTGACTTTGTGATGGGTCTCAGGCATTGGCACACAAGGGGGCATGCCGCGGCCCGGCGTGCGCGGCGCAGGCGGCGGTCATTTCTCAAACCAGTTCAGCTCGTCCCGCAGGCCGACCACGTCGCCGATGATGATGATGGCGGGCACCTTGACGTGGAGCGCGTCCTTTTTGGCGAGCTCGGCGAGTTCGGCGAGTGTGCCGCACAACGTCTCCTGCTCGGCCGACGTGCCGCAACTGACGACCGCGGCGGGCGTGCGCGGATCGCGGCCGTGCGCGATCATGTTCTCGACGATCATGGGCAGATTCGTCAGCCCCATGAAGAACACCAGGGTCGAAACGCCGGTCGCCACCCTGGCCCAGTCGATGTCCGTGTACTTCTTGTTCAGGTCCGTATGGCCCGTGGCGAAGCCAAGCGTCGACGAGTAGCCGCGATAGGTGAGGGGAATGCCCGCGTAGGCCGCGGCGGCGATGGCGGACGTGATGCCGGGCACGATGTCGAACGGAATCCCTGCGCGCCGGACGGCGCGGGCGATCTCGCCGCCAAGGCCGAAGATGAACGGGTCGCCCTCCTGCACGACGGCGACCGTCCTGCCCGCGCGTGCGCGCGCGACGATCTCCTTGTTCAGCGAATCGAGCAGCGAGGGGTTCTCGGTGATCGTCTCCTCGATGCGCACGATCTCCGCGCCGGGCCTGGCGTGCGCGAGCACGTCGGGATGGACGGTTTCATCGTGGAAGACAACGTCGCTTTCGCGCAGCCGTGCGAGGCCCTTCAGCGTGATCAACTCCGGGTCGCCCGGGCCCGCGCCAATGATATGGACAAGACCGTTGGACATGGCTCACCTCTCAATCCGGTTTCTCGATGCCGTCTCGTTGCCGGAACGGAGAGATTATACCAAAAAGCCATGGATGCGGTCACTTCCTGTTCAGAATCACCCGGTCGACAAACGTGTCCGCGGCGCCCTGTGGCGGCTCGTTGACGGCTGCGGTGGTGGATTCGAGAATCTGCCGTTCCTTCTCCATCACGCCTTGGCTCGGCGTCACCTTGCGCGGCGTGAGGAAGACGACG
>JAAYZF010000197.1 GCA_012514975.1 bacterium
ATCATATCAATTTCAGTTGGTGCTATCCGCTCTTTCCTCCAGTTTCAATGCCAAAGTAGTCAATTTCAGCTATTGCTCCCCGCAGGTTCGTGCGATAGACTATTTCCTGAAACCGGGGACGAGGCCGGCTCTGCGGCACACATCACACTTGAGACCGTCGGCCAGAGTGTGATCAACGTCTACTGCGATGTCGGTGCCGCCAGCAATGTGCATCTTTACGCCAGCGCAGTTCCCTCCGTCAACACATGCGGCTGTCGGGTCACCATGATGTTGCTATCACCGCAAGCGGAGAAGACCATGGAAACAAGACTACTGTGCTGGATAGTTGCCGGCTCGTTTTGTCTTGCAGCCGTTGCGCGCGGCGGGGACTTGGCCCGCCCTGCTGAGTTCATCGTAGGCCGGACCATCGCCCAGACGAATCCGCCCGGGTTCGGCGCGGAGTACGGGCACCAGCAACGCATCAACAATTGGACCGACAATCCAGGCATGGAACCGCTGCAATCGTATCAATACTGGGAGCCGACCGGCGCCGGCACGGACGCCACGGGCGACTACGCCGTGTGCAGCACCCGCCGGTATGACACGCTCGGCTCGGGCTTTTACGACGGCGCGCACTACCGCCTCTACCGCGAAACGACCAATGGCGTCACGGGCAGGATGGAGATTCAGAAGATTCGCGAGGGTGTGATTCCCGCGGGCGGCTTCATCGCAGCGGGCTACGAGGAAATAGGCCTGGCGGCGATTAGGGCGAACGCGCCGGCCACTGCCGCGGTGGACGATTGGTACATGACCAATGGCGTGACATGGTACTACGCCGTGGTCGCCTATGACACGAAAGGCAATGCCTCGCCGTTTTCCGCGCCGGTAGCTGGCGTGGCGGCAACGAACGTTGACAACGGGCCGCGCATCAAGACGCAGAGCATACCAAATCCAGCGCTGGGCACGGCCTACACGTTCGCTTCGCCCCTCGTGCGGATGAGCGCGTTGGGCGGCGCCACGCCGCTGACATGGAGCGTGGCCAGCGGCGCGCTGCCCGCCGGCCTGATCCTGACCAACACGGGGGCGATCTTCGGCACGTGCACCAGCAGCAATCAGGCCGAATGCGCTATTCGCGTCACCGATGCATCCGGCCGCACGAACGACCGGCCGTACATCGTGTTCTGGGAGAAACCGGCCAAGGTCGATCCCGCTCCGGCCGCGCCGTCGAACGTGGTCGTCGAGGCCAACAACGGTTTTGTGTATCTGACTTGGGACGCGCCGGCCGACACGGACATTGACTACTACAAGGTGTTCCGCTCGCGCTGGCCGGCAAGTCAGCACATGGAGCGGATATACCTTGGCAGCGGCGGGCCGCAGGCCGCCAGCGGCGACCTGCTCTTTGTGGACAAGCAGTGGACCAACGCGCCGCCCGAGGAAACGCGCAGCGTGCGCGTGATCGCGCTGCAGAGCGAAGTCGGCTGGAGAATCATCGGCAGCGGCGCCAAGGCAGAGATCGTGCCACATCCCGCGGCCATGCCGCCGGCTCTCTCGAATGAGAATCCGGGAGTCTCGTGTCTGCAATTGACCAGCAGCACCAACATCGAGTTCGGCGTCTGGCTGTACAGGTACGGCGGAACGGGCAATTTCTGGTGGAGCGTCTACCAGTTGCCGACCGGCAGGACATACCGGATGGAATGCTGGGTGCGCGGAGAAGGCGCGATCAGCAACACAGTGCATCTTTACATGCCCTACTACTGCAATGCGACCCTCACGGGCATTGTCAACGGCGCGTGGACGAAAGTCTCGACCGAGTTTGCCGTGACGAATTGGATCTGCGCCAACATCCCCGTCAACGGCCCGCAATTCCTGTTCCGCGGCGCGGGAACGGTCTGTGTTGACAACGCCGTGGTGTATTGCGCGGACGAGCCCCGCGGCGTCTGCCATCTGACGCAGCCAATCTACGATATGTGGCTGGACTACAGCGGCCCGAGCAACCGCATGACCAAAGGCACGCTGCGCACACGGTACAATGACGGGATATTCGACCACGCCATGAACCCTTCCATCACGAGCATGCGCGCCTGGGATTTCGTCTACGGAGGCACAGCCGGTGATCGCATGCACATTCACGATGCGCTGCAGGCCTCGTATGAAAGCGGCGCGACGCCCGAGACACGGACGGTTCCGTGGATCACGGCAAACCTGAAGTGGCGGGAGCAGGACTACATCAATCTCGTGGAGTACCTGTGCGGGCCCGCGGGCACGCCGTACGGGGATCTGCGCATCGCGCAGCGCGGCGGCATCACTACGCCGTGGATCGACGAGTTCCGCACCATGTACATCGAGATGGGCAACGAGCCGTGGAACACAACCTACTTCTTCGGATTCCGCGGCGGGATAGTCGAGGCGTCGGGCCGCACGTATGGCCGCTGGTGCACGTACATCTGGGAGCACGTGCAGGCGAACAGCCCGTACTACACGAACAAGATGCGGGTGTCGCTCGGCGGCTGGGCGGCCGGGCTCGCGACAAACAAGTTCACGGGCGCGGCGCGCGAGGAATGCCCGCTGGCGACGCACGTGGGCCTCACGTCGTATCTTGGCGGCTGGGAAGCCGGCCAGGGAGGCCAGGTGGGCGGCACGGAGTGGAGCGACGAGGGCGTGCAACAGTGGATGGTGTTCAACGAATACTCCGGCGGGAATTACATCAACAGCATCACCGCGTTCCAGAATCTGATGGCGTCGCGCGGGCTGCCCTTCGAGGTGGCGATGTATGAAGGCGGACCGAGCTAC
>JAAYZF010000198.1 GCA_012514975.1 bacterium
GCGCGCACGGCCCCGCTGAAGCGGGTACTCCGAACATGTTCCGCCTTCAGGCGGGCAGTTGGTGCCGCGCGAACGGCCTCGACCAAACAGAGCCTCCGAGCATTTGCTTCCCCGTAGGATTAATGGTATACTATGCAATACTAGCCGCCCTGCGCACTGTGCGCAGGGTGACTGCCATGAGACGCAGGTACATTCGCACCAGAACAACGGAGTGCACCATGAACAAGCTCATCTCTTTCCTTAGCATCCTTGCCATTCCGACAGTGCTGTTCGCGGCAACGATCACGAACGAACCGACCGGCACGGGCAACTGGGGCGACGGCGCCAACTGGATCGGCGGCGTCGAGCCGTCCAACGGCGATTCCGTCTACATCATCGCTGCCGGCGGCTATGCGCCGACGAACATCGACATCCTGGACCTGGAGATCAACACGCTCTTCATCACGAACAGCGACAACATCACCATGGTCTTCACCGGCAACGACTTGAAACTCTGGGGCATCCGCGGCCTGGCGCGCTCGACCGTGACCGTGGCGACGAACGTCATCCAGAACAACCTGACGTTCATGAACGCCTCTCAAGGTTGGGCGCTCGGCAACAACAACATCATTATCTTCGAGGGCGTCATCGGCGCCACCAACCCCGCGTACCGCGCCGGCGGCGACACGGGTGCGCTGCCCTCCAAGTACGTCCTCAGGAACACCAACACCTTCGCCGGCGGCATCGGGTCGAACCTGAGCCGGTATGAAATCTACAGCGACGCCAACTTCGGCCTCGTGCCTGCCGCGCCGGTGGACAACTACCTGAACAACAACTATGGCAGTTGGACGTTCTCGTCGCTACCGGGTACGTGCAACAAGATCGTGGTGCATCAGAACCGCGGGTACCGCACCTCCAACGGCTGCACCGTGTATCTCGACAACAATACGAAAGTGGTTTATAAAGGCGTCATTTCGGATATCGGCAACAACGGCTGGACGCGCAGCGGGCCAGGCTACCTCATGCTCCTCTACAGCAACGTCTTTGGCGGCAACATGGGCTCAACGCCCACGCCGGGCGGCTTCGGCTCGATGACGCGCGCAATGAGCGACTTCGCCTTTGGCACGCCGACGGCGAACAGGTACATCAGGTCCGCCGACGGTAACGCCTACGACTTCAACGGGTTCAGGGTGTCGAAGGACCTCTATTGGTACAACGGCTCGGCGAACGGCGCGTTCAGGAACTGCAACGTAGATTGTTGCTCGACCGTCACCTCGGCCAGGATTCTCTTCAACTACGGCGGCACCTATGTCAACACGTTCTCCGGCCCGGGCGACATGCTCCTCACGGGCAACATCATCACCAACCCCGGCTCGGGCATGCAGCTCGGCGTGGTGTTCAAGGCCGGCAGCGGCACGCTGACCTACCAGGGCGTGACGGCGATCACGAACGCCACGTCCGTGCGCGGCG
Source organism: bacterium (assembly GCA_012514975.1). Lineage (GTDB taxonomy): Bacteria > Auribacterota > UBA3054 > UBA3054 > JAAYZF01 > JAAYZF01. The sequence goes on from JAAYZF010000198.1 coordinate 1,450, forward strand.
GCAAAATGGTGTACGACTACACCGTGAACAACGGGCGGAAACTCGCCGCGCTGCTCGATATGACCAACGGCCTCGGCGTCCGCGCGGCCATCGAGTTCATCGGCAATGACTCCGAGGACACGACCGAGGCGGTGACCGACATCGACCCGGCGGACAATGTCGTGCCGTCAAACATTCGCGCGAGCTACGGCGCGGGCTCGATCACGATCCGCACGGGCGTGGGCCGGAATTTCACCTTGCTTGCCCGGCGCATCACCAGAGCGGGCCAGTACGACGGCGCGAATCCCCTCGATATCACGCTCGAGAACAACGGCGGCGGCGTGGCCCAGGTGCTCGTTTCAGCCCAAGGCGACGGCGTGCTTGGCGGTTTCCACACGTTCAACAAGTCCACCTGGATGAAAATATCGGGCGGAGCGGTGACCGGCCTTGCGGATGGCGAGTACGACACGGCATTCTGGGGCGACCTGTCAGGCACGAACAAGAATGTTGATGTGACCGCGGACACAACCATCGAGTCGAATGCCTA
>JAAYZF010000199.1 GCA_012514975.1 bacterium
CGACTGCGCGCCCGAATAGTAGTTGCCCACATGCTGCATCTCGGTGGTGGCGTGGGCGAAGTAGCTCATGTACGGCGGTTCCTGCCTCGATTTCGCCAGCGCGTATGCCTCGGCCAGCGTATGCTCCATCTGCCACTGCGTTTCCATGACGTAGACATACCAATCGCCGCAGTTTGTCGTAAAGCATGTGACATCTTTCTGGTAGATGAGGGGCGCCATTCCCACCCAGAACAGAAAGATGGCAATGGCAACAACCACCGTGCCGCGCACATCAGGCAGGAGCGGGCGGCGCCGGTGCGCCAGATGCCATGCCCATCCCGCGACGGCATAGCAGGCCAGTGCGCCAAGCGTGTACCACGGCTTCAGGCCGGCGACACTGAGTGAATGCCACAGGCTGGCCACCATCATGCCGAACACCGGGGCCAGCATGACATCCATGAACCGGCGTCTGCGCGCGCCAAACGTCCATTGTACAATCGGCCATCCAAGCAGATAGAGGAACGCCCATATGATCAGCGGCGCAACGGCGACACGGTAGATCACCCCGGCGGGCATGTCCGCCCTGTTGTGCGACATCTTGAGCAGCACCACCGCCGCGCCGGAGACGTAAACCGCTGCGGCTGTCACCCAGAACACGAGCGCGCGATACCTGGGCTTGCCGGCCACGGCAGCCGCCATAAGCGCGACCCGGATGAAGCCGGAGCGAAATGGCCAGAGCATCAGCGCAACGCCGGCCAGAATGAGCACGAGCCAGCCTCTATGCCACAAGGCGACTAAGCTGGGCAGTGAGCACAGACGGAAGCGGCTGATCTCAACGCCGTCCCCCCACTGCCCGCGGAAGCGCACGAGTCCATTTGTCAGGATGCCGCTGTTGAAGACAAACGGCCGTGTGCCGGGAGTGCGGCTCATTGCTGCGAAGGGCACATCGGTCTCATGCTCCGCGCTGTCCACGTAGAATCCCTCACCGAACAGGTCAAACGTCCAGTAAAGGCTGTTGGCCGGGGGCTCTCCGCACAAACGCTGTTCCCACTCTGCGAGATACCACTGGTGCGGCTGGAGCTTGACAGCGAATCCCTCACCGTCATTGGCCTTCATAAGGAACGCATCGGTGCCATGCGTGAAAGTGCCCCACTGTTCCGCGGCAGCGTCGCCGCCGCAGAAGGCCGAAAGCGGCAACCCGCGCGCGACGAGCCCTCCTGCCAGGCAGAGGCCCGCGAGAACACGCATCGCGACACGCGTGTGTCTGCCCGCATGGATCATTGCCGTCACCTGAAAGAACAGCCAGACAGCCACTACGCCGGCCATCAGGAACCAGACATGCCGCCGGTAGTTGTGCTGCAGCGATGCCACCTGCTGCATCAGCGTTGGCACCGGCAGCAACTCCATGTCGAGCGCAGACACGACGATCGGCATGTAGTGGAACACGCGCAACGCTACTGCCGGCGGCGCGTCCCGGAGATCAAACTCGCGGTCGATCCGCGGCGTTGTACGGAGCTGCTGATATGTGAGATTGATGTCGTGCTCGCCCTTGTCGTACGCAGGGCCGGCGAAAAGATCGACCGTGAGGAACTCGTCTGGATGGGCCTGCGTGGGCTCGCCTTGCTCGACCCTGAGCATCGCTTTGAGCCGCGCCCGCCGAACGCCGGATACGTCCACCGCGGTCGCCGCCATGCGCAGAACGCGCGTACCATTGGTTGCGACCTCCTTCGACCAGACGGCCTCGTCCAGCAGGTTTGCCGAGCTGTCCACGGGAGGAATCCATGACTGCAGAGGCGCCAACGCTGCGGCGGCAACAACAATGATCGCTGCGGCAAATGCCGCATGAGGTTTTGCTGACGCTCCCGTGAAGCAGGAGCGCACGAGCCGGAGAATGGAAACGCGGTCAGACATCGCCAGGGCCGTTCGTCATCCGATGACAGCGCGCACAGCATCCATCACGCGCTCGATTTCCTCCCCGGTCAGCGCCAGGCCGGAGGGCAGGTAGCAGCCTTCGCGTGCGAGCCGTTCGCTCACGGGGCACGGCAAGGTGCGCGACGGGTGCGTCGCCAGCAGCGGCTGCTCGGACAGCGACCAGAAGAAGTCGCGCGTGTCAACGCCGCGTTCGAGCAGCCGCCTGCGGAATTCGTCCCGCGTCATGCCCGCCTCGGGCGTCACGCGTATGCCATACATCCAGTAGGACGACACGGCCCAATCGCGCACGACCGGCGTCACGATGCCGCGCAGGCCGGCTAGGCCTTCAGTGTAGCGTCTGCCCATGCGCTGCTTGCGCTTCAGGAACTCTTCGGCGTGCAGGAGTTGCGCGCAGCCGAGCGCAGCCTGCATGTTCGTCATGCGGTAGTTGAACCCCACTTCCGCATGGTGGAATCGCTGGCCGGGCAGGTGGCACAGGTCCTTCATGCTGCGCATCCGGGCGGCAAGCGCATCGTCGTTGGTGACGACCATGCCGCCTTCGCCGGTGGTGATGAGTTTGTTGGCGTAGAAGCTGAACGACGCGGCCGTGCCCAGCGAGCCGCAGATGCGCTTTTTGTACCGGGCGCCGTGCGCCTCAGCCGCGTCTTCGACCACGAACAACCCGTGTGCGCCGGCGAAGGCGTTGATCGGGTCCATGTCCGCGGAATGGCCGAAGATGTGGACGGGCATGATCGCTTTCGTGCGCGGTGACAGCGCCTTCTCCAGATGCGCCGGGTCGAGCGTATAGATGTCCGGCTCGACGTCGACGATCACGGGCGTGGCGCCGGTGTAGAGCACGGCATCCAGACATGAGATGATCGTCTGCGCTGGCACGATCACTTCATCACCCGGCCCGATGCCGAGCGCGGCAAGGATCAGGTGCAGCGACACTGTGCCGTTGCACACGGCGATGGCATGTTTCTGGTTGACGTACGCAGCGAACTCCTGCTCGAACTGCGCCAGGTACTTGCCGGCCGAGGAAATCCAGCCAGAGCCCAGGCAGTCAAGGACATACGTCTTCGCTTCATCGGGCACAAGGGGCGCATTGACGGGTATGGTGTTCTGTGGCATCGTCGATTCCTGTGGAACGGTTGAGCAGTGTGCGCGTCATCCTAAGACGCCGGATCCTCGACAAACACCTTGGCCAGGCGGTCGCCGGGATACGGCCCCTGTTTGACCTCGAGAATGCGTGCCTCGGTCTTCATGCGCACGCCATGGCCGCCGTCGACGAAAAGGATCGCATCGCCTGCGTGCAGCGTCACGGTGGCAAGCGGCTGGAGGTTCATGCCGTACAAGTCAACATCGACGGTACCCTTCTGGATGATCAGGATTTCCTGGAAGATGTCGGCGTTGATCTTCAGTTTCTTGTGGCCGTGCGCGC
>JAAYZF010000200.1 GCA_012514975.1 bacterium
AGGAATGGCCGTCCGTCCCGCATCGCGGGATGACAGAATCCGGCTTATGCGCGGGGAACACCCCGTACTACACTGTACCATGAAGTCCAGACTGCATGCCATATGCGCCTTCGCCCTGGCTGCCCGGTGCGCCTGCGCCCTTGCGGCCACGAATGCCATCGCCGTTTCCGACGCGGAACTGGCGGCCGAGGCATTCATGGATGCAGGGCTCGAATCCGCCATGAGCGGCGACTACGCCGCCGCGCTCAAATCCTTCACTACGGCGGCGCAGCGAGACCCGCTGCTCGCCGAGGCGCAGTTCAACATCGGCGCCTGCCACGAGCGGTTCGGCCTCTTTGACGAAGGCAGGCCGTTCTATGAAAAGGCGGTTGCCCTCGCCCCGTCCAATGCACGGTTCCGCTTCGTCTATGGCACGGCCCTCGGCCGAAACGGGGACATCACCGGCGCCGTTGAACAGCTCTGCGCAGCCAGACAGCTCGAACCGCGCAATGCCGAGTACCTCTACAACGCGGGCGTCGCGTTCGCCATGGCCACCCAGTTCGTCGACGCTGTCTCCTGCTTCGAGTCCGCCGCGGAGATCATCACGAATAACAGCGCCATATGGTTCAACCTGGGCCTCGCACGCCTCTGCCTCGGCCAGACCAACAGCGGCGCAGCCGCCTTCAGCGCCGTCGACACCAACTCGCCCGTCGCCGCCCAGGCTCAGTATCACCTTGCCGTCATCGCCGCGCAGCAGGGGAGCGTCACCGAGGCCATCCGCCACGCAACACTCTCCAGCACGCTCGACCCGCTGATCGAGGAAACGCGCTGGCTGCTTGCCGGCCTCCGGCAGCAAAACGGGGAGTATCAGGCAGCGGCTGTCATCTTCGACGGATTCGCCACCACGCATCCCGGCGAAGATGAACGGCTCGCGCGCTTCTATGCCGATTGGGCCGCCCAGGCCGAACACACGGGCGCATGGGCGGCCGCGCGGATACGCTATGAAAAGGCCCAGCTCTACCAGCCGCGTGATCCCCGCATCCATATGGCCATCGCCCGCTGCGCTTCCGCGCTCGGCGATACGGCCGGGGCGCACGAGGCGCTCGACCGCGCGGCCCGGTATGCCGACGGCAGCGAGGCCGGGATGGAGATTGCCCGGCTGCGCGCAACGCTCGCGCGACGCGCTCCACCATTGCAGAAACATGAAACGGCGCCGCCCCCGGCCGTTCCACCCCCGCCCCACGGCGCCGGAGGAACGGAAGCGGTAGTGGGCGCGCCATAGCACAAGCGCAAAGTATTGACTTTCCACTGCCTTTTTGTTATCATAGTTCCGCTTTCGCCGTATGATAGGGACAGGGCAAGCCCGTGAAGCTTGTCAGGATCGTCAGGCAGCAGCAAGCACGGTATGTAATCTGAGCAAAGGAAGACTCCGTGGCAGTAAAACGTTTCATCGGAATTGATCTTGGACGCGAGGCTGTAAAATGCGCGGTGCTGGCCGTGGAAAAAGGCGCTGCGCGCGTCGAGACGTTTCTCTGCGAACCCACCAACATCGCCACGGACGCCGATGACGATGCCTGGCGTTCCGCCACGGGGGCCATCCTCCAGGGCTGGCGCGAGAAGAAGGTCTTCGCCAACGCTTCCATCGCCGTTACCGCCCCCAGCGCCCATGCGCTCACTCGCTCGCTGAAGCTCGCCACCGCCACCCTCGATCAGCAGCTCCCCGCCGAGGCACGGCAGCAGCTCCCGTTCCCCCTCGAGGAACTCGAATGGGATTACCAGACCGTCGGCACCGAGGGCGACAACAGCCAGATCTCCCTCGCGGCCGTCAAATCGAACATCATTGACACCATCCTCGACCTGCTTGGCGAAGCCGGCATCGAGCCCGATGCGATCGACTGCGGCGCCATGGCGCTTGGCAACCTCCTCCTGCTCTCGCAGGGCGGGTCGTGCAAGGCCCCCACCGCCATCCTCAGTATCGGCGCGGCAGCCAGCAACCTCGTGATCATCGATGGCACACGCCTCTGGGTGCGCACCATACCCGTCACCGGCGTCTCGCTCATATCCTCCCTCTCGAAAGTCCTTGGCAAGACGGAAGCCGAGACCCGCGCCCTGCTCTTCTCCTCCGTCAATGTCGCGGCAGGCGAGGCAGAGACGGACCCGGCGGCCAAAAACGTCCAGGTCGCCCTGGGCCGCATCGTCATGGAGATCACCAGGTCGCTCACCTTCTACCGTTCGCAGTTCGGCGGCGAGAAGCCCGAGAGATTCCACGTCACCGGCGCCTACAGCACCGTCAAGGGCGTCACGGCCTACCTCGCCGAGAAACTCAAGGCGGAGGTCGTGCCTTTTGCCCCGTCGACAGCCATCCCCGGCGCTGACGCGAAGTATGATAACGTCGCGGGCGAGGCCATGGGCGCCGCGGTCACGCTCGCGGGCCTCACACCCTACCGCTTCAACCTGCTGCCCAAGGACGTCCAGTGGCAGCATTCGTTCGATACGAAGAAACCGTGGCTGCTTGCCGCGCTCTACCTTCTCGTCGCGACGTTCGCCGCCCTCGCCGCCCTCGGGTTCGTCCGCAAAGGCGCCGTGGGCAGCCGCGCGCTGGCCGCCACGGACGCGCTCGAACGCGCGCAGGGGTACCACACCCAGATCGCCGCCGTCGCCAAGGAGATCGACTCCCAGCTCGGCGAGGACGAACACCTGCGCGCCATCCTCTGGGAACGCGCCATCTATTCCGACGGCATCCAGAACCTCGCTTCAGTCCTGCCCACCAATTCCTGGCTCAGCGGCGCGCGCATCGTGCCCTTCCGCGAAATCTACGAACAGGAGCGCACGAGCGCCGAAACGGCCGGCGACCAGTCGTTCGCCCAGATCACCGACGAGAACGTCCTCTCCCGCCCCGTGCGCATCTTCGTCAGCGGCGGCACGAGCGGCACATGGACCGAGCAGCAGAATGCGCTGCGTGAAGCCATCGGCAAGCTTCCCAACATCACCGGATTTAAAGAGCGCGCACTCAAACCGTACAAACAATACACCCTGTTCGAACTCGATGTGGATCTCGACTGGGACAGGAATGGCGTGGCTGACATCGACGACATCAGACAGACATACATGGGATCGAAGCGGCCTGGGCGCTGAGCACAAGCCGCGCGAACTGCAGTTCAGGAAACAGGTGACCGGATATGACGTTTGACGTGAACAAAAACCGCGGGTTCCTCATCGCCGCCGGCGTGGCCCTCGTGCTCATCATCGTCCTCATCGTCCTCTGGCGCGGCGCCGTCGGGAGCGAGCGCGCCTCGGCCGACGAACTCGCCTCAGCCCAGGAGCAGTACGACGCGATTGCCAAACGCTATGGCGGCGAGCCGGGCAAGGAACTGCTCGAAGACTACAAGAAACGCCTCCAGCTCCTCGCCAAGGACGCGTCCCTCATGCGCAGCGCCGTGCCCGCCGAGGCGCTCCCCGAGTTCTCGCCCACCCAGTTCAAGGAACGGCTCAAAGAGCAGCTCGACGCCTTCCGCGATGCCGCCGCCGGCAAGGGTAACATCCGCATACCCGACGGCATCGGGTTCGACCAGTTCCTCGGGGCCAACATGCCCGACCCCAAGGAAATGCCGCGACTCATCAAGCAGTTCGTCACCATCAAACAGGTCCTCGGCCTGCTCCTCGATCTTAAGGTCGAGGAAGTGATGCTCATCGAGCGCAATATCGCCGGCGAGCAGGATATGACGCTCTCCGCCGACGTCGACGCCGTGTTCAGCGAAGGCCCCGCCGCCATGCCCGGCGCAAGCCCGACGAGGAAAACCGAGGCGGTCTACGATGCCGTCCCCGTCCGCTTCCAGTTCCGCACTTCCCCGGCAAAACTCTACCGGTTCATCGCCGGCGTGCGCAACCTGCCTGAGTTCTACCGCCTGCGCTCGCTCAATACGTCGCTCGATACGCAGAGCGGCGGCGCAGTGAAAGACCCTTCGGATATCGTCGAGCAGCTCACGATAGACGCGGTCGTCGACCTGGTAACACTGCGCGCGCCAGCCGGACAGAAGGGACAAGAGACCAACTAATCGCCGTTCCACTTACTGACATACATGCTATGACGGGTGTTCTGCAACATTGGGAAAAAATCGTGCTGGGTGTGGCGGTCCTCATCGCCCTCCTGTTCCTCGTTCCGGCGCTGCTTGGCAAGGAGACCGCCTCGGATCTCGCCACCACCGCCATCGCCACACGCATCCCGGCGACAAATGCCGTGCCCGACTACTCGGCCGCGGTCGCCGAGGCAAAGGAACCGGCGGCCACTGCGCTCAGCCGCAATGTGTTCTCGCATCCGTGGCTCCAGTACTGCACCGCCTGCCGGGCCCTCCAGCCGCTCTACGCCAGCATCTGCCCCGAATGCGGCGCCACCGTCACCTATAGCGAGGATACGGACAAGGACGGCATGCCCAATACCTGGGAGCAGAAATTCGGCCTCGCCTGGACCGACCAGGCCGATGGCGCCGCTGACCCTGACCGCGACCGTTTCAGCAACCTGGAAGAGTTCAAGCGCGAGAGCGATCCCACCAACCCCGCCAGCCCGAACGTCATCCTCGGCGAGTACCGCATCGCCAAGGTCTACCGCCCCTACCGCCCGATCTTCTTCAAGAGCAAGATGGGCCAGACACTCTCCTTCAACTACCGTGGCAAAGGCCAGTTCCTCAAGGAAGGGGACGAGATCAAGGATGGCGCCGTCCCCGCCTACCAGGTCGGCGCCTTCACTGAGAAGAAAGTCATGGAATGGAAGGCCTCGATCAGAAGAAGCAACGAAGTGGACCGCAGCGAGGTGGCCATGAAAGACCTGCGCACGGGCGAATCCTTCGTGCTCGAACGGGATGTCACGAACTACGAGAGCTACGTCGAGGCGCAGATCGTGCCGCTCAACAACACCACGACCACCATCGTGGTGCGCGCAGGCAGCACGCTCCCCATCGCGGAGACGAAGGCGGACGAGGTGGCCACCGTCACCGCGTTCGACGAATCCAAGTCGGCAGTCCAGTTCACCGTTGGCGAAGGTGAGTACAAGCGCAGCTACACCGCCGCCCCGGGGGACTGAGTTCGGGCAATTGAGTTCGGAACGGAAGGACTCATCCACACTATCTTAACGGTCTGAGGAGTCATACGCTCATGAAGAAACACCCGCTCTTCACGGTACTTGTTCGCACCGTGCTGTCTTTTGCCGTGCTTGCCCAGGCAGGCATCGCGCAGCAGGATATAGACGCGGCATTGCAGCAGAAAGCGAAGCTGCTTTCGCCCCAGCTCGCCCAGGAAATCGCGCTCCAGAAGGAAGAGCAGCGCGCGCAGTCCGAGGAGTACACGGCCGAGGCGGTCAAGCTCTACGACACGGGTGAGTACAAGAAATGCCACGTCGCCGCGACCGAAGCCGTAAAGCTCGATCCGAACAACCTTACCGCGCAACACCTGCTCGCCAGGGTCAATGACATCCTCTACGACGTCTACGCAGGCTATGCCCAGGCACGCATGGAGGTCAAGGATTACGAGGCTGCCATCACCTGGTACCGCACCGCCCTCGAACACAAGCCGAAAGGCGAGGAAGCGCTCAAGGGCATCCAGCGGGCGCGCGAGCTCCTCGAAGCAAGCGTGTCGAAGAATATCGGCAAGATCATCAGCAGTGACATGTCGAGCGACGAACAGGTCGCCCTGCTCATCAAACAGGCGCGCGACCTCGAAGTCCAGAGCCGCTACGAGGAGGCAAAAGCCGCCTATAAACTCGCCATCAGCATCGAGACTGAAAACCCCCGCCCCCGCCGCCTCCTCAAGGACCTCATTGACAAGCAGGGCCGCATCATCGCCGATGACCGCCGCATCGAACGCCGCAGGATCATCGAGGAAATGATCCGCGCCTTCTTCCAGTACCCCGACGAGTCGGTCACCGTCACCGCCGGCCCGCAGGAACGCGGCGAAACCCCGGCCGCCCAGCGCCGCGCCGAGATCATCCGCAAAGCCGCCACCGTCCTCGAACAGGTCTCCTTCAGCGATGCGCGCATCGAGGACATCGTCAGCTACGTCTCGGAGCAGAGCGGCGTCAACATCGTCCTCAGCATCGGCGAGGCAGACGTCGGGCCGATCGGATTCGTCCTTGCCAGGAACACTGCTCTTGACATCATCGCCTACATCTGCGAACGCGAGGGCCTCACCTATACCATCGACGAGTACGCCATCATCATCAGCAAGGGCGAAGGCGACATGGAAACGCGGTTCTGGACGATCTCGCCTGAAGGCATGAGCACCGCTGCCGAGCGCGCCGAGGAGACCAAACCCGGCGCCGCGGACACGTTCGACCTCTTTGCCGAAGACACAGGCGCCCAGGCAACCGCGTTCGCCACGCAGACCGTTGATCCCGAGATCGTCCGCATCATCAAGGAATCCGTCCCGCAGCAGGAGGGCAGCTCGGTCTACCTCGAGCCTTCAAGCGGCACGCTCGTCGCGCGCAACACGCCCAAAAATCTCGAGGACATCGACGCGATTGTCCGCAACATCGAGGAAGGCAAGGAACGCCTCGAAGTCCAGATTCAAACGCGGTTCGTCCAGATAAGCGACTCGGACCTCGAGGAATGGTCCCTCGGCATGGCCCTCAGGAGCCCGTGGGCCGTCGGCACCGAGACGAGCTCGCAAGGCGAGGTCACCAGTGGCGCGCTCATCAACCCCGTTGACCTTACGGGCGCCCTCCGCAAGTACTCGACGGGCGAGCGCAACAGCCGCTACGCCGACCGCCTCAACTCGGCCCTGAGAATGGTCGGCGTCCGCAAGGGGAACAACCAGATTACCGACCAGATACTCGGCTTCTTCACCAGCGCCCTTACCGATCCTGAAGTGGGGATCGTGTGGCACGCCCTCAGCAACAAGACCAACGCAGACATCCTCTCCGCCCCCTCGGTCACCACCGTCAGCGGCCAGCAGCGCGTCAGCATACGCCAGATTACGGAAGTCCTCTATCCAGAGGAATACACCGTCTACAAACCGGCGATCATCTATGCGTCAGGCAACGTCAGCCTCCTCGGCATTGGCGGCACCATCTCGGGCATCGCTGCTTCGTACCCCGGCTATGCCACGGTGGAAAGCACGCTCAAGGAGGACATCGGCATCGAGCTTGTCGTCACCCCGACCATCGGCTCCGACGGCCGCTCAGTCAGCATGGAGCTGACGACCAAGGTGAGCCGCGAGACCGAGCCGCACACCGTGATCGTCTACACGGGCAGCGACACCGGCACGACGCCTATCCCGGCCCTCTCGCTCGATGTCCCCAAGTTCAAGTTCCAGGAAGTCAAGACCCAGGTCGTCGTCAACGATGGTGAAACCATCATCCTCGGCGGCATGGTGACTGAGGCTCTCAGGCAGTACAGCGACAAGGTTCCCTTCTTCGGCGACCTGCCCCTCGTCGGCCGGTTCTTCCGCTCCGAGGGCAGCTACCAGGAAAAGAGGAACCTCCTGATCTTCGTCACGACGCGCATCATCACGCCGACCGGCGAGAGCTACAAAGACGTGCGCGACCGCCAGGCCAAACTCGCCGCCACGGCGGCCGAAAGCGCGGAACCCGAGGGGACCGAGGCAGTACTTGACGGCGCCGCTGTTCCGGCCGATGAGTCCGCGGCGCCGGCTGAGCCCATGGAGCCCGCCGAACCCGCGACGCCCGCCGAGCCCGCGACGCCCGCCGAGCCCGCCGGCGACAGCCTCTTCCCGGTGTCCGAACCTGAAGCAACTGAGTGATTGTCACGGGGCGCCCTGCTCCCCTTTCCCTGGAATCATAGACCATGCAACCCAGCGATGTCACAACGTCTCTAAGATCGAGTGGAGGTTTTATGAACACTGTGTTTCTCCGTGTCCTGCCGGCGGCGTTCGCCGTTCTCCTGTGTGCGTCGGCCGCCGTGGCTGCTGACGAGGCCGGGCAGCCCCAGTCCCTTGAGCAGAAAGAGCAGGAACTGGTCAAAGGCACGGAGCCTTCAGAGCCCAAGGCCACCAAGCCCTCTTCCTTCTGGGACCGCGTCAAGGGCAACTACAGCCAGAATGAACAGCAGACCTCGAAGGAGGGCCTCGAGGAGATTCCAAGGGAGCTCGGCGAGCCCGAAGGCTTCTGGTCGCAACTGAAGAAGGCCTTCGCCTACAGCGCGACCCCCCAGAGAGAAGACAGCAAGACGCAGATCGAGGTCAATGTGCTCATGGTCGAGGGCCGCGAGCTCTTCCGCCAGGGCGAGTACAAGAAGGCGCTCGAGAGTTTCCGCAACGTCGTCCAGCGCGACCCGTACAACATCACCGCGCGCCGCTTCATCAAGGAGTGCCAGGAAGCCATGATGAAGATCACGCTCGATGACTTCGACATCGTGCGCAGGGAGCGCCTCCAGGACATCGAGAAGGCATGGCTCCTCAAGCCGCGCTCGCAGGAGGAGATCGATCAACAGGTCGGCGCAGGCGATGAGGCAGCCGAGGGCACGCGCATCATCGACCAGAACATCCAGCAGGTCATCCCGAGCATCAAGTTCTCCGAAGCCCCGCTCGCCGATGTGTTCGACTACCTCTACCAGAACACCGACCCCAAGGTCTCGATCGTCGTCGACCCCCAGGCGATCAAGGAGCTCGAAGACGGTAAGAAGGACAAGATCACCCTCCACCTCACCACCGTCCCGTTCATCGAAGTGGTCAGGTATATCTGCAAGACCAAGGGGCTGACGTACCGCGTCGACCCCAATGCCGTCGTCGTCAGCGGCAAAGGCAGCGCGGCACTCCGCACCAAGGTGTTCCAGCTCTCCCGCAGCCTCGACTCGATCGAGCTCGAGGTGGACGCAAAGAGCCCCACGCCCACCGACAAGATCAAGGCCCTGTTCAAGAAAATGGGCATCCCTGAAGTGCCGGGCGCAACGGTCACCTACGATACGCGCCGCAACCAGCTCATCGTCCGCAATACGGATAAACACCTCCGCACGATCGAGGAGTTCCTCCTCAAATTCGACAAGACACCCCCGCAGGTCCAGATCGAGGCGCGCTTCGTCACCATTCGCAATGATGACATGAGCGAGCTCGTCTTCCGCCATTTCCTCACCAAGAACTACCGCTGGGGCAACTCCGACAAGTACGGCGACCGCTATTACATCGAAGCGCCGAACAGGCAGCGCGAGGTGACGTCCGGCCTCCGCTACATCCGCTCTTTCATGAACGAAGATGCGTATGATCCGCTCCTCTCCGTCTACGAGGGCAACGCGGGCATCGCCGGCATCAACGACTACGCGACCTACCAGCAGAACAAGTTCCTCCGCCCGAACCAGCCCGGCTTCCTTGATGACGACGTCTACGACATCGAGAGCAAGTACTCGGCGGCAGAGCAGGGCAAGGCGACCGTCGGCGAACAGAACCAGGTGCTCAACGGCTACTATACGACATACCGCAATTTCTTCGAGTTCGCACAACCCGAGATCGCCGCCGTGGGGCCCAAGAGCCAGATCTACCTGCATGAGATCAACCGCCTGTATACACAGTATACCGGCTACTACGAGAACACGTTCCTCCCCAGCGTCGCCAGCCTCGACGCCATCCGCCAGGATATCCGCCGCACGGACATGCAGAACAAGACGGTCAATGACGGACTCGGCAAAATCTTCGACATCACCGGCGTGCTTGGCCCGGCGGAATACCGCTCGGTCATCTATGCGCTCGACAACGCCGAGGGCGTTCACACCATTTTCGCCCCGAAAGTCACCGTCGTCAACGGCCAGCGCGCCGAGATCAAGGACGTCGAACGCCTCCGGTACAACAAGACGATCGAGGAAGCAGAAGACCAGGACATCGACGTCGGCGACGCCTACAGCGTGATCTATGACTACGCCGTCACGCCCAAGGAATGGGATGAACGCGAGTACGGCACCCGCCTCATCGTCACTCCCTCCGTCCAGACTGACGAGCGGACCGTCGAGCTCGATGTGCAGCCCGAAGTCTCCGCGCTCGCCTCGTTCCGCAAATTCGTCGCGGCGCGCAACACCGACTATTCGCTTCCGCAGTTCTTCGTCCAGAGCGTGAAAACAACCGTGACGATCAACGACGGCGACACCCTCGTCATGGGCGGACTCATGAAGGACGAGCTCGTGCGCACCCAGGACAAGACGCCGATCCTTGGCGACCTGCCGCTCATCGGCCGCTACTGGCGCAGCGAAAGCGAGGTGGCCAAGAAGTCGAACCTGCTCATCTTCATCAACGCCAAGCTGATCGACCCGAACGGGCAGCTGCATCGCAAGAGTACTGCGTCCAAGTGAGCAAGACGCTTCTCCTAGTCGACGGGATGGCCTACGCGTACCGCGCGTTCCATGCCATCCCCCCGATGACCAGTCCCGCAGGCGTGCCGACGAACGCGGTCTTTGGCTTCGTCCGCATGCTCCAGCGGATGATCGGGGCGGCAATGCCCGACTACCTGGCTGCCGTCTTCGATACGCCCGAACCAACGTTCAGGCATGAGCGGCTCGCCACCTACAAGATCCAACGGCCTCCCATGCCGGCCGACATGGCCAGCCAGATACCGTGGATCAAGGAGTATCTTGGCGCGTCGCGCGTCGCCTGCCTCGCGTACCCAGGCTATGAGGCCGATGACGTCATCGCAACGCTTGCCGTCCGTGCCGCCGCCGCGGAGGTGAACTCCCTTATCGCCACCAGCGACAAGGACCTGTGCCAGCTCGTGGACGACCATGTCGGCATCCTTCGCGCCGGGCTGGGTGAGCATGAAGTGATCGACGCCTCGGGCGTCGTGCGGAAATTCGGCGTCGCACCCGCGCAGATCGTGGATTACCTGACGCTTGTCGGCGACGCGTCGGACAACGTGCCCGGTGTGCAGGGCATCGGGCCAAAGACCGCTGTGGACCTCCTCACGCGGTATGGCACGCTCGAATCCGTCTTCGAGCACCTCGATGAACTCAAACCGCGGCAGCGCGACCTGCTCGGCAGCGCGCGCGACACCGCCTTCGGCATGCGCGAGCTGTTGCGCATCAACCGCGCCGTCCCCGTCAGCGAATCCCTTGACGACCTGGCGGTTCGCGACCCCGATGCCCCGCGGCTCGATGAGCTGAAGCGCTGCCTCGGCTTTCACGCGTCCGGGACGCAGGATGCGGCTCCCCAGGAACCGCAAATGACTCTGTTCTGACCCGTGTCGTTGACTCCGCCCCGCACAACCATCGTAGGGCTCACCGGCGGCGTGGGCGCCGGCAAGTCGACCGCCGAGGCCCTCTGCCGGCAGTGGGGCGTTCCGACCGCCGATGCGGACCGCTGGGCGCACGAAGTGCTCGAACAGGACGCCCGGGTCCGCGCGAGCCTCGCCGGGTATTTCGCCGGCCGCTATGGCATCGAGCCGCTCGACCGGAACGGCGGCATCGACCGCAGGGCGGTCGCGGCGCGGGTGTTCGACGACCCCGATGCCCTCGCGTTCCTCGAAGGGCTCGTCCATCCGCGCGTCAGAGACCGCGCGAATGCATGGGCCGCCGAACAGCGGCGTAACGGCGTCCCCCTCGCCGTCCTCGTCGTCCCACTCCTCTTCGAGAGCGGGATGGACACGGACGTGGACCGCGTCATCGCCATCGCGGCGTCCCCTGATGAACGCGTCAGGCGCCTCGGCGCCGCGCGGGGATGGTCGGAAGAGGAGGCGCGCGCCCGCATGGCGCGCCAGTTGAATGAAGAAGAACGCTGCCGCAGGGCTCACGCCGTCGTCAGAAACGACGGCTCCATCGAGGAGTTCTCGACCGCCCTCAGGCAGACGCTGCAAAGGATGGCTCCGCGCTTCAGCGCGGGCAGTAACAACCCATAGAGGTGTCACCGTGGCACAACGCACATCTGAAAAGGAAACCGACCCCGGCGCCCAACCCGCCGCGCCGAAAAAACGCGGCAGACCGCGCAAAACACCCGCTCCCGTCGAGCCACAGCCCGAGCAGGACTCCCTCCTCGTCGAGCAGCCCGCCGCGGAGACGCCCGTCGCGCCTCCCGCGCCGCACGCCGCCGCTGAAGGCG
>JAAYZF010000023.1 GCA_012514975.1 bacterium
ACGGCGCGCAGGACCATCAGAGCGGCCACGGGACGCATGTGGCGGGGAGCGTGCTCGGGAATGGCGCGCTCTCGGGCGCGGACCCGGTGTCGAACAGCTTCCCGACCAACTGCTTCGCCGGCATCGCGCCCAAGGCGTCACTCGTGTTCCAGGCCGCCGGCAGCAACGGGTTTCCCAACAGCATCTTCATCCTTCCGAACATGTACACGGTGGCGTACCGCGCCTACACCAACGGCGCGCGCATCCATCAGAACAGTTGGGGCTCGTCAATCAACGGACGGTACAATGACACTGCCCGGCAGGTTGACTACTTCAGCTACACGCACCCCGACATGCTCTTCTGCTTCTCGTCGGGCAACAGCGGCGTTGACTGGAGTCCCACCAACGGCGTGATCGATCTCGGCTCCGTCGGCGCGCCCGGCTCGGCGAAGAACTGTCTTACCATTGGCGCGTCGGAATCGCTGCGCGCGTCTGAAGGCATTTTCTACAACACGCCGGGCAGCAGCAACTCATGGCCCGTGCCGCCCATCCTCGGCAGCAACCGCTGCGATGACAAGGACGGCATGGCCGCGTTCTCGAGCCGCGGGCCGTGTACGGACAGCAGGCTCAAGCCCGACGTCGTCGCGCCGGGCGTGGTCATCGCCTCCGCGCGCACGCACGCCATCCCGATGAGCACTGAAATTCTCTGGGGAAACACGGGCCTGCTCGCCGGCGAGACGAATTACGTGTGGAGCGCGGGCACCAGCATGTCATGCCCGCTTGGCTCGGGCGCGGCGGCGTTGGTGCGCGAGTACCTGCGCGTCGTGCACGGCATCGGCAATGCGCCGGCCGCGCTTGTCAAAGCCATGCTCATCAACGGCGCCACCGACATGACGCCCGGCCAGTACCCGCCCGCGTATCTCGAAGTGCCGCCCGTGCCGAACAACGTCGAGGGATGGGGGCGGATCAATCTTGAGGGCGGGCTGTACGATGCCGGTGTCCGCCGCATGGACCACTGGTACGGCACGGCGGCCGGCCCCGGGAAGGCCGCGACGAACGTCGCGATCTACGGGTCTGCCCTGCCCGCCAAGTTCAACCTGGTGTGGACGGATTATCCGGGCTCGCCATGGACGTTCGACACGAACACGTTCTCCCAGTTGTACGGCGGTGGGCTGGTGAACGACCTTGACCTGCTGGTCATCGACCCCGCGGGAGCGACGAACTATCCGCTGGCGATGAATCCGCTGGCGACGTTGTTCTACTATACCAACGTCAATTCCTTCGCGTACTACTACAACACCGCCTCGACGCTCAGCGAAGCCGAGCAGTTCACCGCGCCGCAGCTTCCATTCAAGCTCAGCCGCCTGCAGCATTTCGTCTACGACATCAGCGGCGTCGGCGGCCAGTTCGGCGTCTTCGTCTGGCAGGGGGACGACACGGGCGGCCCGCCCGGCTCCGTCCTCCTCGCCTTCACCAACACACTCTCCGCGGGCGGCCACTTCTGGTACTGGACCACGCCGGCGGACATCACGATCACGACGAGCAACTTCTACGTGGGCACGATGATGCTGACGACAAATGTCGTCTTCCCGCGCGACTATCTCAGCACCTCGCCCCGCACATGGGAACGGCTCGGCGCCGGCGCATGGAGCGCGGTGTCGAAAGGGGACATGTGGATTCATGCGTACGGCGCCGCCTCGACGGGCGACCACATGAACACGGTCGAGGGCGTGATCATCACCAATCCCGCCGCCGGCTCCTATCGCATCGAGGTGTCGGGCGCCAATGTGTCCCGTCCGCCCGTGAGCTGGGCGGTGGCGTACTCGGGTGAGATCGTGCCCGAGCCGCTTGGCGCGGCGGCAGCGTGGCTGGCGATGGCGTGGTTGTTCAGACGCAGAACAACGCGGTGACCAATTTGTCGCCGCAGGGGACTGCGACTCCCACATTCAGCTTGTCGCCGCAGGGGACTGCGACGCTCACTTTCGCCGCCAGGCGCCCGCGGCGGCGACCAGGGCAATTCCCATCACCATCGGCTCGGGCACGACGACGAGCGTGAGCTGCTGCGACGCCGTCTGTGCCGCGCCGTCCGTCATCTCGACGGTGAACGTGTTCGTGCCGGGCGCGGCAGCCAGGCCGCTGATCGTGCCGATCGAGCTGAACTCGAAGCCGTCGGGCAGCGAGCCGCTGCTGATGCTCCAGGCCTGGCGCGGGTCGCCGCCGGACGCTTTCAGCACGGCGCCATAGAGATCGCCGAGAGAGGCCGGCGCAAGGCTGGTCGTGACGATCACGGGCATCGTGTTCGTCGGCCAGACGGGCGTGACGGAGGCATAGGTGGCGCCAAGGCGGACCTCATCGAGCGAGCCGTGGTTCGGCTGGGAGCCTGGATACCAATGCATGCGGCTGAATCTGAACAGGTTTGTCACGATGCTGACGGAGACGGTGGGTGAGGCGGGCGGTTCAGCACCGAGCTGGGCGGGGTCCACATACAGGTCGACGATGTTGCTTGGCGAGGTGCCCGCAAAGCGCAGGCGCAGCACCATCAGGAATGTCCGGCCAAGTGTTGCGGGAACGCCGGTGTCAACCAGGTAGTTGGCGTCGCCCATCAGCGAGAGCACCCAGTTGCCGCCATTCTGTTGGATGCTGACGACTTCCGGGGAGCCGGCCCAGGTTGTTCCGCCACGGCAGAGGGTGAATCTGCTCTGCTGGTTCTGGTCCCGGCGTACGAGGTAACTGAGCCAGAACTCGTCGTTTGGCCGGCCGATGTTGGCATTGTCGCCCGGGGCGTGGTACGGCTTCAGCGCCGTCCAGAAATCCACTTCGCGCCCGGCGCTCACGTACGTGTCGCCGCCGCTGGCGTACGGCGCGTTCACCATCAGGTTGCTGTACGCAAGCGGTGCGGCATTGGTTATCACGTAGCCGTCTTTCCGCCCGTTCTGCACGTCCCAGCCGTAGTTGCGCCAGCCAAAGCCGGCGCGCGACCGGTTCAGGGACTGGTTGGGCCGGTTGCAGTCGTCCTGGGCGAGCAGGTTGGTGACAGACGGCTCGATGCCGAACCATACGGTATTGTCCTCGCTCACGGAGGGGAAATTGCTGTGCGAGCCGCTGGCGACGACGCCCGGCGCCATCCGCGCGATGACGCTGCCGTTGTTTGTCATGCCTGCAACGGCGATGGTGTAGGTTTCATTGGACCCGTTGTAGGCCGATGTGCGCCAGACGAGTGCCGTGCTCGCCCCCGCCGACCCCTCGAGGATCACATCTTCCGCATCGAAATCCGTCACCGGCTTGGAGAATGCGGCGGTGAAGCGCACGACGCGGTCGTCCGTCGGGTCGCTCTGATCCGTCGTCTGATCGATGTTGACGCACGGATTCGGCTCGGTGAAGAGGAGGTGCGCCGTGCCCATGCGGATGCCGAGGGAGAGCGAGCCGGGCGAATTCAGATGGAGGCTGTCCTGCATGCCGACGTCATCTATGTTCACGAGTGCCGCATGGGGATCATGGCTGACGAATGCGGCCTGATTGCTGCGGACGTTGTTCAGGTCGCGCACGTTGTTGATGATGATGTTCGAGCTGGTCTGGCCGATCACCGCGGGAAGGTCTGGCACGCCGGTCGCGATCCGCACCTGGTTCACCAGGTCGGTCAAGGCGGTGAAGTAGCCGAGGCCGGGGCTGGGCACGCCGGCATTCGCTTCGTTCTCGCCCTGCATCCAGAAGAAGCCTGCATAGCGATAGCTGTCGATCTCGCCGGCGAGTTTCTGCGCTTCGAGCCGCTGGCGCGCGATGTCGATGCGGCTGGTGAGCGAGATGAAGCCGGCCTCGCCCGGTTTGCGCCAGAAATCGATGCCCGTGGCAGCCGCGCTGTCCTTCACGACCGCAATCTGCTCGTCCGGCAGCGCATTGGCAACGACGAAGCCGCAGCCGACTTCAGGGCCGAACCCGCCGCCCGAGCCGAGCGCCGTCCAGTTCGTTGTCGCGCTCCCGCCAGGCACGGCATTGTCAAACCACACGTTCGTCTGGTTCGCCATGCCGGGAAAGAGGTCGCCAGAGTTGCCTGTGCCGCCCATGTTCGACTGCCCGGCCATGAGCAACACGCGCACGTGCGTGCCGCCATCGGCTTCGCGTGACGCGGCCATGGTCGCCACCATGACTGCAATGGAGATGCTTCCGGTGAGAAACCTTCGTGGCATGGCATGTCCCCGTGTGTTATCGGTACTGAGTGAAACATCCTGATTTCAGGATATTAACACTCATTGTACCATAAAGGGGCGAGGACACACAAGCGGGAGAGGAACAGGGAGCGGGATCACCAGAGTTGCGCCAGACACAAGGGGATTCTACACCCAGAGTGCCCGCTCCCTATTTCCGACTGGAAGGACCAACACTTCTCTTGCCTTTCACTTTTCCTCGGCGGCCGGAGAGGGTTCCCCGTCGTATGCAACAATCTTATCTACTTCGCACGCGGGCATCAATATACAAAATGTATATTTTCCGGCTTTCGAGTGTATATTTCTGGCTGAAAAAGTGTATAGACGGGCGCGACGCCGGAGGCCGCCGGCGACGCAGGGCGGCGATAGGGCGAGCCGGTGCGTTGCCAACATGCTGGCGATGAACGTGTTGCAGGCCGCGGCATGCATGGACAAAACGCTGGCGCTTTGATATACTTTGGCGATTGCGGGACAGGTTTGTCCGGGCCCGCGGCCGGGAGGCGCCGTGAACCGTAACATTCGACACCCTGCCGCGGGCACGGGCCGGTGTGGCGCACTTCACACCGGCAGTCTCCGGCCTCACCACTGGCGCTACAGCCTTGACATTGAGCGCTCACGCACGAGAATTGGCGCGCACTGATGCGCGACAGGCGCTGGCCACTGCCGAGCGCGCCGTCGCTGCTGCGCAGGAACGAGGGGACGCAGCCGCCCTTTCCGCCTCAGCCTGCCTGGCCGCGGAGCTCCTGCTCAAGCTCGGCCAGCTCACGGAAGCCCATCAACGGGCCGTGGGCGCGCTGCATGCGGCCGAGGACGCCGGCGAGAAGAAGCTGCTTATGGACGCCAGCGCAATCCTGGGCTCGATCCACCGGCAGCGCAATGAGCTCGATGACGCGCTGCTGTGCCACTCGCGCTCCCTCTCGCTTGCGCGCGAGGCGGGCGACACCGCCGCACAGGCCGACGCCCTGCGCGGCATCGGCGCCGTTGCATACCGGCGGAACAACGATGACGAAGCGCTCGCCCGCTGGCGTGAGGCGGCGGCGCTGTACGAGGCCATCGGAGACAGTGCGTCGGCATCGACCATCGAGGGCAACATCGGCCTCCTCCACCAGCGGTCCGGCGAGCATGCGTCCGCCGAGGGATGCTATCGCAGGGCTCTCGCGGCGAAGCAGGAGATCAATGACGCCGAGGGCATGGTGGCCGTGCTCAACAATCTCGGCCTGCTCCATATCAAAACGGGCGACTTCCGCGCCGCGCTCGCCGCGCTGGACGAGTGTCAATCGGTCGCCGGGCGTCTTGGCGATCTTCACTCGCAGACCAAGGCGCAGAACAACATCGCCACCGTCTACCAGTACCTGGGCGAGTACAGCATGGCCACGGACGTGCTGATGGGCGTCCTTGACGCCTACCGCGGCATGCACGACAAGGCGGGCGAGGCACGCGCGCTCAATACCCTGGGCATGGTCGCCGAGAAAAATGGCAGCCATGCCGAGGCTCTCGAACATTTCCGCGCCGCACATGCCATCCTTCTCGACATTGACGACCACCGCGGCGCGGCCACCGCGCTGAAAAACATGGGCGCCACCTGCCGCACGCTCGGCGACAACCGGATGGCGCTGCGGCATCTGGAGGAGAGCGTCCGCCTTATGGCTCGATGCGGCAGCACCGAGACCGTCGGCGCCGCGCACAACGACATCGGCGACATCCACACCGGCCTGGGCGCCCACGACGTCGCCATCGCCCACTACCGCACCGCGCTCGATTCCGCCGCGGCGACGGGCGACCGGCTTGGCCGCGTCGAGTCCCTGCTGGGCATGGCGCGCGCAGAGATGCTGTCCGGCAGGCTTGACGACGCGCGCGGGCGCCTCGATGAGGCGTTCGAGGCGGCTCAGGCGCTGGATTCGCAGCCGCTTCTCGAACGCGCGCATCGCGGCCTTGCCCAGTTGTGCGAGGCGGCAGGGGACTACAAGAGCGGTCTCGCGCACCTGCGCCGGGCGCACGAGCTTGCCGACACGATCCGCGCCGAGCAGGCTGAGGCGCACATGAGAACGCTCCGCGTCCGCTACGAGCTGGATGCCGCGCGGCGCGAGGCCGACGGCCATCGCGCCCATGCAGCCGAGCTCTCGCGCCTTAATGCCGGGCTCGAGACCGCAATCGGGGAGAAGAACCTCCTCATCGAGAAAAACCTCAAGCTCATGGATATCGCCGCGCACGACCTGAATAATCCGCTCGTCTGCATTCGCCATCTCGCCGCCTCAGCCGCCGGCTGCCCGCCTGCCGATGCGGAAGAGCGGCTCGCCACCATCCGCGACACGGCCGATGGCGCCCTGACCATCCTTGGCGCGCTCCTCGGCGGCGCGGGCAGATCGGCCGATGCGATCGCCCTGTACGGCGCGCCGGCGGACCTGACGAAACTGGTGCGAAGCATCGTAAGCGCTCACGAAGCCGCCGCATCGAGAAAGTCCATCACCATCTCGCTGCAGGCGCCGGACGTCTGCATGGTGAGGCAGGACCCGGCGGCGCTGCGCCAGGTGATCGAGAACCTGGTGTCGAACGCCGTCAAGTTCACGCGCATAGGCGGCGCCATTGCCGTCGCCATCGACGCCAGCGGAGGCAAGACGCGCGTTACCGTGCGCGACGAAGGGCCGGGCTTCTCGGGCGACGATCTTCAAAAGCTCTACCATCCATACAAGCGGCTGAGCGCCGCGCCTTCAGGCGAGGAGAAGAGCACGGGCCTCGGCCTTTACATCGTCAAACGGCTCGTGACGATGATGGACGGCAGCGTCGAGTGCATGAACGCTCCGGGCGGCGGCGCGCTCTTTACCGTTGAACTCTGAGCGGTGGAACATCATGAAGGTGTTGCTTGCGGACGATCATGAAGTGGTTCTGAAAGGGCTGCGCGCTCTTTTCATCGAACAGGACCCCGGCGCCCAGATCTTCGAGACGACAAACGGCAGAGACGCGCTCCGCATCGCCAGGGAGGAGCAGCCGGATATCGCCGTCATCGACGTGCAACTGCCCGACGTGCTCGGCACCGAGATCATCAAACAGTTGCGCAACGTCTCACATGCGCGCGTCATCGTCCTCTCTGCGCACGACGACCCGCGATACGTCCAGCAGGCGTTCCTCTCGGGCGCGTCCGCCTATCTCCTCAAGAGCGACGAGATGGCCGAGGTGACCAAGGCTGCCGACCTTGCCCTCAGAGACCGGACCTACGTCTCCACCTCCCTTGGCCACCTTATCGTGCAGGGATACCTCAACTCGGTCAGGGAGCAGCAGGCGCCCGAGGTCCTCACCGCCAAGGAGCGCCAGGTGCTCAAGCTGCTTGGCGAAGGCCACACGCGCCATGATGTCGCGACCCGCCTCGGCATTGACGTCGGCACGGTCAGCTCGCATCGCGCAAGCATCATGAGAAAGCTCGGCCTCGAGTCAGCGTCGCAACTGACCGCCTATGCAATCAGGGAAGGCATCGTCAAGCAGGAGACCCTCTTCCGCGGCTCGGCGGGCAAGCCGAAGGCCTGACCTGCCGCCCGGTCCCGCTGCCCGGCTCTCCCGCGTTCCACGCGTGCCTGGGCCTTCTTCCACGCCATCCGCAGGCTGCGTTCATGCAGCCTCCACCCCTTCTCCGCACGCATTCCGCCATGACTGCGGGGGACGTCTGCCGGTTCTGCCGGCCGGGGCCATCAACTCCATCCGGGGAAATATACACTCGAACGGCCGGAAATATACACCCCAAACGCGGAAAATATCAACTATTTGGATGTACACCGCGCGGAACTGAGCGTATAATCATTTAATCAAGCGCTCGAACTCGCGCGGCGCGCCGCCGTGGCGCATTGCGCGTCTCCCACGAATGAGCAACAGAGCAGGAGGACCAGATGAACGTCAGAACGGTTGTCACGATCACCGCGCTGTGCCTTGCGGCAGGCGCGCACGCGGGCATCTACCATGTGGCGCCGGATGGCAGCGATGACGGGGACGGCAGCCTCTCGAACCCGTTTGCCACGCCCGGCGCGGCGTACAGCGCCGCGGGCAGCAACGGCGGCCATGCGGTTGTCCAGCTTCTTCCCGGCGTCTACGCGCAGCCTGGCGGGCTCGTCATCGGCAACCCTGACATACTCATCAGGGGCAGCGGCCCCGAGCAGACGTTCATCCAGGGAGATGTCATCGCCGTTGACGACGCCTCGCTCGCCGACCTTGACATCGGCGGCACGCTCTCCAACGCCGCATGCGTCCTGCTCGACAACGTAAGGCTCTCCGGCGGGTTCACGGGCGCGGGCCTGCTGATAGGGCAGTGGCGCGACAGCGCCGACGCCGTCTCTGTACGCGGCCTTGAACCCCCCGTCGACGGCCGGGATGCCGCGAGCATGGCATGGGTCACCAACCATGTCGCCGCCAATGCTCTCGCGCTGGCCGGCGGCGCGCTGTCGGGCGATCTCTCGCTCGCGGGCGACCCGACGGCGGCGATGCACGCGGCGACAAAGGGCTACGTCGATGCGGCAACGAATGCCATTGCCGTCGCCGGGCTGATGAAGACGGGCGGCGCGATGACCTCCGGGTATCTTGTCCTTGCGAATGCACCGACGAGCGGCGTTCATGCGGCGACGAAAGGCTATGTTGACCAGGCGGTGATGTCGCAGTACGACGCGGTGGTCGGCTGGAACTATCCGTCGCTCAAGGCGGCGATCCAGGCGGGGTGCACGAACATCATCATCAGGCCCGGGAACTACTACGAGGACTGGAACACGCAGTTGTACATCAACCGGCCGATGCGCATCCAGGGCTCGGGCAAGCAGGCCACGCGCGTCTCGGTGCGGACGGTCGGCTTCAGCCAGAGCTCGGGCGTCATCATCAACCAGCTCAACAACGGCTACTTCGAGGTGTGCGACCTCACGCTGACCATCACCAATGCCTGCGGCAACAGCATGCGCGGGTTCTTCGAGGTCAACGCGCCCGCGCTGCTCAGGTTCACCTCCTTTGCCGGCTCGTGCTTCGCGGCGAACAACGAGCTCTGGTTCATCAAGACCGTTGACGCGGACCTCCCGTCCATCAGCGTCGTCTGCGACGACATCGATTTCACCATGCGCACGGCCAGCCGCGCGGGCTTCATGGTGCTCCAGAACACCCGTCCGAGCATCTATTTCAGAAACTCGCGCGTCGTGATCGACAAAATGGGCAGCGGGCAGGGCACGGACGGCTCGCTCCTGTGCTGCTCGGTGAAGAACTCGGACGATGGCTACATCTTCGCCGACAACCTCGTGTTTGTCGTCAGCAACCACCTCGCCGACTATGAATTCGCCATCCAGGTCGCCAACGCGGGCAACGGCAGGCTCAAATCGCTGATCCTTAATAACAGCATCGTCGATCTCAGCCTCGCCAACCCCTGCTCGAAGGGAGTGCTGATCCAGACCGACGTTGACTACATCAACGTCAACAACAGCTTCATCAAGGCGGCCACCGGCGTCGTCTTCGGCGTCTGCAACGGCCTCGGGTACCACATCCCCCGCGTCGTCGTCGATGGCGTCGCGTTCGAAGGCGGCGGCGCGCTCGACTTCGGCGGATATCCGCGCACCGGCTGTTTCGCGACGGTTAATAACTGCCTCTTCGGCGGCGCGATCACCAACGTGGGATGCAAGATGAACGTCAGCGTCGGCGCGGACAGGGCCTCCGTCTATTCCGCGGTGACGAACGTCGGGAGCCAGTACTTCATCAGCAGCTCCGGCGGCGCAATGGCTACAGGGCAGCTCGTCCTTGCGCAGAATCCCACCGAGTCAATGCAGGCCGCCACAAAGGAGTATGTGGATAACGCGACGAACAGCGTGGCCGCCTCATACGTCAGGCGCGAGGGCGATGTGATGACCGGCGCGCTCATCGTGCCCGAGGTCTGCGTCTCGAACAACTGGATCGTCGGGAACGGCAACAGCCGCCAGGTCATCGCCATAGTCAACGAGGCGGCCGGCAGCGTCACGTGGACCACCGGCGTCGTGAAAACCGTCTCGCACAACCTCGCCATCCCCAATGCCGAGTACGTCATCCTCATCACGCCTACCGCCAATCCCGGCGGCGCGTTCTGGGTGTCCGGGAAGACGCCTGATTCGTTCACCGTCTCCTGCGCCACCCCGTTCAGCTTTGACTATCTCATCATGAAGCGCTAACACGTACGGTTGCCGCCATGAAAACGGTTATTGCATTGCTTGCGCTCTGCCTTGCCGCCGCGCCCGCCGGCGCGGATGAGTTGACGGCCGGGATTGCCGGCCCGGACGCCATGCGCGTCAACGCCGTCCGCGCGTTCGCCGTTACGACAAGCGTTGCGGGCGCGTCATTCGCGTGGATGGTGAACGGTGAGGACGCTGGATGCGCCAGCGCGTCATTCCTGTTCCAAGCCCCATCGACCGCCTGCGCCGTCGAGATATCCTGTGTTGTCTCCGCCGGCGGCGAGCAGGGCACGCCGTCCCTTGACGTCGTTGTCTCCGTGCCGCCCGAGCCTGCGTGGCAGACGGACAGGGCGGTGCGGTGGATCAATTTCACCGACCCGCGTCCAAAAGGCGGTGATGAGGACACGCCGCGCCCGCACCCTGTCCAGCCCGAGTGCTCGATCAACAACGTCAGCCTCCTCCCCGGAGTCCGGCAGACGCTCTTTCCCGTCGTATCGCCTCCGGGCGCGCCGGACATGACGCCCGTGCTTACGTACTCAGCTCCACAGGTGTTCGTGGCGATCGATCCTGTCAGCGGCGGGCAGACGTACGGCATCCAGGCCGCCGCATCGGCCTTTGGCAATTGCTGGTCGGACAACATGACTCCCAGGCTCGTCCTTAGCAGGAGCGCCTCAGTCGTGCCGGGCGCCAGCGAGTTCAATGCGTCGTTCAGCGGCGCGCCGGCGCCGCCGGCTTCGTTCACGGCGCGGGACGCGTTCCCGGTCGACATGCCCACGAACTGGGCCGCGGGGCTTCTGAGCGCGGCCACAATGGATGCAGGCGGAAACGTTTCGTTCTGGGGCTCGGGCATCACCGTGGTCGCGCCCACGTCGTCAGTCTGCATCGAGCGCTACGCGCCGTCGTACTCGTGCAGCTACTACTCGTGGCCCACGCGCCTTGCCACGCGGAGCGGGGCAGCGTTGTGCTACTCGTACGAGCCTGACGCGCCCGCGACTGTCGAGGGCTACGGCTACAATCCCGCGGGGCCGACCTCGGAGTTCCGTGTCTCGGCCGCCGTTCGCCGCGTTCTCTGCGTCTCGAACACGCTCTGCGGCTCATGGCTCGAGACGATAGGGGACAGCCAGCGCGCCACGGGTATCGTCCAGCGCGGCCCGTCAGGCCCTCTTCGCGGCGCCGTCCTCTCGTACGAAACGCGCCAGATCGCCTCTGCCACCGGCGCTTCCGCCTTCACCATGCATCTGCTCAACCAGGTGACGCTTCCAGGCGGCGCCCGCTTCGTCTACACGTACACGAACAGGCACCTTGTCCACATTGACGACGAGAACATCAAGTTAAGCCCGGTGGGCCCGGTTCCCTACCTCGAGAGAATACTCTACCATGCCGCCGGAGACGCGCAGCCGCCATGCGACATCCTGTCGATCACGTACGGGCAGTTCGGCTGGTACGGCCCTGAGGAGCGCAAGCAGTTCGAGCCCTGCTGGGTGCAGGTCGTCTCGCACGGCGCCACCGTCACCAATGTCTATGCCAAGGGCGCGTCCGCGGCAGTGTTCGACGGCACGGCTGTCATGCACACCACGAACACCACCGGCACGGTCAACACCAAATCTTACAAACTTGCCCTTGACGGCGCGACCATGCAGTGGTACGGCCGCGAGACAGGCAACGTGCTCGACGGGCTCGAACAGTATGCGTACTCGCTTGATCACAGCTTGCGCTACCGCTCCGCTACGGCCTACCCGCTCGGCGCCGCGGGGCAGGGGAGCACATGGTCGTACCTCTATGACGACCGCGACAACCTCGTCTGCGCAATCGACCCCTGCAACGCCAGCTCGACGTTCGTCTACGCGGACAACGGGTGCGATCTTGCCGCCATGACCAGCCCGGGCGGCGCTGTCACCACCTTCGAGTACGATGCGTCCGGCAACAGGACGCGTGTCGTGCGCGACGCGGGCGGCAGCGCGCTCGTCACCTCGAACGAGTACAACCGCGCGGGCCAGCTCACTCGATCAATCAACCCGCGCGGCGCCGTCACCCGCCACTTCTACTCCTCCACCGGCCAGCCTGACGCCGACCGCTCGGCCTACGCGACCGCAGAACCGTCCGCCTTGGACGCCGGCTGGCACGTCGCCACCCGCGATGCGCTTGGCCGCGTGACGTGTTTCTCGTACGACCAGCTCGGCCGCCTCGCCGTCACCGATTCGCCCGGCGTTCCCCAAGGCCGCCTGGCCGTCACCAACACCTACGACCTCATGGATCGTCTCACCTCGGTCCGTTTCCCTGACGGCACGTTCGTCTCGAATGTCTACGACACGGCTGGCTGGCCCGCACTCGTGCGCGACCGCGGCGGCATATGGACGACGAATACCTTCGACGCCGCCGGCCGCCTCGTGCGCGTTGACTATCCGAACGGCGACTCGGTGCGCAAGGAGTACCGCGGCAACCTCGTCACCTCGCTCGTCGATGGACGGGGGAACGTGACCCGCTACCACTATGACCACGAGCAGCTCGTCGGCGTCGAGTTCCCCGATGGATCGAAACGCGCCGCGGGATTCGACAACCTCGGCCGCTGCCTCTGGTCGGTTGATGAACGCGGCGTCGCCGTCACCAATGCGTTCGACCCGCTCGGCCGCGCCACGTTCTCCCGCTTCATCGCCTTCGCCTCGACGCTTGCCGATACCGACGCCACGGCGTTCCCGCCGTTCGATCCCGACGCGGATTTCGTGCTCGATGCAGAGGCTCTTTATCCGCAGGACAGTATCAATGCCGCTGTCTCCCGCACGTACGACCCGGCAGGCAATCTCGTGACGCGTTCCGATTGGTCAGGCGCCAGCGCCTGCGCGTATGATGCGCTCGGACGCGTGACCAACTGCACGGCACTCGCGCCCGTCCAGTACGCGATCGACTACAGTTACGATGCGGCGGGTAACACGACGTCAGCAGTCTTTCGTCTCTCCGGTTATGCCGCGCCGGTCTTCTCCGCCTATGACCAGCTCGACCGCCTGGCCGCGCTCAACGGGCCTCAGGACATCACCGCCGCATGGTCGTACAATGAACAAGGTGGTATCGCCGCGCTCTCCGTCAGTAATCAGGGTCTGCGCACCCATGCCGCCCGCCAGTATGATGCCGCCGCGCGGCTCGCCGGCATGGCTGTCTCCACACCGCACGGCGAGTGCTACTCAGCCGCCTACACGTGCAACGAGGCGCTGTACGTGACTCAGATTCTCGAACGCGCGGTCTGCGACGGCCACTACCGCATGCGTACCAACACCTTCGCCTACGACGCGCGCAACCAGCTCGCCGATGAACGCATCGCCGCGCCGCCCGGCCAGGTGCGCAATGAGTTCCTCTACGACCATGCGAACAACCGCACCCGCCTCGTCACCACCTCCAATGGCGTGTCAAGGACATTCACCTACGACTTCCTCATGGCCAACAAGGCAAAGGGCATCTATGCGGACGCCACCCTCGCGCTCGATGACGACCTGCTGTGCGTTGACGAGGAGATTCTCCACGGGTGCGACCCGTGCAATGCTGATACGGACGGCGACGGACTCGATGACGCCGCCGAGGTGCGTGAATGGAATTCCTGCCCCTGGAAGGCTGATTCGGACGGCGATGGCATCGTCGACGGCGCTGACGCGAGGCCCCTTGCCCCCGACGGGTGCATGTGGTTCCTCGCGCCTGACGACCCACTGGCCTACGAGCCCGGCCAGGGGACGTATACCCTCGCCATGCTGCCCCATCTCCCGCCGCGCGACTGGTGGGTTGACCGTTCCGACAAGCCGTTCTACCAGTACGGAACCATCGGCGTCTCCTATGCGCACGATCGCGCGGGCAATGTCATCACCAGCTCCGTCGGAGGCGCCGTTACGGTCTTCCGTTACGACGCGATGAACAACCTTGCGCGCATTGACTGCGGGGACGGCGCAACATGGTACGAACTACTCCATGATTCGCTCGGCAGGCGGATCGGCGTGCGCAGGAACGGCGGCGCATGGCGCTACGACATCCATGCGGGCGGCGCGTGCATCGCCAGCGTCACCAACGGTGCCGTCGCCGGCTTCTTCGTCCGGCCTGTGCATGCTGAAGGCGCGCCGGCGCATGGCGATCCCTTCCTGGCGAACGTCATCGCCGAAATCGACGCGGCCGGCCAGACGCATTACCATGTTGCCAATCACCGCGGCGATACCGTGGCTGTTCTCGACGGTGATGCGGTTGTCGAGGCAGCGTACCGTTACGACGCGTTCGGCAATGTCACCATTGAATCCGGCAGTTTTCTCCCGCGCGATGCATTCTGTGGATACGAGTATCTGCCCGAGCCGAATCTCTATCTCTCCGCCTGGCGCGCCTATGATCCGCTAAGCGGCAGATGGCTTCAGCGCGACCCGTACGTCTATCGTGATTCTGCCAACCTCTATCAATTCCGGGGCAACGCCCCTGTCTCACCTGCCGGCGTCGATGCAGGGGGAGGCGTGACAATCCCCGGCAGCGTACCAAGCATCGGCAACAAGGAACCGCCTGTTTCTTCGAGCGCTGCGGAGAGAGATGATCCAGATGGATTGGCGCCGCGGATGTGAGAGCCGGGCGGGAGGCACGCGAGGCTGCAGCATGATTGCGTCGGCGCAGATGCCTACGACTGGCATCCAGTCGTGGCCACACGGGGCGAACACGTGTCAGCATGCTCGCGTGGTAGGCCGCGACTCCAGTCGTGGCCACACGCCGCGGAAAGGCGTTGGCAGACGCGCGCACGCCACGTGTTGACGTGACTGGAGTCACGTCGTACCCCGCGCGCCGGCGAACACGAGTCAGATCCACGCGCAGCAGGCCGCGACTCCAGTCGCGCGCTCCCGGGGTCAGGCCCGTACTCATAATTTCACGGCATCGCTTTGTTTGAAGACCTCGGATTCCGCACATCTTGATTTCCCACGGAGCCACGGAGGACACGGAGGTCTGGCAGTCTTGAAGCCGGTCAACGGGCGCAGAGCACCCATCCATAGACGGCACAAACGGCCGCCGATCCAGGCGGAACAGCAGGATCGGCGTCTACCCCCCAGAAACGAATTGGGGGATGCCAGACTACGGGCACCAACCCGCACCGTGTTCGGAGACCCGCGTGTGCGCGCCGCGAGCGAGCAGCCTCTGCGTCTCCGCGTTACGTCGGCAGTTCGTCTGGATTCGTCTGTGGCGAAAGAAGTTTCTGCCTGACTACAGCCGGAATCAGTCGTTCACGTCGATGAAGACCTTCAGGCATTTCTCGCGGTTGGCGTCGATGTATTGGTAGGCTTCCGTGTAGCGGGCGAAGGGGAAGTGGATCGAGTCGAGCGGCCCGACGACGATGCGTTTCGCGGCGAGCCATGCGACGGCCTGTTCGTAATCCGGCCTGCGGTACATCAGGCTGCCGATGATTGTCAATTCGTGCTCGCCGACCATTGAGAGGTTTACGCGCGGCACGGCTCCGTAGAGGCCGACCTGCACGATTGTCCCGCCCTTCGATATCTGGTCGATCACGCTGTTGATGGGCTGTTCGGCGCCCGCGCACTCGAACGCGGCGTCGAAACCGGCATCGCCGAACGCGCGTTTCACGGCGGCATCGAGCGGTTCCTTCGCGGTGTTCCATGTGTGAGTGATGCCGCACTGCCGGGCGATATCGAGACGGTAGTCGCTGATGTCGGCGGTCATGACAGTGCCGCCGCGGGCGGAAGCGCACTGGCTCACGAGGTTGCCGATCGTGCCCGCGCCGATGACGACGATGTTTCTGCCTTCGAGCGAGCCCGCGCGGCCGGTGGCATGCACGGCGACCGAGCACGGTTCGACGAACGCGCCCTGCTCGAACGTGAAGTCGTCAGGCAGGAGCACGATCTTGTCCGCCGGCATGACGAAGTAGTCCTGCGCCACGCCGGGCGCCTGGAATCCCTGGACTTTGAGGTTGTAGCAGATGTGGTAATCGCCGCGGCGGCATGCGTTGCATGTGCCGCACGTTTCCTGCGGCAGGGCGGTCACTTTGGCGCCCACGGGGATTCCTTTCACCCCGGGGCCGATGGCGGCAACGACAGCAGAGAATTCATGGCCCTGCACCACCGGGTATGAGGTGAACGGGTGGCATCCGTGCCAGACGTGGATGTCTGAGCCGCAGACGCCGATGCGCCTGACATGCAGCAGCACCTCGCCTTTGCCGGGCGCTGGTTGTGCGGTTTCGCCTATGGTTATTCTCCCTGGCGCCGTCATTACTGCCTGCTTCATTGTCTGCCTCCGCGGAAAGGGTAGAAATCGAGAGCCGTGTCGAGCATCGCCATGATGTTCTCCGGCGGCGTGCCGGCCTGGATGGCATGGGAGGGGCCGAGGATGTAGCCGCCGTGCTTCCCGAGCGTAGTGATGAGGTATTCGGTGTGTTCGCGCACGTCGCATGGCGAGCCAAAGGGAAGCGTCTTCTGCACACTCACGCCGCCCTCGAAACACAGCCGGTCGCCATAACAGTTTTTCAACCGTTGCGCATCCATGCCCGCGG
>JAAYZF010000201.1 GCA_012514975.1 bacterium
CGGCAGGCCGTTCAGTGTCAACTGGACCGTCATCGTGCGATAGTCGGCATAGCGGTTCTGGAACCGGCCGGACGAGCGGTTCCATTCGCACGGGCCGATGCCGAGGGAGCCCCACGATCCTGGCACGCCGTCCCACACCGTGCTCACCAGCAGCTCGCGTTTCGCCGGGCCGACGGGGAGGGTGAGGCTGAACTCTTCGAGCCACGCGGTTCCGCCGACCTGCTGGCGGACGCGGGCGCGGAGTTCGATGCCGCCGTCGAACCGGCCTTTGCTGCGCACCCAGGCGGGAATCGTGACCGAGCTTTTCAGGAGATAGAACCCGCCGCCAAGTGAGGTCTGCCCTCCTTCCGGCCCGCCGATAAAGCGGAAGGGATTGTACGCGCTTGGCTGTTCCGGGTTCCAGCCGAAGACTTGCAGGGAGAGGCCCTCGGTCGGCGTCGTGCCCAGCGGCTGCCGGTAAATGCACGCGAAGTTGATCGTGTCGCCGACATCCGCCTGCGTTTTGTCCAGCAGGACCATGACGACCTCGGTGTGCGTGTTGCCGGGGAAGGCCGGAGGCGCGTTGACAATCGTGAAATTGTCCATCACTCCTTCGCCCGGGAGGGCCGTCTTCGCGTACGAGCCGGCGAGCTGTGTTCCCATGGGGAATTCCCAGCGCATCGTCGAGACGAGCGCGGTGTAATCCTTGAGCGACTGCGGGACGTACATATTGCCGCTTGCCTGGTTGCTGTCGCTGACATAGTGGAGAAAGCTGTACGAGGGCTCGTACTGCGTGATGTCCTGTGTGAACGCGCGGCCCTGGCCGTCGCGGGCGACGAGCTGGGCATCAATGGGCGTATGCGCCTGGAAGCGCCCCTGCGAGTCCGTCGCGATCCGCCAGTATTCATCGCCGTAGCGGACGCACGAGACAGTGCCCGTCACTGCGTTGCCGGTGAGGCCGTCATAGAGGCGGCCCTGGATGAGCGGCTCGTACGTGCGCGGCCGCGGCGGCCTTGGCGCGGCTTCGAAATAGATGGGGCTCGCATAGCCGGCCCGCCACACGCCATCGTTGCCCACCACGCGCACGAGATAATACGCGTTGGTTGCCGTTTCGCTGATGACGCGGGTGACGACGGCGCTCGGCGTGTTCGGCGTCCACGATTGGAGCAGGGCGCCGTTGCGGTACAAGTCGATGCTGTTGATGCGGCACGGCTGCGTGCCCGGGAAGTTGCTCATGCCGAGCGTCATCGAGTTGAACGGGGAGCTCGCCTCGATCCGCACGGTCCTGTTCGAGCCGTCCGCGGGGAGCGTGTCGCCCGACATGGCCCCGTCAATCGTGAACAGGATCATGGGGCCAGTTGTTACCATCATCCGCCCCTTGCGCATCGCATCGGCCAGCGAGGCGCGGCAGAGGATGTTGCTGCCGAGGTAGTAATACGCCATCCAGCCGCCCGGCGCGTGCGTGCCGCTGTTCAGCCGGTCAAAGCACACATCGGATTCCGTCAGCATCGGAATCTTGTAGCCCTGGTTGAGAATCGTGCAGTAGGCGGGGATGATCGCATTGCCGGTTGCCTCGTCCGAGCAGCCGCTGTAGCCGTCGATCGTGTGGCCGACGAGGACCTCGAGCGCATACTCCTTGAAGTGATTGTTGTTCGGGTAGAAGAACCAGTTCGTCACGCCGCCGGAGACCCAGGTGCGGCCGGGGTAGAACCGCAGCGGGTGGTTCGGGTAGGCGACGCCGCCCTGCCTGTGCACGTCGTGGACGCCAAGGAAATACGGCGGCGCGCTGCGCACGCTCCACGGGTCGTACAGGATCGGCGAGAAGTGCCCCATGAGGTTCTTCGGCTCCTCGTTGCCGTCCCACATCTTGCACTCGGAACCGTCGAACTGCTTCCACACGCCAAGCATCTGCTCGCGCGAAAGAGTGCCCGCGCCATAGTGGTCCTGCCCCATCGAGAGAAAATCCATTCCGCCCGCCGAGGCGAAGCGCCACATCTGCGTCGGCGTGCGCGAGATCTCGCCCTCGCCATGGAAATAATGGCAATGCGTCTCGCCCACGCGCCAGCCACGGCTGTACATGTCGAACACCGGCTGCAGCGCGACATCGAGCGTGTAAAGCGCGTTCGGCACCGCCGCGTTGAACACCATCGTCGTCGGCATGTAGTCGGGCCCCTTGCCCACCGTCACTTCCGTCTGCCCCACAGGCACGGTCACCACCATGTCGGGCGTGAAGGCGATGCCGCGAATCGTCACGACCGGCCACGAGGAGTTGCTCCATTCGTTCGCCGAGAGATAGGTGCCGTCCGCCTTCCTGACAATGCCGCGCACGCACACCAGGCCCTCCACGCCCGGCCGCGTCGCGTGAATCCGCAGCAGCGCGTTCCCGGTCGTCGGATAGGTTGAAACGACGGCGGCGACGGTCTGTGTCGCGCCGTACGACGGTATGAACGAGACCATGCCCGTGTAGACGTTGTACGCCGCAAGCATCGCGCGGTTCACCGTCACCACCGCGCCCGTGTGCGCTGCGCCCGCGACGCCCGCCGCCGGTGCAATGCCCAACCATGCCTCGCCGGGCACGGCCGTCCAGCCCACCGTGCCGACCCCCGCATTCCAGATCTCGACGGGCATCGAGGTCGTCACCCCGCCAAAATCGAGCGTGGCGGGCGAGACAACCAGTTGCGGCGGCGCATGCACTGCATAGACCGTCACTACCTCCTGCGCGATGTCCCCGTTCGCTGTGACGGTGACGGCGCCAGTGTGCGTGCCGTAGGCCAGCGCGACGCGGTCGATCGTTGCGGTGACAATCCCGCCCTGCGCGCCTGTGACGCGCGAGACGGAGAGCCAGGCGGCGCCGGATGTCACGGCGTTTGTCCAGTGCAACGTGCCGACGCCGGCATTGGCAACCTGGTAGACTTTCTGCGTTTCCTCGCCCGCGAAGGTGAGCTCGGTGGGCGAGACGGCGAGCACGGGATTGGTCGGCCCGGAGCCGTAGCCGTCGCTGAAATTGTAGATGACTCCGTTCTGGATGAGCACCTCGTCGATGTCGCCGACGTAGTAGTTGGCGATGCTCTCACTGGATCCGCCGACGCACAGCTTGGTGGCCAGACTGCCATACTGATTGTTGCTCGAGAGCCAGTTCGTGATGAACACGTTGTCGATGTAGAACCGGGCCATCGTGTCCGCAGGGTCCCACGTCATGCCGATGTGATGCCACTGGCCGTCGAGAAGTTTTGTTCTGAGCCCCGGGCTGGTGTCGAAGATAATGCCTGCGTCATAGACGCCGGGATGGTACGGGTTGCTCCACGTCGCGCGCCAGCGTATGTAGTTGCGGTTCTGCCAACTGCTGCGGCTGAGGTCGATCGGCGTCGCATCGCGGTCCCCGGCATCTGTTGCACGCATCCAGAACGATATCGTCAGACCCTTGGTCCAGTTGATCGCAATGTCGAGCGTGTTGTACAGCGCGTACGCATTGCTGGCGCACTCCAGATACCTGCCGGACGGCGTGGCGAGCCAGCCGGGCGCGGCGGACGAATGCATGCCCGATGCCGAATGCGTGAGGGTGCGCGCGCCGGCCGAATCGGCCGATGTGCCGCCGCTTGTCTCATTGAAGTGGTACAATGCAATGGTATCCGCATCCGCCCCGTTCTGATGCTGCCAGGTGAGCGGGAACGCGGCGGACGAAGCGAAAAGGCCCAGGATGAGCGCGGCGCGAAGGGGAGTGTGCATGGTGTCCATAGAAGACAATTGTTACCGTTGTCAGCAGCCTCCTCGACGGGCATGGACTGACAATCGAGTATACCATAAACGACGTGCGGAACGCAAATCAGCGCCGCGATTCTCACTGATGATAAACGGGTTTACCAGTTGACATTCGAGCGGAAAGAGTGTATCATAATAATGTATGTCCTCTCCCCGGCCCGGGCAGTGAAGACCCGGCCTGGGCGTTACAGTAACGCAAGGCAGTTTGCCGTCACCCGCTTCCAAAGGTTCTCATCATGACCGCCACCTCCCGCCTCGCCGTGCCATCGTTGATCATCGCCGCAGCGTTCTCGCTTCACGCCGCGCCGCAGCTCGGCGGCATGGCGTACTCGAACGCGTTTCCTGACGCGGCAAGCATCGCGAATTTCCACAAGTACTACACGGCCGGCGACCCGGTGTACGGCGGGCTCGAATGGGGTATCTATGCCACCGGCGGCCCCACGAGCGACGACGGCTACGTCGTCCCGTACGTGCAGACCAACCAGACTGAATGGGATGCGGGCCGCGCGATCAATGAATTCGGCGTGTTCTACGACCAGTCTCCCGCGGCGGTTCTCACCGACGCGCTCGTCTACTGCAGCGTGCAGTGCCGTGCGTGGGTAGGCCACTTCGTCGGCGCCGCCGCGCGCATGAACGCGGACAACTCGCTGTACGCCGCCGTGTTCGGCACGCCCGACGGGAGTGCGTGGCGCCTGCGCATCATCAAGCGCGCCGCGAACGGCTCGGTGTCAATACTTGCCGACCAGAGCCTCGGCGCGCTCATCGCCTGGCGCAATTACCGCGTCGAGTTCCAGTGCTTCGGCAACGAACTCATCGCGCGCCTCGTCGACCTGTACAACGGCTCCCAGGCCGGCGAAGTCACGGCGACCGACAGTACCATCACCGGCCCCGGCGCATGCGGCATCGTTGCGCAGGCCGTGCTCGACGGCCCTCCGTGGACGGATCACAAGTCTCCCGTCTGGGACGTCGTGGCGTTCGAGATGCTTCCCCCGCCGCCGGACACGAACATCTATCTCCACATCGACGTGCGCAAGGCGGGCACGGGCGAGGCAATTCCCGCCGTCCTCCAGCTCCGCTACAACAACAGCGGCGGCGCGTTCCTTCCGCAAAGCACTGCCGGATGGACCGACCCGCAGGGCGTGTTCACCTTCGGCCCGACGTGGCACCAGAAAGTCGGCGCGAGCCCGGCCACCGTGTGGATTCAGGCCTATCAGGGCGACGAGTTCGAGTACACCAATCTCACCGTCTCCGTGCCGGCATCGGGCACGAACATCACGATCTACCTGACGCCGCGCGTTGACATGTCGGCGCTCGGCTGGTGGGCCGGCGGCGACCACAACCACCTCGGCCGCGGCGGCAAGAAGCCGTGGAAGCACAACGGCGGCACGCTCTCGATGGAGTACATGGCCACCGTCCTCAGCGCGCTCGGCTACGACTGGTGGGCCTGCGGCGTCAACGGCGGATGGGAGATCGAGAACGCCGGAGACCCCCTTTCCGACAATGCCACGGTCAGGACGGTCATGTATTACGCCGATGCCGGCCTGCGCCAGGCGTGCAACAACTTCAACAGCAACTATCCGGCCGCGCTCAACCTCTGGTACGGCAATGAACACGCCAAAACCCGCTATGGCCACTTGTGGAGCGTGGGGAAGAGCACGGCCGCAAACGGCGATTATCCGCATCCCAACACCTATCCCGCGAAGTCCGGCTACGGCGACGGGTTCATCCACAACTGGTGGGCGCTCTACGACGGCAACATGGACTTGTGGATGTACGGCCTCGGCTCCCAGGCGCAGGACTGGTACTGGCCGCAGTACTCCGATACCGCGGCGCTCGAACTGCCGCCGTACCACGAGATTGTCTGGGCGCTGAACAACGCGAATGTGTACTCGATCTGGGCGCATCTGACGGCGACCTACCCGCCCATGTACACCAAGCTTCTTCCGTTCGACCTCCTTGCCGGAGTGAAGATCGGCGGCGTGGCGATGATCGGCGCGGACGAGGCCACGTCCTTCAACATGTGCCTTGACGGCTACAACCGCGGCTACCAGTTCGCCGGCTTCGGCGAGAACGACACGGCATACGACAACGCCACGTTCCCGCGCAACTACACGTTCATCTACTGCCCGGTGGTCACCAAGCAGAGCTTCGACCTGAACACCGTGCTCGAATGGGGCTGCCGCTCGAACAAGACGATCTCGTCGAGCGGCGCGCTTGCCATCCTCGATGTCGATGACGGCGCGATCACCATCGGCGACAACGTCGCGGCCGACGGCGCGAGCCACACGCTCCGCATCCGCGCGTGGGCGAACACCAGGCCGGGCGACGTGCTCGCCAGCGTCTCGCTCTACCGCAACGGCGCCGTGTTCCGCTCATGGTCGCCCAACACGACGTCGTTCGAGACGAACGTCGTCGTCTCGGAAACGGAGCGCGCCTATTATCTCCTTCGCGTGAACGACAACGTCGCCGCGCGCAAGTGCATCACCAGCCCGATCTACTTCGTGCCCGATCCGCTGAAACCGGTCCCGCCGCCCCTCAGGGGAACCGTTGCGGGCGGCGTCTACGACTACCGCGGGAACGCCATTCCCGGCGTCACCGTCGACCTGCTCTACACCGGCGCGCTGTATGCTACGACGGTGGGGGATGCGGCAGGCAAGTACCGTTTCACGAATGCCCCGGCGGACTGCGTGCTTCATTTCCACAATGGCGCGGGCCTCGATGAACGCCGCAGCCCGATCCTGCATGACGAGGCGATGAACGACTACCTGCTCC
>JAAYZF010000202.1 GCA_012514975.1 bacterium
CAGCATTTTCGAAAATACCCCGATTTTACAGGCGCTTTCAAACATGGATAACAAAGATCAATTACTTCAACCACCTAACCAACTGCAACTGTTTAACTTATAACCGGACAGTTGTGATTTCAGATTTCAGATCTCAGATTGGAGTGGCACGTGAGTGAAGCGAGTGGCCGGGGCGGAGGCCGGACTGGCGCTTTCGCGCTGCATGGACCCGCCAATCCCGCGAGGCGGAATCGGCCACTTCTACTGCGCGGCGCTCGAGATGAAGCGGCGCTCGACTGCCGTCACCGGCGCGTACCGGCCCGGCGGGCCGGAGAGCGGCTCGCGCGCAAACCATACGACACGCCGGGCACGGCCTCCGTTAACCGTTGTGGCAATCTCCGCCGACCACCGGTCCGACCTCAGAAGAATGTGCTCGGCCGCGGCGAGCAACATGCCGTCAGTGATGCCGGGTATGCCGCGCAAGTCGCCCAGCGAGGTGACCGGCCTGCGCCGGCACAGCGCGCGCGCAGTCTCCTCCGGCCAGCGCAGCCGCGCGGCGATCTGTTCCGGCGAGGCATCATTGATATTGATCGCATTGACGCGCACCGCATCAGCCACCACGGCGATGTCGGTAAGATGGAGCAGCGACCGCGGCCGGCCGATCACCTCGGCACGAACGACGATCCGTGAACGGCCAGGCTCGAGCCGGACAGGCGGCGAAAGCCAGAGACCGCCGGACACGTCAGCCATTGACGCCGGGCAGTGTCCTGGCCCGGACCGTGCGGCATCGGGCGAGAGCGTTTCTGCCGAGAAGCGGCGGCTGTTGTTCGCGGCGGTGTCCGCATGCACATCCCGCGCCTCCGCCGGCGCCGGGTCCATCAATGACGCGCCGGCAATGCCGAGACGGACGCGGCATCCCCGTGGCATGCCAACGCGCATCGCCACGCGGACGGGCGCGCCCATCGTTTCCGGGGCGTGAATGATGATCTCGCCGGTGCCCTGCTCCTGGGCATACACGACTGGCGAGCCGCCGGCGGTGACAATGGCATAGCGCACGGATGCCGCGCCGCCGTTCGCGCCTTGTGCCGCCGGCCCCGCGGCGCCGCTCGGAAACCCTTCGGCGTCGAGCGTGATGCAGTGCTCGCAGTTGCCGGAGATGCGATAGAGGTCGGTGCTGCGCGATGCGACGGCGGCATACCAGCCGCGCCATTCATCGTCGGCCCAGGCGTTTGCGTAATCGTTAAGCCCTTTGTCGGTGATGACCGCGGTACCAGCGGCGAGGCGGAGCGCGCCGCGCACGTCCTCGGGCCGTGGCGCGCAGCGCGCCCAGTTCACATGCGCGTGGTCGAGCAGGCGCAGCGCGACGCCGCCGCCGTCCCGGCCGATTGCAGCGGCGGCAAACGCATAAGCGTCAGCCGTGGAGCCAAGGGGCCTGTTGAACACAGGGACGGCGGCGGCCCTGCGCCCGGCGATGAACGCAGCGTCGCGCTCGTCCGCCGGCATCCACCAGCCTGTGCGCGGTTCTTCGTGGAACGCCTTGCCCGCGGTGCCGGCGCTGTCTGCCGCGCCGAAGGGGAGGGCAGCGACCGTGCCGCCATCCGCATCGCGCAAGCGGAGCGTCCCCGGGGCGGGCAGCGCAGTCTCCATCTCCTCGAGCCAGCGGCACGAGCGCAGATACGCGATGGTTTCCGCGGACAGGCGGGGGATCGAAATGGTGACAGAGCGCGCGGTGTTCGTAACCACGGTGAACGGGACGCTGGGCACGGAGGCGCCTGTTCTGTCCGGCCAGAGCTCGATCGTGCGTCCGGCAAGAGCGCCGGGCCTCAGCGCGCTGCCCGCAAGATTGATCTCGACGCGCTGCATGCCGGCGAGCTTGTCGAGCGTGCCGATGTCCAGCGATTCAACAGGATGGAACGTGTCGACCAGCACGTCACGGACGTCCGGTTCTGGCGGCGGAAGGAACGCGGCAGGCCTCGCGGACACGAAGCGGACATGCTCGCGCGGGCGAAGGAACGGCGCGCGGCCATCACGCCCGCGCACGATGCGCCACAGGGTCTGTGTGACGCCGTCAGCACCGGCAGCTTCCAGCGACCAGCCGCGCGCGTCGAGCGGCTGAAGGGAGGAGACGTGCCATTCGCTCGCCTCGTGGGGCAGGCCGCCCGCGCCGTCCGTTTCAGCCACGACGGCTCCATACAGCCCGCGGCGCACGCCGTCGTCAGGCGTCCTGAACGCCACGAGCAGATATCCTTCGCCGCCAAAAGCCGCCGAGGCGGTGAGCGGGCGCTGCGGCACGCCGTCGTAGAGCACGGCGCGGCCCTTCCGGATCGACACAGGGCGGTATTCGCCATTCTCGAGCACCTCGATCACTCCGCCGTCGCCCGCGGCAACATCGGCGAGCAGCTCGACCCGGTAGCGTGCGCCATGCCGAAGGCCGCGGATGATCATGGCGTCACAGACGTACGGCTTGGCGCGCGCGCGGCTCGTGACGGCGGCATCGCTGCTGGCCGGCGCGGCAAGATAGCCGAATTCAGCCCCGTCCTTCAGGTCGCCCGGCATGATGGGATCGTCTTTGCGCGCCCAGCCGTGCAGGCCGTACTGGCACAGCTCGCCCGATGCCTTGTCGATGAACTGCGTCGAGAGCAGCGTGTCGCACAACGGCGCGCACCGGAACACCATGCGCCCATCCTCGACGTAATTGTCCTCGACGATGAGCCATTCCTCCCCGCCGGACGCGCAGGTGTTGACTGCAAGCAGCGCGTGGATGACGGTGCCGCGCCACATGTTCGAGACGCCGAACTCCGATAGCCAGGCTGGATCGTACGTGTTGAGCAGGTTCTGGTACTGCCTCTCGACGCTTGACCGGCCGTACTGTTTTTGCAGCACGAGGTCAACCGACCTGCGCCCGTCATCATCGCGCACGCGGTCAGGATAGAAGTGCATCGCGCTGTTCCAGCCCGACCAGCCGCGGAGCAGGCGGCCAACCTGGACACACTGCTGCGTGCCAAGCGAGCCGAACGGGGCGACGGCCTGCGCCGGCGCGGCCTGCACCACGAGCGGCACAATGCCCTCCGCGCCCTGCGCGCCGTCGATCTCGGTGATGGCGCTGTCGCTGTCAATCGTGTCTGACAGCCGTGCAAGAAACGTGTTCAGCGCCTGCGGCGACGGCCAGGCATACGCGTGTCCGAGCGCCTCGCGCAGCGCCGCGTCCGGCACGTTCAGCGCGGCCTGCGCCGCAAGGGCATCCCCGCGGCGCACCACCACGGGCTGCACACCGTAGCTCGTCATGCGCGTCCCCAGCGGCGGTATGCCCGCCTCGGCAAGCGAACGGTAGAGCATGCCCGTGGGCGCGGTGGCGAACTGTTTGAGTGATTCGTCAGCGATGCGCCATGCATAGTCGCCGCCATTGCCGCCATTGCCGCCTGAGACGCGGCGCGATACCCAGCCGCCGCCCATGCCGCCCTCGACGCCGCATGACAGCCACGCGCGAATCTCCTCCTCGGCGGCGCGGGCCAGCACGTCATGCGTCATAAGCTCGTGCGCGGTGGCGCTGTGAGTCGACTGCGTGGTGACAAAGGCGATGAACACGGCAGCGACGCAGGCAGCCATCGTGACAAGCGCAAGCACGAGCAGCAACGCCGCGCCGCGCGGGCGCGCATGGTAAGGGATGTGATGCTTCGGCATCATTGCGGAGTATGCTGCGACGTGGCGCAGCGTGTGTTCCCGCGGCATGCGGGCGCGAATGGAGTCGCGTTGTGCCCGGCGCATGCCGCCACGGTAGCAGGCCTGTTCCCGCGGCGCTCTACACCCGGCGGCGCAGGGCCGCGGCCGCGAGCGCAACGCCGCCCAGCACGACGATGCCGATCGGCTCCGGCACGATCTCCTGCGGTGTCGTCGCGAACCAGCATTCGCCAAACAGGGTGGTATTCGTATCCACATGATTCGGGTTCGTCGAGTAGAGGATGCGGGATTTCAGGATCTGGACAAACAGCAGATACCGCGCATCCTGCGGCAGCCGCGGCGCGATCTCCTCGGCCAGGTACTTTCTGAAGTCGTTGGTGTAATAGCCCGACGGCGCTGCCAGCGTGGTCTGCGCCAGGGCCGCCGTGGTAAGCTGGTCGACCGGGATGATGCAGCCGAGGCAGCTTTTGTATTCCTCGGTATGCCACACGCCGGGCGTCACGGCCCATGAATCGGCGCTGAACGACAGGGCCCAGTTCTCCGCGGCAGCGCCGTGCCACACGCCCGTGTTGCCAAGGCCGTCGAGCCCGTAGATGCTGTTGCTGACGATGACGGCGGTATTGGTGGTGACGAGGTAGCTGCGGGAGAAGTCGGCGGTGCTGGTCGCCTTGCTGCCGAGCGTGTAGAAATCGAGGACGTCCACGGCCCACGTATCGCTGCCGCCGGGCATGAAGGCGAGGGTGACCCAGCCGGTGAGCGAGTTGCAGCTTTCGTACCCGCCGTGCGCCATGCCGGAGAGGCCGACGCGGTCGTTGAACTTGCTGCTGAACGCGC
The DNA here is from genome assembly GCA_012514975.1 of bacterium. Lineage (GTDB taxonomy): Bacteria > Auribacterota > UBA3054 > UBA3054 > JAAYZF01 > JAAYZF01. The sequence continues at coordinate 4,492 of JAAYZF010000202.1, forward strand.
CCCACTTGTTTGCGTTCGGGAATTCCTTGTCATCGGGCGTGAAGATCAGCCAGTCGCTGTCGAGCGTCGTGTACGGCCCCTCGTTCGTGTTGTTGTACGAGGGCTTCAGCCCGACGGCAGTGGGCAGGTTCGTCCAGTCGTTTGTCCACGTCATCATGGTGAACACGATGGGTTCGGCGGCGGCAGCCGTGGCAATGAGGATGGCGACGGCCGCGGCGCGTGCAAGGCTGGCAGGTTTCATGAAGACCTCTCAGGGGTTATGGCACTATGGCGTCTTGCCTAACATACTAGTATACACGAGCCGCGTTGAAAAAACAAGCGCCTTGTGTTATAATCATCGTTGAGATGATAGCGCGCCGTAACCACTCAAGGAGCACTCCCATGAAACCAGCGAAGCATCTGCTTGTCCTCGGCATGGCGTTGTGCGGCATCGTCCTCCTGTCCGTCTGCTCGCCCCAGGTGAAGATCGTGGGCGACAAGGAGAAGCCGATTGCGATCAACGCGGAGATCAAGATTCACATCTACCAGCATGCGGCCAGCGTCGTCGACGGCTGGCAGGAGGCGCTGGACGAAGAGGGCGGCGGCGCCGCCGGGTCGGCGACCAACGCGGCGCTCCTGGCCGTCAGCAGGTTCGTTTCGCTGTTCACCATCCCGTGCGCCGAGGCCGCGCCGGCGCAGCGCAGCGCCGAGTGGCAACAGGCGAACAGCCGGGTGATCAAGTCGTACCGCGAGGCGGCCCGCTTCTTCAGAAACGGCATGATCGGCGAACGAAAGGACGGCTTCGTCGAGATCATCAACAAGGAAGGCATCACCGGCACCATCGAGATCGCCGCGGCAAAACGCGCGGCCGACGCGCTCAACACGGCACGGAAAGCCTTCTACGAGCTAGATGCAAAGGAACTGAACCAGCCGCTCGCCGTCATCCAGGACCAGTACGCCAAGGCCCTCCGCGACAAGGCCCAGGGCATATGGGTCCAGGTGCAGAAGGACGGCCAGTGGGTCTGGACAAAGAAGTGACATGCATTGGCGAAGCAATTCATGTCACTTTCTTGCGATACGACGGCGAACGAAGCAACCAATGCCTGCATGCATTAAGGAACGCAGGCCGTTATCCTGAATTCCGTGCGGGGCTCGAGAAGCATGCCCCGCACGGAATTCACTGAGCACACACCATACATATGCATATTCTTGTGGTCAACTGCGGGAGTTCAAGCCTCAAATTCCAGCTTATAGCCCTGCCGTCCGAGCGCGTAGCCGCCAAGGGTCTGGTCGAGCGCATCGGCCAGGCGGTGAACGCGCAGTTCAGGTACACGGCCGGGGAAAGGGATTTTCCGAAGAAGGCCGTGAAGGCCCCGGACCACAGCGCCGCGATCCAGCAGGTCATCACCGCGCTGGTCGAGGGCGAAACGGCCGTGCTGAAGGCGAAGAGCGACATCGTCGCGTTCGGCCACCGCGTCGTGCACGGCGGCGAGCAGTTCAGCGATTCGCAGCTCATCGATGCGCCGGTGATGAAGGCCATCAAGCAGTGCTGCGAGCTCGCCCCGCTGCACAACCCGGCGAACCTTGCCGGCATCTGCGCGTGCCAGGAGGCCCTGCCCGGCGTGCCCAACGTCGCCGTGTTCGACACGGCATTCCACCAGACGATGCAGCCCCACGCGTTCCACTACGCGCTGCCGCCGCGGTACTACGAGAAGCTGCACATCCGGCGCTACGGGTTCCATGGCACGAGCCACAAGTACGTGACGCACAAGTTCGCCGAAGTGCAGAAAAAGACGCCGGACGAGGTGAACCTGATCACGTGTCATCTCGGCAACGGCTCGTCGCTCGCCGCCGTGCAGAACGGCAGGTCGGTCGACACCTCCATGGGCTTCACGCCGCTTCAGGGCGTCATCATGGGCACACGCAGCGGCGACATCGACCCGGCCGTCGTGTTCTACCTGATCGAGCAGGGAGGCATGACGGTTGACGCGGTGAACGACCTGCTGAACAAGAAAAGCGGGCTGCTAGGCTTCTCCGGCGTCAGCAGCGACATGCGCGACATCCTTGCCGCCGTGGACGCGGGGAACGAACGGGCGGCCCTCGCGCTCAACATGTGCGCCTATGGCATTGCAAAATATGTCGGCGCCTATCACGCCATCCTGCCCCGCACGGACGCCATCGTCTTCACCGCCGGCATCGGCGAGAATTCCGGCCCCGTACGCGCGGCTGTCTGCGCCCACCTCGCCGGCATTGGCGTCGCGCTTGACGACGGCAGGAACATGGCGCACCGCGGCATCGGCCCCGTCTCGTCGCCGTCGTCACGCATCCCCGTATGGGTCATCCCGACAAACGAGGAGCTGATGATCGCGCGTGAGACGTATAATCTCATGCAGGCACGGCCATGAATGACAGCATTGCCCCTCCGCCATCCGAACCGGCGCAGCCGCAGCAGCCTGCACAGCAGGCGCGGCCCCTGACGCACACACGCACGACCGCGGGCCATTGGGTCGCGATCATCATCCTCCTGCTGGCGCTTGGCGCAAGCGCGCTGCTCAACATCGGCCTTCTCGCCGTGCTTGCCGGCAGCACGCTCGCCGGCATGGAAGGCGGTGAACGCAACAAGTTCACCGAGGAAACCGTTCACGGCAGGGGCGGCGACAAGGTCGTCCAGCTTAATGCCTCGGGCATCATCACCTTCAGCGCCTCCTCGGGGCTGTTCTTCGAGCAGCAGGGCCTGGCCGACCGTCTCATGGACGAGATCAAGGAGGCGGAGAAGGATTCACGCGTGCTCGGCATCCTCCTCGTCGTCGACAGCCCGGGCGGCGGCGTGACCGCGAGCGACATTCTCTACGACCGGCTCGTCAAGTTCAAGACGGCCAAGGGGCGGAACCGCAAAATCGTCGTCCTGATGCGCGACCTCGCCGCCTCGGGCGGCTACTACATCAGCATGGCCGGCGACAAGGTCATTGCGCACCGCACCACCATCACCGGCTCCATTGGCGTCATCCTCTCCACCCTCAACCTCAAGGCGCTGGGCGACAAGATCGGCATCAAGGGCGTCACCATCGCCTCGGGGGAGAACAAGGACATGCTCAATCCCCTGCGCGACATTGATCCCGAGGACACGAACATCCTCCAGACGGCGATCAACGACCTGTACGACCGGTTCGTCTCGGTCGTGTCGCGCAGCCGGGGGCTTGACGCCGCAAGGGTGCGCACGCTGGCCGACGGGCGGATTTACACGGCAAACCAGGCGCTCGAAGCAGGGCTGATCGACGAGATCGGCTACGAGGAGGACGCGCGCGAGACGCTCAAGACGGTCCTCGGCACGGAAGATTTCAAGATCGTCCGCTACAGAAGGGTGCGCACCTTCATGGACATTCTCAACGCGCGGCTCGACGTGCTCGGCAGGCTGCCCTACCCGCTCAACCAGGCAAACGGCAGCCCCCAGTTCATGTACCTGTGGCAGCCCGCGTTCACCCGCTGAACAACCGACGGAATACAGGATATGATGACGTGCCTGAAACGCTGTATCGTGCCCGCCTGCGCCGCGCTGACGGCTGCCGCCATCCCTTTCATGCCAAGCACGCCGCCCGAGCCCGAGCCGGCGCCGGTGCGCGAAGCGTTCGCCTCGGTCGAGAAGAGCCTCTCGCGCGTGAAGAACTACAGCGCCGCGTTCAACGTGCTCGTCAACTCGTTCAAGGGCGACGTCGTGCAGACGGGCTCCCTCGCCCAGGTGCTGCCGCATGCCTTCCTGCGCGATACGCACATGGAGGCCATGGGCGGCATCATGAACGTCCACGAGCTCACCGTGTGCGACGGCGAGACCGGCTGGCAGGCCGAGCAGGCGCCGAACGGCAAATGGATCAATGCCTACCGGTGGACGCGCGCGGCCATGGAGCAGGCCAGCGGGATCGTCTGGGCGCAGTCGCCGCTCATCCGCCTGACGCCCGTGGCGACGAACACGTATGACGGACTGCGCAGCGAAGTGCTGTTCACCGCGGCGGAGCCGCGCAACGGGGGGTATGCATTCACGGGCAGGACGCGCACGACCACGCCGCGCTACCGCGCCATGCTCAAGGAAGTCGGCGCGCTCGGCCAGGAAGGCTTCAGCAACTATGTTCCCGACGGCATCACCCTTGTCGTCAACAGCGACGGCATCGCCACCGAGTTCGTCCAGCGCAACCCGCGCGGCCAGGTGGTCAACACGATGAAGCTGAGCAGCGTGCGCGTCAACGCGGGAACGGATGCCGCGTCGTTCACGTTCTCGCCGCCGGCGTACGTGAAGGTTGTCGACATGGACAAGGCGCTCATCGAGCCGCCGCACCCGCTGCTCGGAACGCGGGCGCCGACGCTCGAACTGCGGTACCTCGCGGGCAAGGACGTGACGGTCGCCCCGGGGAGCGAAGCGCTCATCATCGCGTTCTTCACCACGTGGAGCGCGGAGTGCCGCGCGTTCGTCTCCGAGCTCGAGAAGCTGTACAGGTCGTACGGAAGCAAGGGCATCCGCTTTGTCACCATCACCGACCAGCAGGACGCCGGCATCATCAAGGCGTTCTCCGACCAGCTCAAGCTTACCCTGCCGCTCTACATCGACGCGAAACGGCAGGCGACGCGCGCCTGCTCGATCACCTATGTGCCCCGCGCGCTGATCGTCACCCGTGACGGAGTCGTGACGAATGTCATCGGCGGCAAGAACGAAGCCGAGCGTGCGGAGCTCGCCGTCGCGGCAGCCGCGCTCGCCAGATAACCGCAACCCGCCAGGCGCATGAATCACCGCGCCATGAAACAGGCTTCCCTTCTCGTCATCGGCCAGCTCCATATGGAACTGTCCATCGACCGCACGCGCCGCCGGGGCGACGAGGAGCAGCTCGTCTGGCACGACGGCGGGCAGGGCGGGCATCTCGCCGTCGCCGCCGCGCGGCTCGGCGCGCTCGTCTCGCTCCTCGCCAGCGCCGGCCTTCACGACGACGAAAGCGACCTCCTCCACATGCTCGCCAGCGACGGCGTGCGCGTCGACTGCGTCGCCCGACGCTCTCCCGAGACATTCCGCCGCCACCTCCGCGCCGAACGCCACGGCGACGACCAGCCCATCGCGCTCTACGCGCCGCCGCACTCGACGCTGTGCGCCGCCGACCTCGATGCCGCCGAAGCGCTCTTCCTCGACCACGAATGGCTCCTCGTCGACGCCACTCTCCCCGAGGACGTGCTCGAGGAGGCCACCGAACGCGCCGCGCTCTATGGCATGCCCGCCGTGCTCAGCCTCCCCCATCCGTCCCCGGAGCGCATTCCCCGGCGCGTCTGGAAACGTGTCAGCTACCTTGCCACCAACCAGTCGTCGCTCGAAGCGCTCGCACGCGTCAGCCAGTGGCCGCGGGGCATGCTCGACGACGGCAGCGCCATGTGCGGCGACCTCGGCATTCAGGGCATGCTCGTCGTGCGCGGCACGCGGGACATGGTCGTGGCCGACCGGCATCACTGCCGCGTCCTGCCTCTTGCGCCGCGCACCGTCATCGATGCGCGCGGCGTCTGTGCGATGACGGGCGCGGCGCTGGCCGTCGGCCTGGCGGAGGGCCTGCCGTTCTACGACGCAGCCCTGCTCGCGCAGAAATCCGCGCAGTTCTACCTTTCCCACGAGGGCGCCCGCGCCGCCATGCCCTTCCGCCTGGAGCTTCATTGATGCGTTGCCGGCGCTCTCTCATCGCCGCACTCGCCGCCGCGGGCGCCCTGCACGCCGCCGCCGCACCCTTGGGGCGCAGCAACGACCTGCTGCGGGCGCATGCGGATGACGTGTCGTTCAGCCTCGTCAACCTGTCGCTCACGTGCAGCAATTTCTCCCTGTGGGAGCGCATGCCCGCCGAGCGCCTCGCCTTCGCCTTCGACCATGCGTCCGTGTCGATCAGCCTCCTGCGCTTCTTCGTCCATTGGCGGTGGTACGTCGACACGTTCTCCGTCAGCGGCGTGCATGCATCGTTCTTCCAGCTCACCAACGGCGCCTACCGGCTGTTCCAGCAGGACGTTCCCGCGAGCGCCCTGTCCGAGGTCCTTACGGGCAGCACGGCGTCGCCCGCCCGGCACTCGGCCGGGAAAAAGGCTGACGGCGCGGCGTTCTTCATCCCGCTCGTGCGTTTCGAGGACGTCAATGTCGAGTGCTACGACCACCGTACCACCAACTGGCTCTGGTCGTTCGACAACACGTCGTTCACGGTGCGCGACTTCGCCGCCCCCGTCGGCAAAAACAAGAACCCCTGGCGCATCGACCTCGCCATGGGGCTCAATCACGACACGAACTGCTTCGTCGCCTGCTCGGCCACGCTCCGCACCGTCGAGCGCGACCCGTTCATTCACCTGAGGCTCGCCATCACCAACCTCGCGCTCGCCACGGCCGCCAGCATCATCGGCACGAACGAGCAGGCAATGGCTGAAACGACCGATGACGATGCAGCCCGTTCCTCCTGGTTCGAACGCTGCTTCTCACAGGAATGCAACCGCCTCTACCAGGCGTTCGACCGCGTCAGCAGCATGCCGGCGACTGCCGCCGCGTACAGCAACTTCCTCGCCGGCGCCGCGCACGGCAGCGTCTTCGTCACCGCCGATGTCGACCTGGCGATCAGCAACCGCGCCTATCTGCCCGGCCGCATCGCCTTCACCCTGCTGCGTCCGCGGGAAGGGCGTTCGCTCACACTCAAGTACGCGGTGACAAACACGCCCGACGTGCTTGTCCCCCTCTATCTCGCGCAATGAAGTTGAGCGCTCCTCCCTCTACCTCTGCCCCTTCCGCTCCCGGAACCTCTTTGCCACGTCCTTGCGGAACGCGGCATCGGTGAAGAACCGCCAGCCGACGCGCGCAAGCGCTTCAGCCGTGCGCAGCATCTGCTTCTGCGCGAACGGCGTCGCCGCGGCCTCCCTGAACGCAACCGAATGCCCCGGTATGTCCGCTTCGGTGATGCCGAAGTACACATGCGAGCCCGGCACGGCATGCGACACGTCGCCAAAATCCGTCGACGCGCGGTTCGGCTTTGGATTCGCCTCAGGGTCGAGCCCCACGGCGCGCGCCTCGTCCACGTACGCCGCGTTCAGAGCCTGGTTGGGCCACGTGGCTTTGTACGGGATAGTGGACGATGAGATCGACACGCGCGTGTCGGTCATCAAGGCTGCTCCGCGCGCGATGTTCCTGAACCGCTTCACCATGTCCGCAAGAATCCGGTCGTCAGGCGACCGGAGGAAATAGACACACTGCGCGCGCTCGGGCACGATGTTCGCCGCCGCGCCGCCGTCGGTGACGATGCCGTGTATCCGGCTCGATTCCGGCAGGTGCTGGCGCCAGGCGTTGACGGCGTGGAAGAGCAGCATGATGGCATCGAGCGCGTTCTTCCCCTTGTGCGGCGATGCGGCCGCGTGCGCCGCGCGGCCAAAGTACGTCACCTGGTAACGCGTGATCGCCGCGCAGCCGGGATCGGCCATCGTCCTGCTCTGCGGATGCGCCATCATGGCCGCATCAACGCCGCGCAGCGCGCCTTTCCGTATCATGACGACCTTCCCGCCCTGCGATTCCTCGGCCGGCGTGCCCATCACGACGACGGTGCCGCGCACGCGTGCGCGTTCCAGCGCCGCAGCCAGCGCGATGCCCGCGCCCACCGAGCATGCGGCGATCAGGTTGTGTCCGCACGCATGGCCGATCTCGGGCAGCGCGTCGTACTCGGCGGTGAAGCAGAACACCGGCGCGCCCTTCCCGCGCACGGCCTTGTATGCCGTCCTGACGCCTGCAAACGGCGTCTCGATCGTGAAACCGGCGCGCCGCAGCACTGCCGTCTGCGCTGCGCACGCCGCCTTCTCCTGGAATCCCAGTTCCGGGTTCGCATGAATCTCCAGCGACAACGTGGTGAGTTCCTTCGCGTGCTTCGCAACAGCCCTGCCAATCTCGCGGTATCCCTGTGTCATGAAGCCTTCTGGTGTGAGTGAATCTTCGCGCGCAGCGCCCGCACGGCTTCCGCCATGTCCGGCGCCTGCGTGACTGCCGTCACGAGAGCAACACGCCGCGCGCCCGCATCGAGCACCTGGTCGATGTTGCTCTCCTTGATGCCGCCCATGACGGTGAACGGCGCCGTCACATGCGGCGAAATCTCGCGTATGCCTTCAGGGCCGAGGAAGGTCTCGAGATGCTCCTTCGTGCCCGTCGGGAAGACCGGCCCGATATTGATGTAGTCCGCGCCGCCCGCGCATGCGGCCTTCGCCTGCGCGACGTTGTGCGTCGAGATGCCGATGAGCATGTCCGGCGCGATGCGCCGCGCGGCCTCGAGCGGCAGGTCGTCCTGCCCGAGATGCACGCCGTCGGCATCAACGGCAAGGGCGACATCGATCGCATCGTTGATGATCAGCAAAACACCGGCTTTTGCGGTTGTTTCCCTGAACCTTCCCGCTAACACAAACAGATCGCGCCTCGCGATCTGTTTGTTGCGAAGCTGGATGATCCTGCCGCCGCCGCGGATGACGGCATCGAGCACCTCGAGGTCGCTCCGCCCGTTCGACAACTCCTCGCAGGTGACGACGTAGAGATCAATGCCGGCAAAACGCCGCTGGCGCTCACGCCTCGTCTTCGACAGTGTCATGGCTTGCTTCTGTGTCCCCGTCCAGGAGAAGAAGTGGCTGGATTGACTGGGTATATGCCCTGCCACCACCGCCTCGTTTATTGCCGCGCACTAGTCTCTTGTCAAACAAATCCTCGATGTGTGTCTTCTCCTTCTTCCCGGCGTACGCCTCACGAAACGCATCAAACCACAGAAGACGCCACGACTCAGCTTCAAAATGGCTCTTGAACAACGGCGACTGCATCTTGCGCTGGAAGTCCACGTCCCGTTCCTCGGGGAGAACCATCACCTTCAGAGTTTCTCCCGGCAGATTCGAGCCGCGCTGCAGTCCGCTGGTCATTGTCGTTGTGGCTTCGACTTCGAATGCGGCCGCAACGCCCGAACCCTTCAGCCACAGCAAGTCCATATTCAGAACATCGCGTATGTTTGTGACACCATCGATCTTCTCCGGGCGGCAGGTGACCAGTGTGGATAGCCGCACGTCTTCCTCGGTCAGCACGCGTGCATTCTGGCCTTGCTCGTTGTGCCCTATCCAGATATCGTATCCGCGTTCGCGCCCAATACGAGCGATCATCGCAATCAGATCCGCATGCGTGCTGATGCGAGCGCGGACCTCTTCACGCAGCATCCAGTAGCCTTGCGCTGCTTTCCGCGCGTAGGTATCCAGTGCTTCCTTTATGCTGGTGGAGTCAGATGTCAGTGAGTTGGGGAATTCCCGGCTGACTCTGTCCCACACTTCCGTAAAGGTCACACGCCCCCGCTCGTTAAGGCAGCGAAGCACTGTCTGCTCCACACGCTCGCCCAGCGGCACTTCCTTCAAGCGCGCGACAAATACCGGGTCCTTGAACCACCACAGATCGCCAGTTGCTCCGCCAATTGTCGTCTTGACAAGTACGAACTCATTGCCGACCGCGCCCCGAAGCACCTCCTCGACGTCCAACCCGGTGTTCAGTGTGCCAAACAGGCCTTTCTTTGCGAGCACGGGGTCGACATGGTTAATCAGGATCGTATAGGGCGTTGGTTCTGCCCGCTCCGCGATCACCTCCTTGCAGGTCTCTATGACAATCCTGCGGAACCGCTCGTCGGTCACCTCTTCCATGTCACGCTGTGGCCTGCTGGCTGTCTTCTGGAAACGCAGGTAGAAATCACCCTGTGCACTGCCAAAAGGCTGCAGCATGGCTTTGGCCGACACCTGGCCAAGCGGCTGATGGTGTATCTTCTGGTACTCAAACCCGGCGAATACTCCAGCGCGTACAGTGGCGTTGCGCACTTTGAACGTCGGATTGTGAAACGTGAGCGTAAGGTAGCGATCGTCGCGAAGCAGTTTGAACATGCCGCTGAATGCATTCGAGAGCAGCGCGTGATAGACATCGAACGGTTTGTTCTGGCGTTCGTTCCGCACGATCTCATGTGTTGCAAGCCGCTCACTGTATCGGTGGTCCTTCTTCAGCCACGCGTTCCACAGGAATGACAGTTCACCGTACTGTATCGAAGCATCATACGGTGGATCGGTGAATATGTAGTCAACACATTCATTCGGCATTTCGTCCATGAGTTCCAGGCTGTCGCCCGAGACGATTGCCACGTCAGACTTGCCGTTCAAAACCTCCCGCCAGTCATCAGTAGTCCTAACTCCCTTCAGCGCTTCTTCAGATTCTTCCTTGGCCTTGATAAGGCCCTGATGGCCTGTGACCGCACTCTCGTACTTCAACCACACGTTCTGCTCGAGATACCGGCTGGCAGACCAGTAGCTGTGTTGCGTCCAGGTTGAACTGAAGGCGGTCTGATGATTGCCCTCGCCCGGCGCAAGCGCGGGACACATCCGCGTGCACAGGTGAATCATGGACGTAAAGGCGCCCATGAGGAACTTCCGCAATTGGGGACTCTTCTCCTGCTGGATCGCTTGATACAGCCAAGCCGGCGCCTGCAAATTCCTTTTCGTAAACAACTGGTCTAGACTCTCGTACTGCTGTTTCTCCTTGAAAGGCGTGCCGTCGTCGTAGTACAAACGGTTCCGCGGGTACCACTCCTTGATGGGGCTGCTTTCAAGTGCGGAGATTGCTTTTACATCCACTTCTCGCGGCGTGCACTCCGTTTCACAGCGATGCTCGCAATGAGGACAGCTTCCATAGCGGACCTCAGTAGGTGCATCCCCCTCACGAACAAAGCACGCGGCAACAACCGGCTTGCCACACTTCACGCAATGCACTTCGTAGAGCTTCTCAATCTTCTCTTTGACGGCATCGCGCACGCGCTCGTAGGCCAGCTCCAGCGCACGGAGCTTGACAGGACGCAAGGTCAGATCCGTTATCTGGCCCGCAACAGGATTGAGATCGCAGACAATGGCCCGGCGCTTGTTCCGCACAGCCTCAATAGCGACGACGCCGCTGCCGGCGAATGGATCAAAGACTATGTCCTGTTCCTTTGTATAGTGCTTGATGAACTCGCCAACAACATTCCATGTCTTGCGTGACCAGTACTTATGCCACACATACATGGGCGTGTGCGGTTCGGGCGGGATCTGGCGATTGAGATGGTGAACGCGCGGCAGTTGCGCCTTGGCAACACTCACGCCGTCAAGTTCCTTCTCCTTCATACCTGTTCCCGCTCCAGGTGCTGTATGACGCGCCGCGCCAATTCATACGCGGCGGCAATGCGCACGGCCCGCACTGCTTTGATGCCCCGCAGTTTGGCGAGCTCAGCTAGTGGCTGTCCCATGATGCCTCCCAATGACCCAAACCGCTCAAGGAGTTCCTGCGCCATCTGCTCAGCCGACCAGTGCGCACAGCCGCTGCCTATGATGATCGCAAGTATGTCCGCATCCGAACACGCCGCGGCTCCTCGCTCCACAAGTGCTCTGCCTGGTTTCATATGGTGGCCGGTATTGTATCAGAGATCACGCAGCATCCGCAATACCTGAGGGGTAGAACCTGTTGCACAAACATGGGCCCTCTTGTGTTTGCGACCGTTAGTTGAGCGACATCCCATCATTCCATTATTCCACAATTCCACCCATCCATCGCTCCATCCATCCACTCATCCATTCAAGAAGCTCTCATCCCAATCCTTCCACACCGGCTCGTAGCCCGCTGCGCTGATCATCGCGCAGACATCGTCAGGCGACCGTTCGTCCATCACGGTGAATTGCTCGCCCGCCTCCTTGTCGTGTGAATACCCAAGCGGCGACGTGCGGCTGCCCGCGCTCATCTGCGTGATGCCGAGCGGCAGCAGCCTGTCGCGCAGCCCAGCCGGCTCGCGTGTCGAGAGCACCAGGTGGACATCAGGCAGCACGAGGCGGAACGCGCAGATGAGTTGCGCAAGGCCGGCGTCATCGAGCGGGCAGGGCGGCTCGTATCCGCCCGCGGCCGGTCGCAGGCGCGGGAACGAGATGCTCACCTGCGTGCGCCAGAAACGCGTCGCCATGTAGTGCGCATGCACGCCGGCCATCAACGCCTCGACACGCCAGTCGTCAAGGCCATACAGCGGGCTCAAGCCCACTTTGCGAATGCCGGCCGCCGCGGCGCGTTCGAGCGTGCCCAGCCGCCGCGCGTAATCGCGCTTCGGCCCGGCGCGGTGCACGCGCTCATACGTCGTTGGATTGTATGTTTCCTGGTAGCACGTGACGCTGTCAACCCCGCACGCGATCAGTTCGGCGTACTCGATGCTGCTTAGCGGCTGGACTTCGATGCCGATCGAGGAGAACTGGTGGCGAAGCCGCGAGGCGAGCGCGGCGAAGTATCCCGTGCCCGCGTGCTTCGGGTCTTCTCCGCTGACGAGCAGGATATGCTGGAAGCCCATCGCGCGGATCAGCGCGCTTTCCGCTTCCGCTTCATCGATCATCAGCGCGCGGCGCGCCACCCTGTTGCGGCAATTGAACCCGCAGTAGACGCAGGCATTCGAACAGAAGTTGCTGACGTAGAGCGGCGCGTACAGTAACACCGTCCTGCCAAACCGCTGCAGTGTAACGCGATGCGCCTGCTGCGCCATCCGTTCGAGCTGCCCGGGCGACAGCGGCGCGAGCAGCGCCCAGAGGTCATCAATGCCTTGTTCAGGCTTGGCGAGCACATCGTCAACCGCGGCGGCGGGGCATGACGCGATGCGTGTACGCCAGGCATCCCAGCCCGTCTGCTTGAGCATCGAGGCAAGCAGCTCGCCAAAATCCGCGTACTGTCCGAGCGAAGTGCTCACGGCGTCATCTCAGGAAGCCGGTCAGCGGGCTCGATGCGGATGCGGTGTCGCGCGCTTCACCGAGGCCGGCCTCGAATGCCTTCCGCCCGGCGAGCACGGCCCCTTTGAATGCGTCAGCCATCGCCGCCGGGTCGCGCGCAACGGCAATCGCCGTGTTCACCAGCACGGCATCCGCGCCAAGCTCCATCGCCTCGGCAGCATGGGACGGCGCGCCCAGACCCGCGTCGACCACCACCGGCACGCGCGCCTGCTCGATGATGATGCGGATCGCGTCGCGCGTCCTGATCCCCTTGTTCGAGCCGATGGGCGAGCCGAGCGGCATGACCGTCGCCGTGCCCGCCTCTTCGAGATGCTTGGCGAGCACGGGGTCGGCATTGATGTACGGCAGCACGATGAATCCTTCCTTCACGAGAATCCGCGCCGCCGTGAGCGTCTCGATCGGGTCGGGCAGCAGATACCGAGGGTCGGGCGTCACTTCGAGCTTCACCCACTCGCCGCAACCGGCCGCGCGGGCAAGCCGCGCGAGCCGCACGGCCTCTTCGGCACTCCGCGCGCCCGACGTGTTCGGCAGCAGCAGGTATTTCGTGCGGTCGATCGCCGCAAGCATGTCGTCCTGCGGATTGTGCACATCAACGCGCCGCAACGCCACGGTGACGATCTCCGCGCCGGACGCATCAAGCGCCTTGCGCATCATCGCGGACGAGGAAAACTTCCCCGTGCCCATCAGCAGACGCGACGAAAACTCTTTGCCGGCTATCTTAAGCATGTTTTTCCAACCGCTGTATCGTGCCATTCATCGTTTCAGACGCATGCGCGCATCCCGCCTTCACATCCGCCGCTTCCATGCCGTCCCCTCAGAGAAGTCTGGTATCCTGAATTCGTCGCGTCTCTCTGCGACGAATTCAGCCCCCGCCAACAAGGCTCACCAGCTCGACCTTGTCGTCCGCATGCAGCACGGTTGCGGCGAACCGCTCGCGGGGCACAATGGCGCCCGAGACCTCGGCAACAACCGTGCGCGCATCGAGCTTCATCTGCTCGAGCAGGTCCGCCAGCATGATCCCGTCGGGGACCTGGCGCGGCACGCCATTGAGCACAATGTTCATCATCGTCAATGATCGCGGCAAAATAGCGCGCGGATACTGCTGTTATCACTAGGGTTAAGTGTAGCACAACCCGCGAGGCAAGTCAACGGACGACCGGTAATCGGTGTTCAGTAATCGGTAATCAGTAACGGCCAACACGGTGGCGTTTGCAGCGTGCCCGTGAGAGCTTGCAGTGGAGCCCCTCGCGGAAACAGGCACGCACTCGAGCATGGAGGGTCACCGTCCTCGGCGACCGAGCAGAGCAGGCATTGAGCGGCGGCCGCAAACAGGTTGAGAAATTTCGCGCATGACACGGAGTACCCTGGCAGACCCTGTATTCAGGCTGGGTGGCAAGGCTTCGACCGTCGACGGGCTCATGCAGCGATCTTCCTCAGGTGTTTTTTCTGTATTCCCTTTGGGTGAAGTATCCTAGGAGGCAGCCCGCAACGCATTGCGCCACACCGCCTGCCAAGTAGAACATGCTATACGGTGGCGGAATCGTTGCAGCCCCTGCACCGAGCACCAGCGCCAAAAGCAGATACACCGTAACGCACACGAAGTATGCAAGTGACAGTAGCACCTTCCCGACCTGCATACCCTATCTCGCTACCTGGACCTCTGTGGTGGACCGGCCGAGACTCTGGTACAGCATTTTATGCCGAAAGCTCCCAATCTATTCGCACTGCGTCAGAATGCTGTGCCAAGTGCCAACTCAAACAGCCGCTTGTACCCATCCGCATACTGTGCAGGCTCAGCGATGATCCTGAGCACGATCATCAGCACAACGAACAATGGACCGTAAGCAAGCAATGGCTTTCGACGTATCAGCGACAGCACTACACCCAACGCAGCAGCGACAAGTACGCACGTCTGTAACACAACACGGAAGATGAGAGGCATCTGATCTGCCATAGTGCTGACATAACCCATGACTGCCACATAAGCAAGATATACGATAAAATGCATAGGTTTCACAGCGACCCCAGTCCCCGTTTCCAGTCTGCCTTACACTGCGCCGTACTCCAACAACCAGTTAATACGAAGGAGAGCCGCGTGTTGCCTTCAGCGTGGCTGCTGTGCGTCAGCGAACCACGCCAGGCCGCGCAGCGTGAATGCCGCGTCATACTCAGCCTTCAGCCCGCGCGCCTTCAGCCGCGCTGCAAACCGTTCGCCGTGTCCGCCGGTGACGATGATCGTCTTGAAGGGCATCTTCAGTTCGGCCTGCATGTCGCGCACGAGCCCTTCCACCGCGCATTCGGCGCCGCGCATGACGCCGGCGGTCACAGCGGACCGCGTGTCAGTGCCGATCGCATGCGCGCGCGCATCCAGATTTCGCACCACGCCGAGCCGTGCCGTCTTCTGCCGCAACGCGGCCAACTGCAGGCCTGTGTTCGGCAGGATCGCGCCGCCGCGGAACACGCCGTTCTTGTCCACCACATTCACCGTGATGGCCGTGCCTGCGCCGATGACGCACGCAGGCAACGGGCACAGGGCTTTCAGCGCGAGCACGTCGGCCAGGCGGTCTGCCCCGGGCTCGGGCCGCGGCTTCACCGCCGTCTTCATCAATTTCGCAAACGACGCGAAATTGAGAACGAAGACGCCTTTCCCGGGGAATTGCGAACGGATTGTGGCAAGGATGCGGCGCGTGACTGGAGGCACGACGCTCGCGATCACACAGGCACCCGGCTTGTGCCGGCGCACAATCCGGCCTGTCTTTGCCTTGAGCTCTTCCGCGGCGATCGTGGAGGGAAGCGGCGGCAGCGGGTTCACGCGCCGCGGTGACGTGGCCACCGCCAGTTTGATGCGTTGATTGCCGATATCGATAAGAAGAGCGTTCATGGATTGCAGATTGCAGATTTCAGATCGCATATTGAATATCGTCCTCGTCCTCGTCCTCGTCCTC
>JAAYZF010000002.1 GCA_012514975.1 bacterium
GACCCTGGCAGAACTGCTCCTGCCTCCCCGTCGCCGCACACTCAGCCGCTTCCTTTTCCCTGAGATGGGTCGTGATGCCGACGCTGACGCGTGGCAGGAATGTCGTCGCTCCAAACATCATTCTAGGCAAGGCATTCAGAGCCTGTTGCGAATCATTCCTGTGTATCAGTAGTTACCAGATACCTGACTCCTCGTTCGCACGGCCATCTGTTGCACCGGGGATTTCCCCACCCCCTCCTTCCCATATCCCCCATCCCTGAATTCCCTGTTCCCTGATTGCGGCCGCATTGCTGCATAGTGTATGCTGTATGCATGATGCCGGAACGCGCGGTCGGGAAACGCCCGGCGTCACATGCAGCCAGAAACGCTCGATCATCATTGCACACCGAACCTGCGCCGGAATACGGAGGATGAATCGTCTGCTGAAAAGTGCCTGCGTCGCCGCATGCTGCCTTGCAGCGCTGCTTGCCGCGCGCCTCGATGCGGCAATCCTGACGGGCGTGTTCTACACGGCCGCGCAGCCGCCGACTGGCATCCCTCCTGCGGACTTCATGCAGCGGATTTCCATGTGGGACAGCACGCTGCATGCTGACTTCCCCGACAATGCGGAGGGCAGCAGCGAGCTCCTCTGGCTCTCCACCAATGCAAACCTTATCGCCGATTGCAGGGACATGTTCGACACCGCGCGCGAGGTGATGAGCGCAAAGCTCCATCTCTATAATGTCGCCGGCGGCGACCAGGCCACCGTGCGCTGGGCCACGTATATCGTGACCAGCGACTGGTCGGAGTTCGAGGCAACATGGTCCAACCGCCATGCCGTCACCCCCTGGCAGACAGCGGGCGGCGACATCGCGCCCGCACCCGAGGCAGGCGGCGTGGTAATGTGCACCGACGAGCAGTATCACGATTTCGACGTCACGCCCCTCCTTTCCTATTACGCCACGAACACGGAGTCGTGCGCGGGCCTGCTGTTCACCACCGAGGACGGAAATGGCGGAGAGCCCTTCTATTCCTCCGCCGATGCAGCCGGCTACGGCCCGGAGCAGCAGCCGTACTTCACGCTCGTCTTTGACGACGGGCAGCTCACCGACGCGGTCGTCATGGCCTTCTCGATCATCCTGTCCAATGACTATGTGACGCCGGTCCTGACGTGGACGAATGCCGTCGCGGTGGATGTGCTCGTCTGCACTAACAACGCGTACGGCGCGCCCGGCAACGAGTGGTTCGTCCGCGCAGGCAACGTCACCAGCACCTTCGCCGACGCGCTCGCCTTCGAGTCACCCGCGGCATACTACCGCCTTGTCAGCAGGCCCTATGGGCGCTACACCACCACGTACGACGTCGGCAAATTCACCGTTAATGTACGTCAGGGCAGCGGCGTCTCGTCGCGTGAAAACTGGATTTCCTGCCCGTTCGATCTCGTGGACGCCTGGGGCGGGACGGTGCAGTCCAAGTCGTTCGATGAGATGATGCTCGAAATGTGCCTCACCGATGATGTCCAGATCTATCGCCAGGACTACATCCAGAGCCAGAACCCGATTGGCGGCAGCACCTGGACGGCGCGGCGCACCTTCGGCGGCTGGAACTACGACGACATCGCCGCCGTCACCTGGGACCGCTCGAAAATGTACCGCGTGACCGTGTCACGCTATCATGACGGCGCGGACAGGCAGATGACCTTCGTCGGCCGCGTGCCGGACCGCGCGTCCACGGACGTCGCCTCGATCCGCAAGTCCAACGGCATGACTACCCGCGAGAACTGGGTCGGCTATCCATACCCGTGCCCCGCATCGTTTGACACTGCCGGGATCGCCAGTGTCCTGACCGGCGAACCCGCAACCTACAACCAAGACTACGTCCAGAGCCAGTTCCCCCTCGGGTACTCGAGTTACACGGCAAAACGTCTTCCTGACGGCTGGACGGTTGACGGGCCGAGCGCGACAAACTTCTACGCCGGCCACGGCTATCGCATCTTCATTAACAAAGCGCATGCGGGCGTGGCAACCAACTGGTACTGCCCGTCGCCCTATTAAGTGCCGATGCACATGAACGCATTGATCGACATCTCCACGCGCGCACGCTGCGCCTCCACTGCCGCCGCGTGCGCCATGCTCTCGCTCACCGCGCTGTGTGCGCGCGGCGAAACCGAGGAGTTTGTCCTCAGCTCGGATGTGCTCAATCTCGAGAACCCCGCGTACGCCAGCCACTTCAAGGCTCGCGATGGTTCCGATGCCCCCGTCGGCTGGTATGTCCAGCGCCTCGTCTCGGGCTATGACGAGGAATCAGGCATGCCGGTCGACAAGTACGCGCCCCCAACGACCAACACGGCCGCGGCAACCGGCGAGGAAGTCTACGGCAGTTGCCTCCCGTTCTACGGCGCGCGCTCGACGTCGAACGCGATGGAATATCACGCGGGCACCACCTTCATCGGCGATCGCGACGGCGCGTCTGTCTACGCGGACACCGGCATGCCCGGTTTCGTTTCGGCTTCCATCGGCCATCCCGACTCGATGCGCCATGCGTGGCTGCGTGCCTTCTCCGCCCCGTCCATCCGTACCGCCGCCTACTACGGCGATGCGAAATGGAATGCCGCGGCCCTCGACAAGGGCGGCCAGATCAATTACCAGTGGAACCCGCGCGACCCGCGCATCGATCTCGTCAACCCGGCATACCAAATCCCCTTCGCCGTCGCCCCGGCTGTCGAGGGCGACATCGTGCGCGGCCGCGTCCGCGCATCGAAAACTGGCGCGAACAACGAATTGCCGGCCGCGTGGATTGTGGTCGAGTACCGCATCGAGGGCCAGACCACATGGACCACGCTTGACCAGGAGCTTGATGCACAAGGCTCGTTCTCCGGCCCGCGC
>JAAYZF010000203.1 GCA_012514975.1 bacterium
ACCGTCAACCTCGGTGACAATCTCTACTGCGACCACGTCCACTTCCACGACCACATCCGCGAAAAACAGGCCGCGTACATCGCAGGGCGGCTGAGTGCGTTCGCGCGGTGAACGTGTCCCAATCGGTGCGTGAGGCGGGGCTCGCAAGCACGTTTGAGGTCTGGCGTACTTATACTTACCAAGGCACAGCCTCGGCCACTTTCAATCAACTGGACCGGCCACTTCAACGCAATCCGTGTCATCCGTGCCATCCGTGTACCCAATGCCCGGTCGTTCTTCGTGCGATTCGTGGTATGTGTGGGATTCGTGTACAGACTACTTCCACTTTGACTTGCCAAGGCACAGCCTCGGCCACTTTCAATCGGCAATCCGCAGTCCACGATCCGCAATCGGCAGCCCGTTTCCCTTTCGCCCCCGAATTGCTATAATATCGGATTGTTACGTTTCGTACCAAACCCACGAGGAATGATGTGAAAACGAAAATCTCTTCCGGCCAGACCATTCTCTTCATTGGCGACAGCATCACCGATTGCGGCAGAAGGGACGACCGCGGCAGGCCGCTCGGACTCGGCTATGTCCAGTTCTTCGCCGACCTGATGACCATCCGCGAGCCGGAGAAAACAGTTGCGATCCTCAACCGCGGCATCGGCGGCAATACGGTCGAGGACCTGCGCAGCCGCTGGTGGGACGATGTGATCTGGCATAAGCCCGACTGGCTCTCCATCAAGATCGGCATCAATGACGCCAACCGCAACCTGTGCAGCGACAAGCAGTCGTTCCTCACGCCAGGCCAGTATGAGGAGATCTACGACCAGCTCCTTGCGCTTACAAAGCAGAAATTGCCGAAATGCAACGTGCTGCTCATCGACCCGTTCTTCCTCAGCAAGGATGCCGTGCACGGCTCGTATCGCGGCAAGGTGGTGAAGCACCTCCCAAAATACATCGCCGCCGTGCACAGGATGAGCAAAAAGTACAACACCCGGCTCATAAAGACAAATGAGCTGTTCCATCGCATCCTCAAGCACAAACACCCGGACGTGTTCGGCATCGAGCCAGTCCATCCCAACTCGGCCGGCCACCTGCTCATGGCTGAAGCCGTGCACGAAGCGTTCTGCCGGTGAACATGACAACGACAAATGCAGAGCCGCCACTCCAGCCAGTCCCGGCCATACTCATCGGCATTGGCGGCTACGGCGAAAGCTACCTCTCCCGCCTGCTCGACCCGTCGAACACGCTCGTGCGCATCGTCGCAGCGGTCGACCCGCATGCCGGCCGCAGCGCGAAGCTGCACGAGCTCGAGGCGGCCGGCATTCCCGTGCTCGCCTCGCTTGATGCATGCACGACGGAAGCCTCGCTCGCCATCGTCTCGTCGCCAATCCAGGTCCATCGTGAACAGACATGCGCATGTTTCTCGCGCGGCATGCATGTGCTGTGCGAGAAGCCGGTGGCGCCGCTGATCCAGGACGTGCATGCGATGATCGCCGCGCGCGATGCGGCACGGCGCCTGGGCGCGGTCGGCTACCAATGGTCGTTCAGCAACGCCGTGCTCGCGCTGAAGGCCGACGTCATGGCCGGCGTACTCGGCACGCCCGTGCGCCTGAAAACCATCGTCCGCTGGCCGCGAACAAAGACGTATTACACGAGAAATTCCTGGGCGGGCGCCATCAAGGATGCGCGCGGCAACTGGGTGCTCGACAGCCCCGTGAACAACGCCACGGCGCACTACCTGCACAACATGCTCTTCGTTCTGGGCAGGTCACTGGATCGTAGTGCTACGCCGGCCACGATCGAGGGCGAGTTGTACCGTGCGAACGACATCCAGAACTACGACACGGCCGCGATGCGCATCATGACAACCGCGGGCACGGAAATCCTTTTTTACTCGACACACGCCGTGCGCGACCAGCGCCACCCGGAGTTCATCCTCGAGTTCGAAGAAGCCGCCGTCACGTTCGGCGGCGCGCAGAAGAACATCATCGCGCGTTTCACCGGTGGCACCACGAAGGACTATGGATCCCCTGACGTGGACGCAATGACCAAGGTGTGGACCATGGCGCGTGCGGTCTCCAACGCTGCCGTCATTCCCTGCGGATTCGAGGCTGCGGCAAGCCACACGCTCTGCGTCAACGGCCTGCAGGAATCGTGCGACATTCTCCCCTTCCCCGCGGAAAGCGTGCGGCGAGATGAATCGCCCGGTGATTCGCTCACCTGGGTCGAGGGCCTTGCCGAGCTGTTCGACGAGTGCTACACCCGTGCATTGCTGCCCTCCGAAACCGGGGCGGCATGGGCGCGCAAAGGGCACACCATGGATCTCACAAGCTACACCTCCTATCCCCACACTGGGCAGTGATGAAAAACCCACGCAACGTCGTCGTGCTGACCTCGGATGAAATGCGCGCAGATTGCCTTGGCTACATGGGCAACCCGGACATCAAAACGCCGCACCTTGATGCCTTCGCCCAAAAAGGCATCGTGTTCAGAAACCACTTCACCGTGCACGGGAAATGTGTTCCGTCACGCATCGCCATGATGACCGGCCGGTATTGCCATACCGACGGATTCCGCACCATCACGCAGCACCTGCCCGCGGGGCAGCCCAACCTGCTCGCCACGCTGAGAGAGCATGGATACGAATCAGCCGTGTTCGGCCACAACCATGTGTGGGATGATCTGTTCCATGGCGAGGAGAAGCACAAGCTGCGCAGCGACGGCGCGGCCGATTA
>JAAYZF010000204.1 GCA_012514975.1 bacterium
ACCGCGTGAACATCCGCGGCAGGGAATTCGGTCGTGGAAGCACCGCGGGCCAGGCACGAATAGCGCTGACATAAGGGCTCTTTCGGCTTGTTTGCCCAGCTTTGGCGAACCGAGTGCGGCCATGACGGAGATGTCACTGCCGTCATGGCAATTGCGTCATGACCACCGCGATCTTCCGCCGCGGAATGGGCGCGACAGGGCGACTGCCGCGTATTTACCGGACAATCCGCCGGTGGACTGATTCGGCACACGAATTGCATGTGAACGCTATGGCCGCATTTAGTCTGGTCAGACAACTGGTATACCCGGAAACCGTCTTGGGAGCATGTCCATGAACGCATCAGCTCGCATCCTGGCGGTCGCAACCGCCGCACTGGCACTTTCAACGCACGCCACCATCACCTTCTTCGACGCATCGCTCGATGGCGCCCAGGAGGTTCCGCCCGTTGCCACCGCGGCGGAGGGCGAGTGCATCGTCGCCTACGATACCGTCACGAGCACGCTTTGGTGGAACGTATCGTTCACAGGCATCACCAATCCCGTCACCGGCATGCATTTTCACGGCCCGGCCGGTCCGGGGACCAATGCGGGGGTGCAGGTGAACATCGGCGGCATCAGCGGGCTTGCGAGCCCGTCGATAGGCTCGACCGCGATCACGCCGGCGCTGGCCTCTGAATTGCTTTCCGGCCTGTGGTACGTGAACATCCATTCGAGCGTGTTCCCCGCCGGGGAAATCCGCGGCCAGGTCATCAACCGCGGCGCAGCCAACGTCGTGCTCAGCGGCGCGGAGGAAGTGCCGCCCGTCTCCACGCCCGCGTACGGCGCTGCGCTGGTCGACTTCGACGCGACCAACGGCGTGGTCTCCTGGTACATCGTGTACGAGGATCTGTCCGCGCCGGTGACGGGCATGCATTTTCACGGCCCGGCCGGCCCGGGGACCAATGCCGCGGTGCAGGTGAACATCGGAGGCATCAGCGGTTTTGCGGTTCCGCAGTGGGGGACGAACGGCCTTTCGGTCTCCAGTCCGCCGATCTGCTGTCCGACCTGTGGTATCTGAATGTCCACAGCACGAACTTCCCCGGCGGTGAAATCCGCGGGCAGATTGTCGGCATACCGGAAGGATGCACGGGTGTCGCGCTGGCGTTCTGCGTGCTTGGCGTCCTGCATCGAGCCGCCGCTCGCCGCCGCGCGGTGTAGGCGCTTTGGAATGCGCCGGGGGGGCTCAATGTGTCCGCGCATGCATGCTGACATGCGTTCGCGGGCGTCCATGGTACGACGTGACTGAGTCACGTCGACGCATGGCGTGCGTGCGTCTGGCTCAAAGGTGGGCGCGGCGCGTGGCCACGACTGGAGTCGCGGCCTACCACGCGGGTATGCTGACACGTGGGCGCGGCGCGTGGCCACGACTGGAGTCGCGGCCTGCCTCCGGCGCGCGCGCCCCTATCCTGACGCCATCATGCCGCACACCCGGCCGGATGCTGATCCCCCATGGCGGGATTTCAGCACTCCCCATTCGCCATTTGTCCCTCCCTTCTTTTAATGGTATAATCACTGAAGTTTGACCTTGTGATTGACCATGGCACCCAGGATTGAGGATATTGCATGACCATGCCAACGACCATCACGCGGCGTGCCATCGCGCTGCTTGCCGGCGCCGTGCTGCTATCGGCAGCCACCGCTCTCTCCGCCGGGCGCGAGCGACTTCACATGCCCAAGCCGCCGGACTCGGTGAGAATCGTGCGGAAGGCGGGCCAGTGGGAATTTCTCCGGATACCTTCCCCGGGGAACAACTATGATGAACTGCGGTACGATGTGCGGATCGCGTCGGAAGGCGGGCGCGTCTATCTTCATTGCACGCTGTTCAACACCCCGGAGGTTGACGACAGGATCACGGCGCCGTACGTCCGCCTTCTCGACACGAACGGCGTCGAGTTCGCCCTCCTGATGCTCGGCACGAAAACCTACTGGTCGCAGGGGGGGCAGACCGCCGAAGCCATCGCCCTGCCCTTCCTCCCGCGCGCCTACTACATCGCCTGCGGCTACGTGTTCTACTGCGACACGAGCTACGAGCACATGCAGGGCGGGCCGCAGGAGACCATCGTTGACGCCGAGACCGGGAAGATCGTCCACCGGGGCGCCATGCGCAATGCGCACGAGTACCTTGCGGAGACCGACCGGCCATCCAGCCTGATGTTCCTGGGCGATACCATGCGCGTGAAAGTGGCCGAGCCGCCTGCGGCCGGCACCAACAAATTTAACGCGCGGCTCGATTACGCGTTCTTCGACGGGCGGACGGGGACGAAGATCGTATCGGGCGAAGACGCGACTGACGCGGTGTTCTTCCCGAAGCGGCGTGGCAACTACGTGCTTTCGCTGAGCGTCAAGGGGCCCGGCGGGATTCACTGGCGCGACCTGCGCCCGCTGGTCGTCCTGCCGAAGATCGAATGGACGAGCGACCCCGCGTACTTCGGCCGCCTTGCCATCAACGACGCCATCGCCTGCGGCCTCTCGAACGACGTGCACGGCGTCGAGGACGGCAGGCCTGTCCGGTCGCTCGGCGAGAAAGAAGACAGGCTGACGGACCGCGTGGTCGGCTCGAGCCTCACCAATTTCGCCGGCGGAATGGCGCGCATCGTCAGCCACGACCGCGGCTTCTTCGGCTACACCATCGGCGTCAATCTCGAACAGAACATGCCCTATCTGCTCGAGATCGAATATCCCGAGGACACGCCGCGCACGTTTGCCTTTGTGGTGGGCGGCGGCACGTATTCGCCCGGCATCCACACGGGCCACACACTCGGCCAGCCGGAGCCGCGGTACTTTGCCGAGCAGATATCCTTTCCGCTCAGCCTGACGATGGAGAAGGCGCAGTTCATCGTCTGGGCCGGGGACGAGGAGGTACGCGAGGGCCTGTTTGTCGGCGTTGCCGATCCGGGCACGCTGAACGCGCCGTTCAGCCGCAAGCCAGTGCTTGCGCGCATAGCGCTCTACGATTTCCTCTCGATCGCGTGCGTCCGCCCGCGCGGCGCGCTGCCCGAAAATCTCCGCCGGCGCGTGTGGGTGGAGAGCGAGGAGTGCATGCCGCGCGACGGCGTGCGTTTTTCTCCTCTCATCAACGCGCTGTTCTACGGCCAGAACGCCGTCTCGCCGGTTCTGCTCTCATGGAACGGCCATGGCGATTTCAACAATACCATCCTCTTCCGCTCCGAGCGCTATCCCCAGCCCGTCCGCATGTTCCTTGACGGCGTCGAGTACGAAACGGACCGGGTCGAGAACCCAACCAACCGCTATGATTTCTGGGGCGAATACCTTGACTGGGCACGCCAGGCCGGCCTCGCCGTCTGCCCGCGCATCGAGTATGGCGGGTCGTCGCTGCTTCCGCCCGACGCCCGCGCAGTGCGCAAGGACGGCAGCGACTATCCCGGCGTTCTGCGCCGTTCGACCGGCGCGATCCTCGCCGACTCGGTCGACGCAACCCATCCCGCGGCCAGGGCCGATGCGGAGGCTGTGATCGACGAGTGTTTCCGCACGCTCACGGATGAGCAGCGGTCCGTCCTGCGCGAGCTCGGCTTCCGCCGCCGTGCGCACTTCCTTTCGACCTCCTTTTCCGAGCGGGCGATCGCGGCGTTCGAGGCTGAGACGGGCACTGCCATCCCAGGCGGCACGATCGAGGACAAGCGCACCGCTCTCACGGGCCCACAGCTCGATGCCTACCGCCTTTGGTATCAACGCAAGACCCTCGCCCTGCTCGCCGCGCTCAATGAACGGTACCGCGGGTACACGCTCGCGCAGACGCCCGCGCCGCTTTCCTACTACCACTGGACGCAGCCGGGCATGCCGTACGAAGGCCTCTACTACGTTCCCGAGGTCGAATGGCAGAAGACAGGCAGGCGGCTGCGCCGCCTCCCATTCGAGGGGCTCCCCCTCCCCAAGATCACCTGCGAAGACCTCGTTGCCGCAGTGCCGCGCTGGACTGATGGCGACGAAGGGCTGATCGCCGCAGCGGTCCCTTCCGGCATTGCGCCCACCCTGCCCGTGTACGGCGCGGTGGCATCCGTCTGCCAGCCCTATCTCGAGCTGTTCTCGAGGAACGGCACGCCTGCCGCGCGGATCACGCCGCCGGTCTTCTCCGTCACGCAGTTGTACCGCAAAGGCAGGCCGCCATACTATGCCGGCGAGACGATGTACCACTCGCGCGAGTTCAGCATGCTCGAACCGCTCCTCGCCTTCTGCGCGGGCAATGTCGTCCAGATCAGTTTCGACCAGTCGCATCCGGCGTGTTTCCCGTTCCCGGTGGCCGCGCGCCGCTTCTTCGCCAACTATCTCGCCCTGCCCGCCGTGCCCATGCCGCTCGTGCCGCAGGTGGGCGAAGTGCCCTTCATCGTCCGCATGGCGGCTGTGGGCGGTGCGACGTACGTGGCCGTGGCGAACACCGGTTTCATGCCCGTCCAGTCGAGAATCCTGCTTCCCATTGCGCGCGCGGAGCAGATCAGGCCCCTCACCGGCGCTGACGAGCCGCTGCCCTTCTTCTCCTCCCCGTCCGGCATCTCGTTCGACGTCGCGCTCGGCCCTGTCGAGCTCAAGAGTTTCATCATCAAGTGAGGATTCGATGACCCTGGCTGCCAATGACGCGCCTGCGCTGGACGGCGCACCTGCCGTCACCGTCACGCCTGGACGGGGCTGCGCGGTGATCACCGTCTGCTACCTCGCCTGGATTTTTCTTCTCGGCGCCGTTCTGGCCGCGCTGCTCGTCTGGAACGCGCGCGCCATTGCCGGCACGCTTGGCCGCACCGTCTTCTACGCCTTCTTCACCGAGCAGCTCAGCCCCGAGCTGTCGCAGGGCGACCGCGCAGCCTTCTCCAACGCCTACTTCGCCGCGATCGATGCAGTTGACCGCCATGGGTACACCCGCTCGCCCTGGTTCGGCGCCGTCTTTACCAACCTCGTTGATGCAGCGAGGGACCGTGAAATCACCACGGACGAGAATGCCGCGTTCTGCTCGGCTGTCTGGATGCATGTGCCCGCGCAGCCCGCTGAACAGGGGATCGAGGAGTAGCATGCGCATCACGACTCTCCACTTCACCGCCCTTGCCGCGTGTGCCGCCGCATTACTCGCCGCCGCCGCGCCCGCGCCAGATGCCGCGCCGGCGCCCGCGCCCGATGCCGCGCCGGCGCCCGCGCCCGATGCCGCGCCCGCATCCGCCGCGCCCGCGCCAGATGCCGCGCCGGCATCCGCACCCGCCGCGCCAGATGCCAATGCCGCCGCTGCCGGGCAGGCAACGAATGGCGTGCGCTTCCTGTTCGCGCCCGGGCACTTCTCGTTCGACCTGCCTGCGTATTGGACGGTCGTTCCCACGAACAAGCTCGAGCAGTACCGCGAGCAGGCGGGGCTGGCCACCGGGCGGTCCGGGCCGGCGTACGCGCTTGCCATCCAGCGCAAGGCGCTCCTTTCGTTCGCCATGCCCTACGTGTTGTTCGAGATCGGGCGCGGCCGGCAGCCAAGCGGCAAGGAGCTCATCGCCGAGGCCTCATCGTTCCAGGTCGTTGTCGCGCGGGCGTACCTGCCGCTGCACCGCGCGGGCGCCTACGGCGAGATCAACGTGCAGAACGGCGTCTACGACCCGGAGAAACACGCCGTCATCGGCTACTACGAAATGCTCCGCGCATCGGACAAGAAACGCATCGCAGCGTACATCGTCACGTTCGCCTGCCGGTACGGGTATGTCCGTCTCCACTGTTTCCTTCCCGCCGACGAGAAGGACGTGCATCTGCCCGTGATTGCCGGCATTGTCGATTCGTTCGCGTTCGATCCCGGGTATGGATACGATGTGTCGGCGCCGGAGAAGCGGCGGAGGGGCCTTGGGCAGCTTGTGTGGATTCTTGTGCCGCTGCTGGCCCTGTGGCTGGTGATGCGCATCGGCGTGCGGCGGATGCAGGCGGCGCGCCGCGCGCGGCCGGATGCGTCTTCCTGGGGTACGAGGCCGCGGGGGCCGGGCGCGCCGTGAGAAGTGCCATCCAGACCTTCACGCACCCTTCACACCGTGTCTGTCTTTTCCCGGCGAGACCTGCTATAATAGGGAAGACGGTACCATTCTCTCTTTGCGGTTTGCATGTGGCGGGGCAGTGAGCACGGGCGGAACGGCCCGCGCGCCATCCTTCCCGCTATCGAACGGTGGCCACAACCGATGACGGAACGCCGGGAACTTCCTTTGCTCGGGCCGCGCGGATCGCTGCGCGGCATGGCCCTGTTTGTCGTCCTTGCCGTGCTCACCATCCTCAGCATCTTCGCCGTCGCGTTCGTCGCGCTCAGCAACCTCGAAATCACCACGTCACAGGTCACCAGCCACGGCATGCAGTCCGACGCGCTTGCCCGCTCGGGCATCGAGCATGCCAAGTGCCTTCTCTGGTATGACGCACGGCACGACCGGCCCGGCGCGGACGCCCCCTCGGACATCTGGTCGTCAGCGTTCCAGGCGCCCCTGCCGGGCGTGCGCCCTGACGCAGATGCCGATCTCATCCCCAACAACGGCCCCAATGGCGACGGCAATGACGCCGCCTGGCTCGCCGTGCGGGACGCGGCGGGCGCGCTCATCGGCCGCTATGCCGTCGCCGTCCAGGACGAGGCATCGAAGATCAACATCAACACGGCATGCCTCATCCCGCCGCTCAAGCCGAACCAGGGGCTCTCGCCCCGCGAGCTGCTCCTTGGCGACGGCGGCGCGCGCGGCATCCCCGTCGGCCGCGATGCCCTCATCCGCCTCCTCAAGGAGCGCTTCGGCCCCAACCGCGTCCCCGGCGCCCGCGGAGACGACAACGGGAACAACAGCTTCCTCATGGCCGACGGGCTCGACAACAATGCCAACGGCGTCATCGACGAGCTCGATGAAGGCATCGATGAGTACGATGAGTATGTCCCCAGCCAGCCCTTTGGCGACGACCGGGCATTCTCCTCCATGGCCGAGGCATGGATGGCAATGGCCCCGGGCGTCCCCCCGAGCGCCCAGCGCCTCGCCCTCACGCGCCAGCACGCCACCATCGCCTCGCGTGACGTCAATCGCCGGTGGGACGCCGCCGCGGCCGCATGGCGCCCGCGATGCAACCTCAACATCGCCCCCGCGCGCGATGTCTATTCAGCCCTCAAGGACGCCAACGACCAGCAGCACTTCGAGAATGAATCGCGCAACCTCCGCTGCATCGCCGCCAACCTCGCCGACTATCGCGACGAGAACGCGGTGCTGACCACCATATCGAGCGAGTACGGCGTCGAGGCAGTCTGCTTCAACGAAATCCTCGCCAATGAAGGCAGCAAAATCCGCCGCCCCTACGACGTGCAGAATTACCTCACAGGCGACCGCGCGGATACACGCGTCCATTGCCTCGCCTATCTCTACGGCACCGTTGACTACCGCGAGCCGACGCAGTACGGCCACACGATGGACTTGCAGAGCACCAACGTCGCCATGCGCGAGCTGTTCTTCCGCAATGGCGAAGTCGCCTTCCGCATCCTCACCAACCGCACCCAGCTCGTCGGCCAGACCATTCGCGTCGTCCTCCGCGACTATCCCGAGGTCGCCGAGGGATACTACAACGCCTTCACCGACTTCCGCTCCCTCCTCCAGTCACGCGGCGGCGGGTACACCAGCGGCGTCCGCATCAACTGGCCTGAGAATATCTGGGCCAACTGCTACATGGCCGTCTTCGACAAGCGCCCCGCAACCAATGCCGACCGCTTTCCCCGGAAAGTCTTTTCCATCAGGCGGTCCACGACGGACAACGTGCTCTATCTCGACGCAAAGGGCGTCTCGGCCGAGGATCTCGAGAAACTCAAGAACGTCGGCTACCTTTACGCCCAGCTCCGCGGCTGGGTCTGGGACAAGGCGCTTTACGCCGAGCTGCCCTCCGTCTCCACGTGGCTCGTCTGCCAGGGGCTCGATCCGCAAAAATACTACCGCGTCTTCATCCACGAGACCAACCTCGAGACGCCCACTGATGACAAGGTCGGCGGGCATCAGTACTCGAAGTATCTCGATGTCGACGGCACGCTCGCCCGCTCCTCCCGCCAGGAATGCAGGCGCCTCCGCTACCGCTATGACGACGGCACTGCCAAACGGCCCGACCAGCGCGGCTGCATGGACATCTACCTTACCAGCACGAGCGAATGCCAGCCTCTTGCGCGCAACCGCGTCAACGCGATCTACTTCGCCCGGCCGGACATCATCGAGCTCATCAACATCAGCGACCGCCCGATCAGCATACGCAACTGGTCGCTCGTCGCCAACACCGGCTCGCTTGCCTACGAGCTCGGCGCGATCGACAAGGCCATCGGCTACTCGCGCGAGTTCGGCGGGCGGACGGCCGATCCGAACCCCGTCATCAGGCCCGGCGAATATTTCTACCTCTGCAACAACGCCGAGATATTCGACTTCGAGCACGGCAGCCCGCGGAACGGCTCATGGGGCAGCAGCCTCAACGAAGCCATGCCCCTCTACGAGATCGACGACGACACCTGGGGCGTCCGGTTCCAGATCAGGTCAGTCTCCGAGTCCCGCGGCGCAAACAACCAGTGGATTTCCCGCGTCACCTGCGGCAATGAATCCTGGAAACGCGACCAGTTCCTCAATGAAGTCGCCGAGTTCCAGACCACCCGCGCATCCACCTCGCGCTCCGTCTCGCCCGACGGCGTGCGCTACCAGATCAACGGCGGCAATACGCGCAACACGCTCATCTTCGACACCTTCAAGCTCAAGGAGTACTCGGACATCCAGCCCGGCGACTACGTCATGATCGTCGGCATGCCCCGCGTCGGCGGC
>JAAYZF010000205.1 GCA_012514975.1 bacterium
TCTGGGGGAAACGATGAACGATGAACTACCAATGACGAACCCTAACGGTCAACACAAGGATGGAACGATGAAGGATGTGATCTCGAAAGCAGTCGCCCTCGGCATCGGGCTTGGCATCACCGGAAAGGAGAAAGCCGAACAGGTGGCGAAGGAAGCGCAGAAGAAACTCGGGCTGACGCAGAAGGAAAGCACCGCCTTCGTCAACTCCATGATCAAGAAGGGCGAAGTCGTGCGCAAGGACCTCGAGAAGCAGGTCAACAGCATCGTCAAAGAGGCCGTTGACCGCCTGATCCCTGTGTCGCGCAAGGAATTCGAAGACCTGAAGGCGTCGATGGCAAGTAAGAAGAAGGCGAAGAAGCGGTAAGGCCGTCGTGCCTTCAGCGCCTAAACCGTTTCTTTTCGGGCCGCATGCGATGCCCCTGCCCGATGGGCCGGGCTGTGTCCTGACGGGGTTTCAGTCTTAAGTGGTCTCCTTAATGTGAGTCACCCACGCATCGGCGGTCCCGGGCGGCCGCTTGTTCACACGCGGCGGCGCAGACGTCCGCGCAGCCCCGCGACGAACACCGCCGCCATTCCAAGCACCGCCGGCTCGGGCAGCCACTCGTACGCGCCGAGGTCCATTGTTCCCACGGGGCGCGGGCTCATCGCATAGTCCTCGAACACAGCGATGTTCGTTCCCGCATTGAGCGCGGGACTTCCGGGCACGAGCGCAAAATCAGCCGCGGCGACCGGGTTGGACATTGCGAACCCCGGCGCGCTGGTGAGGAGATTGTGGTCCATCACGAGATTCACGCCGCTGCCGTACACCATTGTGGGCGAAGTCGAGTACGGCGCTGACGCAAGGTTGTTCCGCACGGTGGTGTTTGTAACGACGGGCTGAATCTGCACGAGCCTGAAAGTCTTGGTGTCCGCGGTGTAGCCGGTATTGTTGAAAACGCGGACATTTTCCGGCGCCGGCTCGATGCCGCGCGGGCCTATCCAGACGCAGGTCTGTGCCTTGCCATCGGTCGTGTTGAAGATGTTGTTCCGCGCGGTGATCTCCCGTCCCCAGATCAACAGATTGACCTGCACGTTTGTGTTGCAGAGGAAGAAATTGCGTTCGACCAGGATGTCGCGCACGCGCTCGTCCTTTCCATTGTCCTGCGGCCCGAGGCACACCGTCCAGTCCGCGTTTCCCGAAAACGTGTTGTCGCTCAGAACGACAAGCTCCGTATGCTGATTCGACCCGATGCCCGGCGCGTTGAACTGCGGCGCGTGCATCTTGATGACGTGCTTGGCCAGCGCCTGGTCGCGCATGTCGTTGTGGCAGATGACTCCCTTGCTGATCCACGGCGTGCGGAGTATGTGCTCGACACCGCGGCTGTCGTGCATGACGCATCCCTGGATCGAGAGGCGGCGGGAGCAGATGAAGCCGATGTTCCCGCCGCCGCCGCCAATGAAATGCGTCAGCGTCATGTCCTCGAGCGAGACCTGGTCGTACATTGACGTCGCTTTCTGGTAATCCAGTATCGATGTGGAGATGTTCACACCGCCGAGAAAATCATGCGCGCCAAGGCGCAGCAGCAGCACGCGCGTCACGACTCCATTGGCAAGCACGGCCCATGAGCCCTTTGCGCTGCCGTCAAGCTCGAGGTCCATCACCCGCCAGTCGTCGAGCCGCGGTGAAGAGCTCGAGAGCGTGAGCAGTGTCGTGTTCGACGGCGCCACGAGCACCGGCGGCGCACCCGTGCCGAACGCGCCGATCATGCCCGGGCCTGCCGCGTTGAGCCGCACTGATGCGTTTGTCCACGTTTCCCCGCGCCGCAGCAGCAGGCGCATGCGCGGCGAGAAGTACGCGGCGACGGCGGCGAAACGGTTGGTGATGATCAACCGTGCGCCGGCCGGCGCGCCATCGAAACTGCCGTCCTGGGAGAAGCAGACGGTGTTGGTGCCCGGGAACACACCGGCAGGGTCGTCAACCACGATGACCATCTGGCGCGTTGCCTGCCCGCCGGCCATGTCCTGCACGGTGAGCGTCGCAGTGTAGACTCCGGGCATGTGGTAGACATGGCCTGCTTGCGGGCCGGCCGCGCTGTTCTTGCTTTTGCCATCCGTGGCCCAGACGCCGCTGCCCGGGTCGCCGAAATCCCAGCGATAGCCCAGCTCGTGGAACGGAATGGCGGTCACGCCGCTTGTCGTGCCTGATGCGTCGAAGTAGACCGACAGGGGCGCCACGCCGTTCGTGCGTGACACAAGCATGTCTGAAGGCGGAATGACCGGCGCGGCATGCAGCGTGAATGCGTACGCAGCCATGCCCAGTGCCATGGCGCCGATCCAGTGTGTCGTACATCTGGGAATCATCATCGTTCTTCCGTGTTCAGCCGTGAAAGCATTGAATGATGAACGCCACGCGGCGTTCAGTCAAGCACAAAATCTTTCTGCCAGCGCTTCTCCTCGTGCCACGGCGGCTGCGCCCGCTTGTCCAGCAGGAACGAGCCAAGCACGAGCCAGTCCATCTCCGTCCGCATGAAGCAGCGATAGGCGTCTTCGGGCGTGCAGACGATCGGCTCGCCGCGCACGTTGAATGACGTGTTGATGACCAGGGCGCATCCCGTGCGCGCCTCGAACGCTTCGAGCAGCGCGTGGAACCGCGGATTCACCGCCGCGTCCACCGTCTGCACGCGCGCCGAGAAGTCGACGTGTGTGATCGCCGGCACGTCGGACCGCGTGTCGTTGATCTGGTCGCGTATGGAAGCGGCGCGCGCGTCGGCGGTGCGCCGCCGTTCCTTCCTTACCGCCGCCACGAGCAGCATGTACGGCGACGGCCGGTCAAGCTCGAAATAATCGTTCACGCGCTCGACAAGGCATGATGGCGCGAACGGCCGGAACGACTCGCGGTACTTGATCTTCAGATTCATGATCGACTGCATGCGCGGCGAACGCGCATCGCCGATGATCGACCGGTTGCCCAGCGCGCGCGGGCCGAATTCCATCCGGCCGTTCACCAGCCCGATGACACTCTGCCCGTCAATCAGCCGCGCAATCTCGGGCGCCCACTCCGCATCCGAAAGCTTCCGCGCCGGATAGCCGTGCGTCTCGAGGAACGCTGCGATTTCCTCATCGCTGAACGCGGGGCCGAGACATGCTCCGTTCATCGCGTCATGCACGTTGTCGGCTGTCCGGGGGTTCCTGTGGATTTGATGCCATGTGAAGAGCGCCGCGCCGAGCGCGCCGCCCGCGTCGCCCGCCGCGGGCTGGATCCAGATGTCCTTGAAGATGCCTTCGCGCAGCAGGCGGCCGTTGGCAACGCAGTTCAGCGCCACACCGCCCGCAAGGCACAGATACTCCTCGCCTGTCAAAGCCTTCGCGTGCCGCGCCATGCGCAGCACGATCTCCTCTGTGACGGTCTGGACCGAACGCGCAAGATCGGCCTCGCGCGCCGTTATCTCGCTTTCAGCCGTGCGCGGCGGGCCGCCGAACAGCCGGTCGAACTTCGCGTTCGTCATCGCCAGCCCGCCCACGTAGTCGAAATACTCGAGATTGATGTGGAACGAACCATCGTCATGCAGATCGATCAGATGATCGTAGATGGTCTGCACATAGCGCGGCTCGCCGTACGGGGCGAGGCCCATGAGCTTGTACTCGCCCGAGTTGACCCTGAAGCCTGCGAAATACGTGAACGCAGAGTAGAGCAGGCCGGGCGAATGCGGGAAATGCAGCTCCTGGAGCAGCGTGACGGTGTTGTCCTTGCCGCGGCCGATCGCGCTTGTCGCCCATTCGCCCACGCCGTCGATTGTGAGAATCGCGGCGCGTTGGAACGGTGAAGGGAAGAATGCGCTTGCAGCATGCGATTCGTGATGCTCGGGATAGAGAAACTCGGGCGGTGAGTGCACGCCGCACTCCCGCAGCCCGCGTTCGATCTCGACCGGCAGCCAGAGCTTTTCCTTCAGCCACAGCGGCAGCGCCATCATGAACGACCGCAGTCCGCGCGGCGCAACGCAGACATACGACTGCAGGATGCGCGAGAATTTCTGCAGCGGCTTGTCGTAGAACGCCACGGCATCGAGCCCGCCGTCGTGGATCCCGCCTGCTTCGAGGCAGTAGGCGATGGCGTGGCGCGGAAAGCGTGCGTCGTGCTTCACGCGCGAAAAGCGCTCCTCCTGCGCCGCGGCGACGATCGCGCCGTCGCGCACCAGCGCGGCCGCACTGTCATGGTAAAAAGCGCTAATGCCGAGAATCGTCATCAGTACAAATGCCGGTAGTCATCGATCGTGCGCGGCGTTGGATGCCGGTCGACCCATGCAGTGGTTGCGGTGCCGCGCGGCGCGCGGGTGAGTGGATCCTTGCCCGCGAGCGCGAGCAGCAGGCGGAGAAGTGTGAACACAATGAGGTAAAAGGGGGCGAGAATGCACCACGCTACGATCGTGCCGGCCCAGCCGACCGCACGGCCCAGCGCTGCGTCGATCACCCCGAACGCGCGCGGGAACAACTGGCCCGTGACGAGAAGACACACACCGAGCACAGCGACGATCGCTGCCGGGATTGGCCGGTGCAGCGCCCAGAACAGCAGCGCCGCCGCGGCCAACGCAGCGCACCCCTGGACCAATGATCGAACGCGTGTGTTCATCATGACAGCACCGGCAGATGTGGCTGGCCTCTCCGAGGCCGGTTCAGAGAATGTGGCTGGCCTCTGCGAGGCCGGTAACGGGCGCGAAGCACCCATCCACATACGGCTTATTGCGATTGTAACACGAACGCAGTGGAGAGTCAAGGGGAGTGGTGCGCTGCTGCTGGAATTCCGACATAAAGGTTGGCGCGGTCGACACGCGTCTGCCGGCGCACATGACACGACGTGACTCCAGTCACGTGGACACGCGGGACACGCGCGTCTGGCTTACACGTTGACGCTCCGCCGATGGTAGCCGGGCGCAGGGCGTCCATCCACACACGGTACATTTCCAGGCGCAGCGGCCGACAAAAACGGCTGCGCTCGATCGCAGCCGTTTTTGTGCTTGCGTTTTTCGCGCTGGTCATCTATAATATCGGCGGCGCCGGAGTGATGAAATCGGTAGACATGCGGGTTTCAAAAACCCGTGGGTACCCCCCGTGAGAGTTCGAGTCTCTCCTCCGGCACCACACATCTGCCGCGCTTCGCGGCAGATGTGTGGAGAGGAACACCACTTCACAAATCTGTTGCGCCGCCCGGCAACAGATCTGAGCGGACGCACTCATGCGCAGACAGGAACGCATACTGGTGCTGTACAACCGGCCGTCGGACGAGCTGCTCAAGACGGCGCCGGAATCCGCTGACGAAAGCGAGGCGGGCGTGTGGGATGAAATGCTCGCCGTCACCGCCTCGCTCAACCAGCTTGGCATCGACTATCGCGTGGGCGGCGCCGCGTCGCTGGCCGACATGCCCCGCGTGCTGGGCAAGTATCGCGAGCGCGTCATATTCAACCTCGTCGAAGGGTTTTACGGCTCGCCTGCAGCGGATCCGTTTCTGGTGCCGGCCGTGTGCGAGGCGTTTGACCGAGAGTACACGGGCAATACGACGCCGTGCCAGCTTCTCGCGAACAACAAATGGCAGACCAATGCGCTGCTGCGCGCGGCGGGCATTCCGTGCCCTGCGAGCATCATGGTGCCCGAAGGGGGGAAGGTGCCGGCGGCGCTGCCGTTCGCCGGCCCGTGCATCGTCAAGCCCGCATGTACGGACGCAAGCGAGGGGATTGAGCCGGGCTCGGTGATCCGCAAGCCGACGCGGGCGGCCGTGCAGCGCGTTGCCGACAGCGTATCCCGCCGGTTCAGCCAGCCGGCAATCGTCGAGCAGTTCATTGACGGGCGCGAGCTCAACATTGCGCTGCTCGAAGATGGGGACGACGTGCGCACAATGCCGGTCGCTGAAGTGGAGTTTCGCGGGTACGATGCGAGCAGGCCGAAGATCATCGACTATGCGGCGAAGTGGCTGCGCGATTCGTTCGAGTACCAGAACACCGTGCGCGTCGTGCCCGCGCCGCTGCCGCGCAGCCTGGCCGACCGCGTGCGGCGCATCGCGCTGGCCGCATGGAGCGTCGTCGGATGCCGCGACTATGCGCGTGTGGATCTGCGGCTGAACAAGAAGGGCGAGCCGTTCGTTCTGGAAGTGAACCCGAACCCCGACATTTCGCTCGATGCGGGCTTCTCCGCCGCGCTTGCCGCCGCGGACATCGAGTATGCGGATTTTGTGAAGGCCGTGGTGGGCAATGCCCGCCGGCGGCTCCGCCGTACGCACCAGCCATGAGCACTCTGTCATTTTCTCCGCGACGTTTTGTGCGCCGTCACATCGCGCTGGCCGCCTTCGTCGTCATCGCGGCCGCGGGTGTCCTGGCCTATCTGCCGAGTTTCACCGCGCCATTCCATCTTGACGACCTGGGCACGTTCGGCGACCCGCAGTTCAAGTACGCCACGCCGCGCGAGCTTGTCACCACGTATCCCACGCGCTGGCTGCCGTTCCTGACATTCTGGCTCAATGCGAACATCCGCGCCGTCCACATCGGGCGCCTGCGGCCCATACCGATCGTATGGTTCCACATCGTCAACTGCGCGCTGCACATTGTGGCGGCATGGCTGGTGTTCGCGTTGACGCGGACGCTGTGGCGGCCGCTTCTGCGGCGCTATCCCGCGGCGATGGGTCCGCTGTCAAGCCGTTGGGCGCCGTTGTTCTGCGGCGTTGCGTTCGCCGTGCATCCGCTGTGTTCGCAGGCGGTGATCTATCTGTCGCAGCGTGTGATGCTGATGGCGAGCGTGTGCTATCTTGCGGCGCTGTTGTGCGCGGCGCGGACGTTCCTGCCTTGCCGGGCTCGCTGGGCGGGCTGGGCCGGCGCGGCAGTATGCATCGTCATCGGCGCGTTCTGCAAGGAGATCATCGTCACTGCGCCGCTTGCCATTGCGGTGATGTGGTGGCTCGTCGCGGAGAGGAAGCCGCGCGCGTTCAGTTGGCGGCGCGCGCTTGCATGGGCTGGCGGCGCTGTGGTGATCGTCGCGCTTCCGGCCGCCGTGCTGTTCACTCTGGCAAAGTGGGATCCTGAGCACCTGCGCCAGGTTGCCGGCGCCGTTGGCGGGCCGCTCCACGCGCACACGCAAGGGCTGACGCGCGCAACGTATGCGTACACGCAGTCCGAGGTGTTGCTCAGGTACATGCGCCTGGCCGTCTGGCCCTCAGGGTTTTCGATTGACCACGACGTGCCGCTGATCGGGACATGGCGCTCGATCGCGTTTCTGCTGCGCATGGAAGTGCTGCTGCTGCTGGCGCTGCTGGCGTTCAGGCGGCGTGTGTATGCGCCGCTGTTCTTCTGGGGAGCTGCCGTGTTCTTTCTGACGCTGCTTCCGCAATCGAGCATCATACCGACGCCGGACCTGATGTTCGAGCATCGCGCCTATCTCGGCGTGGCGGGGGTGATCTGGGTGGTCGTCTCGCTGGCGGGGAGCGTGCTCGGCGTGCTGCGTTCGAGGGCGGTCGTTGTGTTCATCCGCGTGCTCGCGGTGGCGATCATTGCCGCGGTGGCAAGCGTCACATGGATGCGAACGCTTGTCTGGCAGGATTCATTGACGCTGTGGCTTGATGCGTACCGGAAGGCGCCTGACAAGCAGCGTGTGGTCAACAATTTCGCCGAGGCGGCCATGGCGGCCGACGAAGCGGAGGGGCCGCGTGTGGCCGCGGCGATCATCGAGCGGCATCTGCCCCTGTGGTCGAACGTGCTGCCCGGCGTGCTCGTCACGCTCGGCACCGCGTACGCCAAATGTGGCGAGTTTGCGCGGGCGACCAACTCGTTCGAGCTGGCCCTCACGGGCGACCCGTCAGACACGGTGGCGCGGTACAACTACGCGATTCTGCTGCACAACCACGGGCTGCGGCCCGGCGCGGTCGACCAGCTTCAGAAACTTCTTCTCTATCATCCGCGCAACGCGGACGCGCATTTCCTGCTCGGCGTGCTGCTGGCCAGCACGCGCAGCGGCAGCGTGCTGGCGACAAACCATCTCGCCATGGTGATCGAGCTCGTGCCCGGCACGCGTGAAGCGGCGCTCGCGCGGACGACGATCGAGCGGATCGTCGAACGCCTCGAGCAACAGAAGTAGCAGTGGCCCTCATTCGTCGCGAGGCTTTCCGCGTGCACTTCAACTTTCCAAGGCGCAGCCTCGGCCACTTTTACTGCAACTGGACTTCGATGTAGTTCTCGTTCCTGAACTTGTCGAGGGGAATCAGGTTGCCTTCCACAGGCTCGCCGTTGACGAGCATCGAGTGCACGCCCTTGCCCTTCCTGCCATTCTTTATCACGATGGTGAACTGCTTGCCGCGGAAGGTGCGCGTGACGTCGATCTCATCCCACTTCTTCGGCAGGCACGGGTCGATGATCAGCCCGTCGTAATCAGGTTGGATGCCGAGGATGCAGTGTGTCGCCGCGTAGTAGGTCCATGTCGCCGTGCCCGTGAGCCATGACGTGCGCGAGACGCCGAATTTCCTGCTGTACCTGCCGTGCGTGTACTGGCAATGGACATAAGGTTCGACCTGGCGGATTTCGGCGCGGTTGTTGTACGCGCCGGGCATGTAGGCGCGGAAGTAGGCGTATGCCTGGTCGCCGCGGCCGAGGAGTGTTTCGGCCATGACTGCCCATGGCTGCGGTTGCGAGAAGATGCCTGCGTTTTCCTTTGTGCTTTCGTTGAACAGCACGGCGCGGACAACGTGATGCACCGTCTTCCTGAACGGCGGCGCGCAGAGCATGATGCCGAAGGGAGTGGCGAGCCTTCGTTTCACCGAGTCCA
>JAAYZF010000206.1 GCA_012514975.1 bacterium
AGGGACATCCCTGTCCCGAAAGGTGGGAGGGACATCCCTGTCCCGACTGTCCAGGCAACTCACCGCGGGATACACGGAACACACGCAATACCGGGCTGTACACACATGCATCCCCGCGCCGCGACCAGATGTAGACGCCGGTTCCGCCGTATGGGACCGGCGGCCGTTTGTCGCCGTCTGTGGCCGGGTGCTCCGCGCCCGTCCACATCTCCGGCCTCAAAGAGGCCAGCCACATTACGCTGCGTACACGCGTCCGCCGGCACCCATCGTGCGGCCCGCTGCGTACACGCGTCCGCCGCATGTGGCCAGGACTGGAGTCCCGGCCTACCGCCGATCACGCGCCTCTGTGCCGACGCAATCGCGCTTCAGCCCAACACGCCTCCCTCACGCACCTCAAATCTGTTGCGCCGAAGTATGCGCGACAGATTTGCAGGCGTTAGCGACCGACGCATTCACGGAATGCCGGCAGCGCGCGCAACGAAACGAGGTCAGGGTCTGTCATGGCCTGGAGGCGCAACTGTTCGCTGCGGGCAACGGCGTTGGTCAGCGCCGTCAGCGCTTCATCAACCGCGCCGGCCATTGCCATGATGCACGCATGGTCGTAGAGGATCTTGGGCGAAGCTGCGTACAGTGAAAGAGCTTTGCGGCTGCACCGTATGGCCTCGGGCTGGTTGCCGAGTTCGCGATGGGCAACCGCCAGGTCCGACCATGCGGTTGCGTTGTCCGGAACGGCGCGGGAGACATCGTGGAATGCGTCGCGGGCAGCCGGGAAGTCGCGCAGGCGCAGATGCATCAGCCCCTCACGGTGGCGCGCGTACCATGCACCAGGCTCGCGCTTGAAGATGGCGCCATAGAGGCCGCACGCGTTCCCCAGCTCCCCGCTCGACTCGAACAGCCGCGCCAGCGTGAGCGCAGCCCATCGCTCTCCCGGCTCGAGTTCGACGAAACGCGCGAACGAGGCGATTGCATCGTTGGTTCGCTGGAGGGCAAGCTGCTCGACGCCCATGTGCAGATGCGCTTCCGCGCGCAGCGGCTGCCCGGCGATGACGTGTTCGAGATGGCGGATTGCATCCTCATGCCTGCCTCTGCTGGCGTCAATGAACGCGGCTGCGTAATACGTTTCACTCCTGGCAAGGCCGTTCGAGAACGCAAGCTGCACGTACGACCACGCCTGCGACACGTTGCCCAGCTTCAGATAGCCGATGGCAAGGTTCGCGATGGTCACTGCGTTCGTATCGGAGCGGAGCATCTCCGTCTGCAGACGCAGCGCCTCCTCCTGCCGCCCCGCCAGGATGTATGCAAGGGCAAGATTCCCCTTGGCGATGGGCGAATCGGGAGACCTGGCAAGCGTGTAAGACCACAGGCTCTCGTTCGTGCGCCAGACGCCGGCGTACGACCATGTGGTCCATGACCACAACGCGAATGCCACCATGCACGCCGCCGCAGCCACGGCACGCGCATACGGGCGCATGAACATCCAGTCGAGCGCAGCGCCCAGCACGAGCGCGACACCGACCGACGGAAGATAGTAGAACCTGTCCGCCGCCACCACTTGGAGCCCCGACGGCAGTATCTGCAGGTTCAGCGAGACCGCCACCAGGAAAAATGCCAGGCCGAAACTGACAAGCGGCGCACGACGCCGGCATGCCACCACGGCGACCACCAGCCCGGCCGTCACCAGCACTGATGCGATCGTCACCGGGTCCCCGGTGTCAATCAGCGACGGCCGCGGATACACCGGCATGAGGCCGGTTGGCGCAAACGTCTTGACCGCATAGAACAACAGGCCGCGGAACGACACGAACAGGTTGCCCAGCACGTTCAGCGTATCCTGACGGTCCAACGCGCCATGCGCTCCCTGCGTGTATACCGTTGCACAGGCGCCGAAGATCGCCGCGCACACGAACGGCGCCTTGTCCAGCACGGTGCTCCACGTGAATCCGCGCCTCTCCAACAGGTCGATCAGCACGAGTGACACGGGAAGCGTGACCGCCACCGGCTTCGCCAGCACCGCGCATACTCCGGACGCAGCGGCAAGCGCATACGCAGCCGCGCTCCCCGCTCTTCTCCACCGCAGGTACAGCAGCAGCGCCGCAAGATAGAAGAAGGCGCTGAGCACATCCTTCCGTTCCGTCACCCAGGCAACCGATTCCACGTGCAGGGGATGAACGGCGAAGAACACCGCGCCGATCACCGCGACACGGACACGCCCGCTCAGCAGCCGCAGAAAGGCACACACCAGAACCGCGTTGAGCCCGTGGAGCAGGACGTTGGTAA
Organism: bacterium; assembly: GCA_012514975.1. Taxonomy (GTDB): domain Bacteria; phylum Auribacterota; class UBA3054; order UBA3054; family JAAYZF01; genus JAAYZF01. Next base: position 2,278 of record JAAYZF010000206.1, read on the forward strand.
AGTGGTAGACGAACGGGTCTGCCCCGAACAGCCGGTACTCGGCTGCAACGGAAAGCACGGTCAAGGGAACATAGAGCGCAAAGGCGGGCCGGCCATACAGTGGCTTCAGCCGGAACATGTCGATGAGCGTGTCGCGCGACAGGTACCGCAGCCTGTAATTGCGCGTCACCAGGTCGTTGTCGTCCCACGTCAGCAACTGGGCATCCAGCGCTGGACGATACACGGCGAACACCAGGGCGAAGCAGGCTGTGACGGCCAGGCACGCAAGCAGCACTGTGCGAAGTGACGCACGCATCGAGGTGGTAAAAGGGAGGACCCTTCGCTGGAGGTCCCGATCAAAAGGCATGGACAGCCGCGCCCGGGGTCAGCCAATGAGCGCGGCGCCTGGGATCGCCACTGAAGCGGGGCAAGCGGCAGACGGGAATCACCGCTGCCCGGCATTGTGTCAGCGCCTGCGACGCGCTGCCAGCGCCATGCCGGCCAGAAGGACAGCGGCGCCTGTCATCATCGCCGGTTCGGGCACGATGGCCACATTGTCCACATTCACCCGCTGCGCGGAGAAGGTCGCCGCCGCCGCGCTCCACACTCTGAAACGCACGCGGACATACTGGTAGGGGCCGAACGACGTGGAGTAGGACGTCAGCGTCTGGTCCGAGCTGTGCACTTCAACAACGCCAAGTTCGCTCCAGTTCACGCCGTCATCGCTGGAAATGTCGGCCGCAAGACGAAGGTCGTTCTCGTATGAGCCGTAGTCAGCATAGAGGAACGAAAGCGACGAGTACGCGCCTGTCAGCGTCTCAGCGAGGTACATGCTGCTGGTATACGACGTGAGGCCGTTGTAGGACATCCGCACCGACTTCACCTCCGCCCGCTTGTCGGCCGTCAAACTGCCGATAAGCGCATTATCCAGCGTCCAGACCACGCCGCTCAGCGAGACACTGCCGAGGGCATAGCCGGCTTTAACGCCGTCTTCAAAACCGGTGTAGTACGCCGCCGCGTTCGCCATGCCCGCGGCGAAGGCCAGCACTGCCACTGCGGTGATAACGATACGAATGGTCTTCATGGTGCCTCCTCCTGTATGATAGTGTGGTGTCTCGGATGGGTATCTCTCCTGTGAGAATCGGGCGCGTCAACGATGCCTTCGGGACTGAAAACCAACGCTAGACAATACCATTTAACGCCGTGTTTTGTCAAATCATACCTTGCCGGGCTCGCTGGGATCCCGATGTAAGGGCTTGTGTGGTTGACACGCGTCCGCCGGCGCTCAGGGCACGACGTGACTCACCTGGACACGAGCGACACGCACGTGCGGCTGACACGTTGACGCGACGTGTGGCCACGACTGGA
>JAAYZF010000207.1 GCA_012514975.1 bacterium
GACTCAACGAGAGCACGCCGGGTACCGTCTTGTCCCGCGTCAGCGGATCAAGAAGGCCATGCCTTGACTTGGCGGCGATCACCACCGCGACGAGCATGGTGAATGGAGCGACGAACAGCAGCAGGAAGCGGGGCACGGCAAGGCCTGCCCGCGAACAGCCGATGATCATCGCCAACACCACCAGCCAGCCGCCAAGAGCCGCCAACAGACATATGCCGGATACCGCCGCGATGCGGTGCGGAGACACGAAACTGTCCTGGGAGCATTCCGGACACCGGTAGACAAGGTAGCCGATGGTGCCGTGCCGGTTTTCCGGCTTGAACCGCGAACCGCAGTGGGGGCATCTGCAGATCATCTCACCTCCGGGATTCGCCGTCCACGGAGGACGGCTCCCTTACTCACACTCCCATTATACCACTTCGTGGCGGCGATGTCACGCGTCTGCGTTGACTTTGCGGGGCGCGAGTGCTACAATGCAGCGCACAGTAACCATTGTATCACAGGAAAAGCCATGATTACCGCTTTGCGAGGCACTGCTGACATCCTTCCGCCCGGGACCGCGCTCTGGCAGCATGTCGAGCGGGCTGCGCGCGTGCTGTTCGAGCGTTCGGGCTTCGCCGAAATCCGTACGCCGATGTTCGAGATGACCGAGCTGTTCGTCCGCACGGTGGGGGACACGACGGACATTGTCGAGAAGGAGATGTACACGTTCGCCGACAAGAAGGGCAGGTCGCTCACGCTGCGGCCCGAAGGCACCGCGTGCGTGGTCCGCGCGTGCATCGAGCACAAGCTTCTCGCGCAGTCAAAGCTCCTGAAACTCTGGTACATGGGCCCGATGTTCCGCTACGAACGGCCGCAGGCGGGCCGCCAGCGCCAGTTCAACCAGATCGGCCTCGAACTCTTCGGCACGTACAGCCCGCTTGCCGACGCCGAGGCGATCGCTCTGCTCGTCCGCTACTTCGAGTCGCTCGGCCTGAACGGCCTCACCGTGAAGATCAACTCGCTCGGCGATGCACAGAGCCGCGCGACCTACCGCGACCGCCTCGCCGCCTATGCCGCGCCGCACAAGGAAGCCCTGTGCCCCGACTGCCGGAGGCGCATGGAGCGCAACGTGCTCCGCCTCCTCGACTGCAAGGTCGAGGGATGTCGCACGGTGATGAACGCGCCCGAGCGGCCCGCGATGATCGACACGCTTGATGAGGCGTCCCGCGCACGGTACCACGCCGTGTGTGCCCAGCTCAGCCGGCTGGAAATCTCGTATGTCGAGGAGCCGCGGCTCGTGCGCGGGCTCGATTACTACAGGGATACGATCTTCGAGGTGGCGCACAGCGCGCTTGGCGCACAGGACGCGCTCGGAGGCGGCGGGCGGTATGACGGCCTGGTGCACTCGATGGGCGGGCCGGAGACGGGAGCGGTGGGCTGGGCGCTCGGGGTCGAGCGGCTTGTGATCGCGCTCACGCAGTTGAACCAGGCTGTGGCGGCGCAACCGCCCGTGTTTCTTGCCGCGTTCGACGAACAGGCCGTGGCGGACAACCTCGTCCTTGCCGATACGCTGCGCACCGCGGGCATCGCGGCCGTTGCCGGCTATGACAAGCAGTCGCTCAAGGCGCAGATGCGCGAGGCGAACGCGAGCGGCGCGCGCTGGGTGCTGATCAGCGGCCCGGACGAGCGGCTGCAGGGGATTGTCAAGCTGAAGGACATGGCTGACGGCACGGAGACGGCCGTGGCGGTTGATGCAGTTGTCGGGGAGATGAAGAAGCGCAACGCCTGACGGCGCCACTACGAGCGCGCGCGTGTCCGCAGCGTGCCCGCAAGGGCATGGAGCGCCCGCGGCACGTATGCGCGCGTGCGGGTCACGCCAGCATTGCCTCGCCAAGTTTCGTCAGCGCCTCGGCATGTTCCTGCGAGGGCCCTTCGGCATAGACGCGCACGAGGGGTTCCGTGCCGGAGAAACGCAGCAGCAGCCACGAATCATCCGCACACTCGAATTTCACACCATCGAACGTTTTGATGTTCGCGACCCTGCTGCCCAGCAGCTCGGTGGGCGGCGCGGACGCGACGCGGCGCATGAAGGCGTCTTTCTGCGCGGAATCGACATGCCGGTCGACGCGATGATAGCGGAGCGCGCCGTAGTTTTTGTCGAGGAACGCCATTGCCTCCGCCGCGTGTTTGAACCCGAGGCCGACGAGCGCTTCGAGGAAGAGGAGCGAGCCGAGAATGCCGTCTCGCTCGGGAATATGGTTCTGGATGCCGAGCCCGCCGCTTTCCTCCGTGCCCACGAGCGCCTCGTGCGACATGAGGTAGGGCACGATGTTCTTGAATCCGACGGCTTTCTCGATCACGGGCATGTTGAACTCGCGGGCGAACCGGTCGATGACGACTGAGCATGAGAGCGTCTTGACGAAGCTGCCCTTCCAGCCGCGGTTTTTGATCAGGTGCAGGGCGATCAGCGTGGCGATTTTCGGCGTGATGATGTACCCGCCGTTGTTGTCCAGCGCGCCGATCCTGTCGGCATCACCATCGGTGACGAGCCCGACGTCTGCATGGCGCTCCCTGACCGCCTCCGCGCACGCGGTGAGGTTGGCGGGGATCGGCTCGGGCGCGATGCCGCAGAACGAGGGATTGCGTTCACCGCGGACGGTGGCGACCGTGTGCGGCGAATCCTTCAGCATCTCCTCGATGTAGCGCTTGCCGACGCCGTACATCGAGTCGACGACGACGGTGTAGGCGGTGCGGCCGAGGACCTTCCGGTCGATGAAATTGCTGATCCACGAGAAATACGGCTTCGTCAGCGCGAGGTCCATCACCATGTCGTTCCGCCGCGCGGTGCCGAGATCGACTCTGCGCACCGGGGACGCGCCGGCGAGCTGTTCGAACTGCGAGGTGATCGAGGGATCGGCCGACGCGCCGTCGGGGGTTTTGAACTTGATGCCGCTGTACTCGGCGGGGTTGTGGCTCGCGGTGATCATGATGCCGCCGTCAAGGCCGTAGTGCCGCGCGGCGAACGAGATCACCGGCGTCGGCAGCGGCTCGCCCGCGAGGCAGACCGGTATGCCGTTCGCCACTATCACCTCGGCCACGATGCTCGCGAACGTCTCGCCCTGGAACCGGTTGTCATACCCGATCACCATGCCCTGCGGCTGGGCGCCGCGCCGCAGGACGTAGTCGGCGATCGCCTGCGAGACGATGCGGACATTCTCGAATGTGAAGCCGTCGGCGATCACCGCGCGCCAGCCGTCGGTACCGAATTTTATCACTGGAGAAGACATGAGGGGCTTATGATTTGATGATCTCAGATTTCAGATTTCAGATTTCAGATCTGCATTCAGTGCTCAATCCCAACTTCCAACTAAGAACTTCTTAACGCATGCATCGCCGCGATGCGCGCGGCCATGTCCTTGTGGCCGAAGAGGTAGGTGCCGGCGACGAGCACGTTTGCTCCGTGTGCGCAGACGAGCGGGGCGGTCTTTGCGTCGATTCCGCCATCCACCTCTATGTCCACCGCCAGTTTCCCGCGTTGTATTTCGTGGCGGAGGGCGCTGATTTTGGGCAGCATGTCATGCATGAACGACTGTCCGCCGAACCCGGGCTCGACGGTCATCACGAGCACCATTGCGCAGAGATCGAGGAACGGGAACGCGGCCTCCGCGGGCGTCTTGGGCTTGAGCACGACGCCCGCCTTGCTGCCTCTTCCGCGTATGTCGGCCAGCACATTCCTCACGGCATCGGCGCTGTGGGAGATCGAGGGCGACTCGACGTGGATGGTGACGATATCCGCGCCTGCCTTGATGAAGTGCGGGGCATACCTGTCGGGCCGGTCGATCATGAGGTGGACATCGAGGGGCAGGGTGGTGCACGGCTTGATTTTCTCGACGATGGGCGGGCCGAGCGTGATGTTCGGCACGAAGTGGCCGTCCATGACGTCCACGTGGATGTAATCCGCGCCGGC
>JAAYZF010000208.1 GCA_012514975.1 bacterium
CTCCTCGGAGTTTGCGTTAAGTGTCTCTGTAGAGCATATTTACTCTACATTATACCCGACAAAAACACTTTTGTCAAGCCCCTTTCTTCAAAAAACTGCAACTATTTTACCGTGCGCCCGTTGTTCTTGTTGCAAGTTTCTAGAAATGAGATGGTTTACGTCTTTTGGAAATGACATGGTTCCTCAACCTTCGCGCATCTGGCTGACCGTTGACGCGGCGTGTGGCCACGACTGGAGTCGCGGCCCACTGCGAACGTTTGACACGCGGCTCGTCCGCGTGGTATAATAGTGGTGCGATATGAGACGAGCGTTCAAATTGTCATTCAGCCGTGTGCTGGTGCTGTGCCTGTGGTGCGTGCCGATGATGACGCATGCCACGGGGCAGATCGTGCTCTGTCAGAAGCCGGACGGCCGCGCGGTGCTCACACTCGCGCAGCTCGCCGGGTGCTGCGACGACGAATGCACGCCCGCCGGCGCGCCTGCCGCCAGCCCGGCCGCCTCGTTCTCCGCCGTCACGTGCTGCGCGCATGCAGGCGTGCTCGCCGAAGCAGCCCATCCTGCCCAGGTGCTCCCGCGCGGCATTCAGCACACGCTTGGCGCCGCATGCATCTGCGCGCCGCAGCATTGTGCGAAGCCGGTTGTCCGCGCCGCGCGCGACCGTTCGCCCCTTGTCCGCTCTTGCCCCGCATTGATGCTCCGCACCGTCGTCCTCCTCGCCTGATGTTTCTGGGCCGGCGCGGCAGTGTCCTGCGTCCGGTTCTCCCGGCCACTACCACCGCACGTGTCCTGCACGGAGCGCAGCATGACCGCGGTGTCCAGGTTATCCCGTCAGATATGGATCGCCATGAAGATGATGTCACGATATGCAAATGTTCTTATAGCCATTGCGGTGTTTGCCGCACTCACCACCGTGTTCCTGGCGGCGCCGCGCGTGCTGGGCAGTACGCCGCCCGGCAGCTTGGACGCCCACGGCCACGGCAGCGACGCGCATGACCACGCCGCCGAGGGCGACGCACACGACCACGCCGCCGAAGGCGACGCGCATGACCACGCCGCCGAAGGCGACGCACACGACCACGCCGCCGAAGGCGACGGGCATGATCACGCCGCCGAGGGCGACGGGCACGACCACGCCGCCGAGGGCGACGGGCACGACCACGCCGCGCCCGTTCCTCCCGCCGCAGCGGCCGTGGCGCCCTGCACGCCTGCGCAGCCGTGCCCGGCCGAACGCGACATGGATGCGCTTGCCGCGAAGACGTGCGAGCACAAAGTCAAGACGGTCGAATGCGCGGAATGCCGGTATGAAGTCGGCGTGGTGAAGATTGACGGGCGTTTGCAGCGGACGCTTGTCAGCACGAATGCCGTTGCGTTGCGCGAGCAGGCGCTCGTGCTGAAGCTCACCGGCGCGGTGCAGCTTGATGCGACGCGGGCGGTGGACGTGGTCTCGCTCGGCGCGGGCAGGGTGATCGGCGTGCGCGCGCACCTGGGCGACCAGGTGGCCGAGGGCGACGTGCTCGCGGTGATCCGCTCGAGCGAGTTTGGCGAGGCGAAGGCTGAGTACATCGAGACCAAGACGCGCTACGAGCTCGCCCGGCGCATGCTCGAGCGCGAACGCGAGCTGTACGCGAAGAACGTATCGAGCGAAGCGGTGTACCACGATGCGCTCAAGGCGTTCGAGGCGTCGGAAGGCCGCCGGTTCGCCGCCGAGAAGAAGCTTCACCTGTTCGGCATGACCGCCGGCGAGGTCGCCGCGCTCACGGCAGACACGAATTCGACAGGCTTTGCCGACCTGCCTCTGCTCGCCCCGCGCGCGGGCCTCGTGATCGCCTACAGCATCGCGGCGGGCAAGTACGTCGAGACCGACGATTCGCTGTATACCATCGCCGACGTCTCGCGGCTGTGGATATGGTGCGACGTCTACGAACGCGATCTTGCCCGGATACACGACAGCGTCGAGCGTGGCGTCCTGCCGCGCGCCGAGGCGCGTGTCCGCGCGTTCCCTGATCTCGTCTTCCACGGCGTCGTCGACCTTGTCGGGAAGACCATGGACGAGCACACCCGCACGGTCAAAGTCCGCGTCCAGGTGGACAACGAGCTCAACCGGCTCAAGCCGGGCATGTTCGCCGAGGTGACGGTGCACATGCCGCTCGGCGCCCCGGGCGTCTTTGTGCCGCGCAACGCCGTCATGTCGGACGAAGGCAGGCAGTTCGTCTTCCAGCCCTGGAAAGACGGGCTCTGGGTGCGCCGCGACGTCGCCCTCGGGAGCGAGCAGGACGATGCGGTCGAGGTGACGCGCGGCCTGTGCACCCGCCTGCCCGTCGCATCGAGCGGCGTGTTCATGCTGAAGAGCGAAGTGCTCAAGGCGAAAATGGGCGCCGGCTGCGCCGATTGAGGAGAACGCATGTTTGACCGTTTCCTACAGGTGCTGATGCAGCAGAAGATGTTCGTGCTGCTTGCCGCCGCCGTCGTCCTCGCCGGCGGATACCTTGCATGGCGGCGCATCCCCGTTGATGCGTTTCCCGACGTGACCAACGTGCAGGTGATGATCCTTGCCGAGGCGCCGGGGTACACGCCTGATGAAGTCGAGCGGCTGATCACCTATCCGATCGAGATCGAGATGGGCGGCCTGCCCGGCGTGCGCCAGGTCCGCTCGCTGTCCAAGAGCGGATTCTCCCAGGTGATCATCGTGTTCGAGGACAGCGTTGACGTCTACTTCGCGCGGCAGCTTGTGTTCGAACGGCTCTCGCTCGCCAGGGAAGACCTGCCCGAGGGCATCGAGCCCGAGCTTGGCCCCATCTCCACCGGCCTCGGCGAAATCTTCCAGTACAGCGTCGACGCGGGCTGGTATTGCGCCGCCCATCCGCGCGAGTGGGCCGCGGCCCCAGGCCAGTGCGCCCAGTGCGGCGCCGCGCTCGTCAAGGCGGCTGAAACACCCACCGACCTGCGCACGCTGCAGGACTGGACGATCGCCCCCCAGTTCCGCCGCCTCCCGGGCATCAACGAGGTCAACAGCTTCGGCGGGTTCGTCAAACAGTACCATATCGAGCCCGACCCGAGCCTGCTGCTCAAGTACCGCCTTACCCTCCGCGACATCATCGACGCCGTCGAGGCGAACAACAACAACGCAGGCGGCGGCTTCATCGTCAAGGACTGGGAACAGATCAACGTCGTCTCCCGCGGCCTCCTGCGCGACACGCACGACATCGAGCGCATCGTGCTCAAGGCCGAGGACGGCACGCCCGTCTACCTGCGCGACGTCGCCACCGTCAGGCCCGGCGCGCAGACGCGCAACGGCGTCGTCACCAAGGACGGCATGGGCGAGGCGGTGATCGGCATGACCATCATGCTCAAGGACGCCAACTCGAAAACGGTGGTCAACCGCGTCAAGCGCGAGCTCCCCGAAATCCAGAAGATGCTCCCGCAAGGCGTTCGCATGAACCCGTTCTACGACCGCACCACGCTCATCCAGGCGTGCATCGACACGATCACCGGCGCCCTGGGCCAGGGCATCGTGTTCGTCGTGCTCGCCCTGTTCATCGTCCTGTGGGATCTGCGCGCGGCGGGAATCGTCGCCGTCTCCATCCCGCTCATGCTCTCCATCTCGTTCATCCTCATGGACCGCGCGCACGTGACGGCCAACCTGATGTCGCTCGGCGGCATTGCCATCGCCATAGGCATGATCGTCGACGCGGCGATCGTCGTGACGGAGAACGTCGTGCGCCACATGCGCGAAAAGGCGGACACGGCGCTCTCGCGCACGCAGATCGCCGTTGACGCGCTGCGCGAAGTCGCGCGCCCCATCGTCTTCTCGATCCTCATCATCATCGTCGTCTTCCTCCCGCTCTTCTCGCTCGAATCCATGGAAGGCAAGATGTTCAAGCCCCTCGCCCTTGCCATCTGCTTCACCATGGTCGGCTCGATGCTCGTCTCGCTCACCGCCGTGCCGGCGCTCGGCGCGCTGCTGGTGCGGCGCGCGGCGGGCCACGCGCGCGACAACGCGCTGGTGCGGCTGACGCTGGCGGCATACATGCCCGTGCTCAACCGCGCGCTGCGCGGCCGGTGGGTCACCGTCGCCATCGCCGCGGCGGCCATGGTCGGCGGCTTTGCCCTCCTGCCGCGCATCGGCACTGAATTCCTTCCCGCGCTTGACGAAGGCGCCATCGCCATCAACCTCGTCCGCCTGCCGACGGCGAGCGCCGAAGGCTCCGCGCAGCAGGCCACCGAGATCGAGAAACGGCTCCTCGAAGCGTGTCCCGAGATCACCTCCGTCATCAGCAAGACCGGCCGCGCGGAAATCTCCGAGGACCCGATGGGGCCGGAGCAGACGGACGTGATGATCATGCTCAAGCCCAGGAGGGAGTGGGGCAGTGGGCGCACGAAGGCGGCAATCATCGCCGACGTCCAGCGCGAGCTGGCGGCGTTCCCGGGCGTCCGCCCGTCGTTGTCGCAGCCCATCTCGCTGCGCGTCAACGAGCTCATCAGCGGCATCAAATCGGACGTGGCGATCAAGATATTCGGCGATGACATGCAGGTGCTGCGCGAGACGGCCGAGCGCGCGGCGCCGCTGCTCGCCGCGATCCCCGGCGCGGGCGACGTGAAGATCGAGCAGGTCTCCGGCTTCTCCGAGATCGACGTGCGCGTCAACCGCGAGGCGGCCGCGCGCCACATGATCAACATCGCCGACATCAACACCATCGTCGAGGCTGCCATCGGCGGCGCCACCGCCGGCAGAATCTTCGAGGGGCAGAAGCGGTTCGACATCCTTGTGCGCTATCCGGCCGAGGACCGCAAGGACAGTGCCGCGCTCCGCCGCGCGCTCGTGCCCTCTCCCGCCGGATACAACGTGCCGCTCGAAGAACTTGCCGAGATCGAAGTGACCGACACGCCCGCCCAGATTAGCCGCGAGGACACGCAGCGAAGGCTCATCGTCGAGTGCAACATCCGCGGACGCGACATGGGCAGCTTCGTCAAGGAGGCGCAACGGGCGCTCGCCGGCATCGAGGCCTCGATGCCGCAGGGCTACCGCATCATGTGGGGCGGCCAGTTCGAGAACCAGGCGCGCGCCATGGCGCGCCTGCGCCTGCTCGTGCCCGTCGCGATCATGATCATCTTTCTCATGCTCTTCGCTTCGCTCCGCTCGCTGAAGAGCACCGTGCTCGTGCTCGTCAACCTGCCCTTCGCGCTCATCGGCGGCATCGTCGCCATCTACCTGATGAAGATCAACCTCAGCGTTTCAGCGGCGATCGGTTTCATCGCCCTGCTTGGCGTCGCGGTGGAGAACGGATTGCTGCTCGTCAGCTTCCTCGATCAGTTGCGCGCCGGCGGCCACGGGCTGCACACGGCTGTCGTCGAGGCATGCCAGCTCCGCGTCCGCCCGCTCATGATGACCACGCTGACGACCCTGCTCGGCCTGCTCCCGCTGCTCTACGCCACGGGCTCGGGCTCGGAAATCCAGAAGCCGCTCGTCGCGGTCATCTTCGGCGGCCTGGTCTCGTCACTCCTGTTGACGCTGATCATCCTGCCTGTCATCTACGCACTCGCGCACGGCTACGGCGCGCAGCACATCCCTCGCGCGGGCGGCGGCGCGGCGCGGGCGTGAGCACGGCTGTTTGTGTGGCGCAGGGCTCCGGCCCGCGACGATCGCTGCCGGCACGGACGCGCGTGACCGGCGGGTACGACGCGACTCCAGTCACGTCGACACTCTGCACGCCCGCGCCATCCCCAGTCCGGCGGCGAGAAGAAGTATTGTCACGCACGGCTCGGGCACCTCGGCCTTCACGGTGAACACGTCGAACGCGAATTCGTGCAGGTACATGTTCCGCCTGCCGGTGTAGAAGAAACCGACTGCGGTGACATCCTGGAAATTCATCGCATTGAACACGAGCCCTGTCGCGGGCGGCGGGAAGGGTGAGGCGCCAGGATCGTACAGCGCCCACCGTTTTCCCGCCGCGCCATTGTTCTGGAAATTCGTGAGGGTGAAGATGCCCGCGCCGGAGAATGCCTGCTCGGAGATGTAGTAGTCCGTGCCGTCCCGCGCGATGAACCGCAGTTCCGACCTGTCGTTCCCCGCGTTGTTCACCTGCATCCTGAACGAGGCAGTCCCGGGCGTCGAGCCGAAGCGCGTCTTCAGGCCCGCGAACGGCGCAGAGAACAGATTGCTCGGCCAGATCAGAATCGCCGAGATCGCCGATGGCGCCGTGTTCGCCTGCGCATAGAACCTGTTCGGCGCCGCGCCCGAATCGTTCAGGCGGATGCTGAGGTTCATCGTCGCAGGCACGGGGCCCGCGCCGTAGTATGTCTTCATCCCGCCGCGGAACTGCGCGAACGGATCGTCGCTCGAAAAAAACCTCCCGGCTGCCGTGTCGTCGAACGCGATCAGGTGCGCGTTGCTGTCAACCACCGACGGCGAACGCTGCAATGATGCGCTTTGTGGGACGAATCCTTCGAAGTTGACGATGCCGCCCGGCGGGTCGAGCTCGAAGACGTCCATGGTGAACGACTGCGAGTCGCTGCCCGCGCCGTCGGTGACGCTGGCGGTGAACGCATGCCTGCCCGGCGCGGCGAACCCGGCGTCATTCGAGAGTACACCGTCCACCATGATCATCCCCGGAGGGATCGCGCCGGAGATCGACCATGCGACCGGGGGCGCCTGGGCATACGCGAACAACTGCTCACGGTACGGCTCGCCGACGATGCCCCACGGCACCGTCCCGTTGAGAATCTCGATCTTGCTCGTGGGGAACGCATCCTCCGTGCGCACCGAGAAAGCCTCGACAACGCTTTGCGTGCCGTCGGTTGCCTCGACGCTGAACGACCGCGTGCCTGACGCCGTTGGTGAGCCGGCGATGACGCCGTTCGTGAACGTCGTGCCCGCGGGCGTGCTGCCGGCGATGACCCACGTGCGGTTCGTCTCCGTCGCGCCCGCGAGAATGAAGATGTTCGTGTACGCGCTGTTCCTCCCCGCGCGCGGCAACCGCACCGGCGTGATCCACAGCTCATCCGCCGGCAGCGCGCCGGCAAGATGAAGGTACGACCGCGCCAGCCGTTCGCCCAGTATGCGCTGCGACGCGGGATCGTAGTGGACGTTGTCCTTGAGTACCATTCCCTTGCAGCTCGCCATGGCAGTACGGGGCATGCTGTTGACGATCCTGCTGATGTGGTCGTTGACCCCGCCGCCGGCGCCGGTGGTGCCGATCTGGCTCATGATGAACGCAAGGTCGGGTATGCCGAGATCGGCGCGGAGATTCTCGATCACGCGCGCAAGGTCGCCCGCATAGTTCCCGTTGCTGCCGTCTGCCTCGCCCTGGTGCCAGAACACGGCCTTGATCACGCCGGACGTCATGGCGGCGCGCGCGGCGGTGAGTGCCGCTTCATAGAACGCTTCGCCTTTCTGCCATTGCGCAACCGCCGAACCGCTGACGGCACGGCTGACGAGCCCTACCGTGATGTTCGTCAGCGTCTCCGCGATGTAGTTGCCGCAGGTGCGCGCAGGGCCGACGCCCGAGCCCTGGATCGGCGCCGCGCCCGGCGCCCATGCGCCTGCGGTGGTCAGCTTGAACACGCGCGGATGGGCCACAAGATCCTCCGCCTCAGGCGTGTTCAGCCCGACCATGTTCGACTGGCCAAGAAAGAGAAATACGTGGAAATTCGTGTTCACATCGGCTGCAGCGGGCAGCAGTTGGGACGCGGCAAACAGGGACAAGGCAACGGAACATGCCCGGGGACCCGAACGATTGTCTGACATACGCTGATACCTCGATACTCACGCAGTGATCAAACCAGTCTGGCACGGCGCGCCAGCGCCGGTGCAATCGTAATTCTACCATTAAATGATCCGGCAGGGCAAGGCAGGGCAGGGCACCTCTCTTCGTTCCCAGCCGCAGCCTTCCTGGCTGCGCATGTCATTCTGACCGCCAACAATGGCCGCGTGACCAACCGCGCGGAGCACACCGCCTTCGGTACCCCATCAACTTCCAACTTCCAACTGGTTTCATCCGGCCCGGCCGTTGTTCAGCCGTCCCTGTGTCCTTTGTGCCTCCGTGAGAGACAGTCTGTTTCCTGCGCACGACAATTCGATCTCTCACGGAGCCACGGAGCGCACGGAGGTCTGACAACGTAAACGGGCGCGAAGCACCCGTCCACACCGGTAGATGTGGCTGGCCTCTCTGAGGCCGGTCCAACGGGCGCGAAGCACCCATCCACGGACGGCACCAACGGCCGCCGGTTCCACACGGCCGAACCGGCGTCTATCCCCCGGAAACGAATTGGGGGATGCCAAACGACGGGCACACCCGCGGCGGGTGGTGGGACGATCAGGCAGCGTGTGCGTGTTGTGTGGTCGACACTCGAAGTGTCGCTGCGTGCAGCACCTTGACGTGTCGATTGTCCAGCCAGCCAAGTTGACGCATCGAATCGCAAGTGCTATACTTGAGGCAATCGCTACGCATACGACAGCGCCGGCATGATCGCAGGCATCGCCAGACCCAACGAGGCCGTGCCCTTCGGCTACGACACCATCCATCAGGTGCTCTCTGAGTACGGCTGGTATATGACAGACCACAGGCTGATTTGCGACAATTTGGGCGGGCGTTAACGACAATGGTGATTGGCAAGTTTGCATACGCGGGTCCGCTCCCCGAGCTTGTCGCTAGGCGGTTACATCTGCCCATAGGAGGCGTGCCATGAACATGGTTCACATTCTCTTCGTGCTGTCGGCATACACCGTGTTCCCAACATGGGCCGACATCTCCAATGACGCACCAGTGATTCTCCAGTCATTGGTCAGGTCATTGGATACGAACATACTCATGAGCCAGATTGGTACAGACGATGACTTCATGGCACACCCGATCTGCGCATTTTCGAGGGACGGCCAGTGGAGGAAGGTGGTGAATCTGCGACCAGAGTGGGCATGGAGTCAGGAACAACTTGGGTGGGCCCATCGCACAACGAATGTTTTTGTGCTCTACTCAGTCGTATGCCTTGCTGGCATGAACGAAGTGCACCAGGTCAAAAAAGCCAGTTGACGTGAGCACGATTCTGATCAAGAAACTGAGTGCAATTGCACTCACAGGGATAGGGTGGTGTGTGCTATGGGGGCTGTGTGCGTTGTTTTCGGCACAGTCGGCTTGCTGTCCCGAGTGAATGGGAGGCGGAGATGAAGAACGTACATCTGATCTATCTCTCGGTGGTAGGCGCATTGTGTGTGGGAATGGTCGCAGTCGTTCTGATGTGTCAAGGAAGCACCATCGACTTGCGTGCCGAAACCGAGGGTGCGGCCTTGCTTGCCGAACTTGTTGTTGGGTTGCCGAAGGAATATGTCGAGACGCGTTTGGACACGCTTTGCATGCGGATCACTCCGTCGGATCTTACTGATGATCTGGATTTCCCCAAAATCCCGAATTCCGAAAGCAGAGACACGGCATACTACTACTATGGCACCTTTCTGATGGTTCGTGTTTCCTACACAACCGGATGTGTCAGCGAGATCAGCACGCGAAGATGGGAGTTTGCCTCGGATCACGGTAGTGAGAAGTGACGATCAGGCAGCGTGTTGGCGGCGGCATCGGAGACATCATCGCCACCTCAACCTTTGTCCCTTCACTCTTGACCAACTACCTGACCTACAATCACAGAAGCGACGTGACCCTTCTGACAGCGAACGGTGGCCGCGTAACGCCCCGACTTGAATACACCGCCCTTGGTACCCTCCCAACTCCCAACTCCCAACTTCCAACTCCCAACCTCCAACTTCCAACTTCCAGCCACTGCTACTCGTACCGCGCGGTGATGTTGCCGATGAGAGACAGCATCTGGTCGAGCACGGCGACAGACTCGAACGGGTCGTCAAGCTCTCCGAGCGCGATGTACTCGGCGGGCAGGCCGACGAGGCCGCGCGTCGCGTCGAACGGCACCCATACTCCCCCGATGCACGCCTCGCCCCAGGCATGATAGGCAAGCTGTGACTGCATGGCCAGCAGGCCGCACATGACGCGCGACGGCACGCCCGCCGCGCGCAGGAGCGCGACGCAGAGCGTGGCGTGCTCGGTGCAGTCTCCTTCGCCCGCACGCATCGTTTCGAGCGCCGAGCGGAACAGCGTTCCCCCGACACTCTTGCGCAGCATCGCGTCCACATGGCCGACGGTCCGTTCGAGGCGTTCGCGATCGGATGACGCGCCGCCGGCTGCACGCCGCGCCTCGCGCGCGATCGCAGGCGCGGCCGACTCGATGAAGCGGCTGGGAAGCGTGTAGCGCGCCATGTCGCCCGTGCACCCGGCAGCACCCGCATCGCCGCGCAGCATGATGCAGCGCACGCCGCTCCACGCCTGCACCGGATGAAGCTCGATCACCGCCGCGGCGTCCGTGGCGCCGGCGCTGACGGTCTGATACGCGGTGTCGCGGATGATGTCGCGCCATGGGCGGTCGAGGCGCTTCTGCGTGAGCAGCAGGCGGAGATGACGCCTTGTGCGCGCGGGCGGCGTGCCGTCGATGGGCACGTAACTGCTGATGCTCACCGCGGCGTCGCCTGCGCGCGCCTCGTGTTCGCCGCAGCGGGAGAGCGTCATGACGTCCATGGACTGCTCGAGCGTTGCGCCGGCGCCGGTGACGAACGTGCGGACGGGCCTTGAGCCCAGCGCGCTCGAGATGATCGTCACTGTGTGAACCTGCATAGCCGCGCCGGTGAGCATGAACGTCGTCACCGGGCCGACGGCGATCGTCTGCGTTTCGATCATGCCCGCTTCGAGGGAGAAGCATACGGCGCTGCCTGTCGCGCCCGCGACGAGCCACCCGCGCTCCTTCAGCATGAAACCGTCGACGGCCGCGTGGACAACATCCACTGAGCTCGGGATGAACGAATCGTTGGTGGCGGCGTTGAGCACGCGGCTGACGGCGAAGCCTCCGGGCGCGCGTTCTGCCGCCGTGGCGACGCGCTGGCCTTCATTGACCATCTCGAACCGCCCGGCGACGAATCCGCGCGGGCCGATCGTGACTTCACTGGTGACTGCGACGGACGCCGTGCCGCGCTCAGGGCTGTTGACGCGGAGGCGCATCTCCGCGCGTTCCGTGCGTTGTGTTCCCGCTGCCGGGGGCGCCCATTCGCGCGTCACGTGCATCCAGCCCGCGCGTGCGCCGAGCATGGTGACGCTGAACCACTCATCAGTTTCGTGCGTCATTGCCGCTGGAGAGACGCACGAAACTGAAGACACCAGCATTGGCAGCAGGGAACAACGGCGGGCTATTACTGGCCATAGCGTCATTGCGTGTCGTCCATTGTACACTTCAGCCTCAGATGCCGTGTGCCCAAACCGCCCTTGCCCCGCCCCGCCGTGCGTTTCCTCCGCATCGGGCAGGCATCCACAAAAACGATGCATCCGTTCCGCATCGTTTTTGTCAGGAATACTTGTGCTGGTGCCAGAGGAGGTAGAGCCCCGTGACGATGAACAGCAGGTCGGGCACCCAGATAAGGATATCCGGCCGGAACATGTACAATTCCGAGAACGACTTGACGCTGATGACAAGCGCGTAGTGAATGGCGATAAGGATGAGGCAGATGAGGAAGCCGATGGTCTTTTCGCTGCGGTGCGCGCGGATGCCGAGGGGGATGCCGATGATGGCGAAGGCGATGCTGGCGAGGGCGTAGCACCGGCGGTAGCTGACCTCGGTCATGAACTGGCTGCGATAGGTGATGGCGTTGTAGAACTCGTTGATGCGCATCCAGGCCTTGAACCAGGAGGAGAGCTCGCCGGCGGCGGGGGAGTCCTTGCCGTCGGCCTTGCGGATGTCGGCGAGGTAGTCGTTGAGCATGGCGCGGCCGATGATATCCTCGAACGCGCGGTTGGCGCTGCGGCCGCGGTCCTTGAGGACTTTTTTGAACGAGGGGCTTTTCTGGAGCCGGGCCCATATGCGCTCGGCGGCACGGACGTCCGCGCGGAGCTGGTCGAACGACTTGCCTTCGCGTGCCGCCACTTCGCTCATCTTCTCGGTCTGGGTGTCGATAATGCGTCTGAGGTCGGCGGTGGTATAATGCTGGACCCGTTTGCGCACTTCGCCTGATCTCTGTTTGAACATCTGGCTGACGTTGACGTACATCTCGACGCGGTTGGCGCTCGAGCGGAGGAAGGTGTTGGTGCGGTCTGCGTTGCGTTCCTCGGAGGTGAAGTTGTAGAGCTCGAAGAGCAGCTTGTTCTCCTGGCGGAGGTATTTGCAGAAGCCGCGCTCGGCGTTGATCCTGCGCGAGCGCCCGTCGCCGAGGTCCTGGATGATGAAGATGTTGCGGTAGAGGTTGCCCTCGCGCTCATCGACGAGGAACTTGTACCTGCCGATCGGCGTCCAGCTCCCCGTCTCGATCAGCGCGGTCGGGTCGACGTTCATGTAGCTGACAATCACGTTGCGCTGGGCGAAACTGGCGAAGGGGAGGATGTTGTCGTAGGCGTAGAGCGCGATGAGGGCGACGAGAAGGCTGAACGCGACGCACGGGCTGGCGATCTGGAAGACGCTGATGCCGTTGGCCTTCATCGCCGTCACTTCGCCGTCGGCCGAGAGGCGGCTGAAGACGAGGAGCGTCGCCGCGGCCATCGAGAACGGCAGGGCGAAACAGATGACGTGCGGCAGCACGTACATCAGGAACTGGAGGATGGCGATGATGCTGAATTTCTGGAAGATGAGCTCGAATATCTTCACCAGGCTGCCCATGATCATCATGAAGGTGAAGATGAGCAGGGCCATGCCGAAGCTCACGGCGACGCTCTTCGCAAGATAGCGGTTGACGACCCGCATGTGGAAGAACTGGCGGACGCCGTTGAACAGGGGCCAGCGGCGGCCGATGCGCGAGGAAGCATGGGGCCGGCCGGCCTGCCCGGCGCCGTTCGTGCCTGATGTTGTCGTGTCAGCAGCCATGCAGCATTGTACGCGTCAGTGCGATAGAAGATTCGCGAGGACAGCAGCCATCCCGCTGATCTGCCCGCCGGTGTGCGCCGCCGACACTGTAATGCGGAGGCGCGCGGTGCCCTGAGGCACCGTGGGCGGCCGGATAGCTGGCACCCACCAGCCGGCATCAAACAATCCACCCGAAAGCGCCACCGCTCGCGCGGCGTCGCCAATGATCACGGGACATATCGGGCCGTCGCCGCCTGCCGGAACGTCTGCAAGCGCCGTCCTCAAAAGCGCCCTATTATACCATAATTGCCGAATCCGTGCATCATCGGCGCGCAAGAGGCGCACGGCGGAAAGCGCGCCCCCCGCCGCCGCGGGCGTTATGCCGGTGGTGTACACGAACGAGCGCGCATTGTTGACAAGGTACTCCACGACCGCGCGGGCGCAGGCGACGAAGCCGCCCTGGCTGCCCAGCGCCTTGCTCAGCGTGCCTATGATGAGCGGCACGCGCGCCGTCAGCCCCTCCTCGGCAACGCAGCCACGGCCGCCGCCGTACACGCCCAGCGCATGCGCTTCGTCGACCAGCAGCAGTGCGCCGTGGCGCTCGCATGCCTCGACCAGCGGGCGCAGCGGCGCGCGGTCGCCGTCCATCGAAAAGATCGATTCGGTCGCCACGATCGTCCTGCCGCGCGCATGCGTTGACAGGACGGCATCGAGCCGCCCGACGTCGTTGTGGGGGAACACGAGGAGTTTTGCGCCGGAGAGCCGCGCGCCGTCCACAAGCGATGCGTGCGCCAGCCGGTCGAGCACGATCGTGTCTTCCCTGCCGACAAGCGCGGAGAGCACGCCAAGATTGGCCATGTAGCCGGTGGGGAAGACGAGCGCGGCTTCCGTGCCCTTCCATGCGGCGAGCTCGTCCTCGAGTTCACGGACGATGGCGAGATCGCCCGAAATGAGGCGCGATGTGCCCGCGCCGCCGCCCCAGTCGCGCGCAGCCTGTGCCGCTGCTTCGCGGATGGCGGGGTCGGTGGCCAGGCCGAGATAATCGTTGCTGCAGAAGCTGACATATTCCTTGCCGTCGATCCCGACGGACACGCCGTCGCGCCGCGTGACGGTGCGCCGCGCGCGCAGCATGCCTTCCGCATCGCGCGCGGCGAGCCAGCGGGTCAGTTCCTGGTCAAATGCGTTCATCAGCAATCTTTGCTTGAATGCATGACATTCAAGCGAAGATGATTATACACGAAAGGGCATGGAGCCGCAATGTGCCATAGGAGCTTGGTTCCGGCGACTACCTGTGCCGACACGCCGCGCACAGCAAGTGGCCGATCCCGCATGCGGGATTGGAAAGTGGAAGTGGCCGAGGCTATGCCTTGGCAAGTGGAAGTAGCTGTTCGGCACTGCGCTCTCGCGTCTGCCGGGTTTGTCTGTGCGGATGTGCGCGGCGCGTACTTTCCAAGGCATAGCCTCGGCCACTTTAGTGCCGGAACAGGGAAGAGCGCCGTTTTCCAAGCGGCAGCGGGCGTTACATGGATCTGCTGTCGAGATTGAACACCTGGCCCGACACGTTGCGCATTGTCGCGAGATGCCTGGCGAATGCGGCGGCTTCCTCGACGGTCGTGCCGCGGCCCAGCGCGTTCCCGGCGATGTGCGCGGCGAACTCGCGTTCATCGAGCCCGGCCGTCATCTCCGTGCGCAACCAGCCGGGAAGGAGTGCGTTGATGCATATGCCGCGCGCGCCGAACTCGATTGCCGCGTCACGGACAAAGCCGCAGAGCGCGCCTTTCGATGCCGCGTAGGCGGCAAGGCCCTTTGCGCCGCGCAGTCCGGCGAGCGAGCTCACAACGATGATGTGGCCGCCGGTACGCATCAGCCCGGCCGCGCATCGCCGTGCCAGCCGGGCATGGGCGCGGTAATTGACATCGAGCGCGGCGTCCCACGTTTCTTCGCTTGTGTTCACGAGCAGCGCACCGGCCGCGATGCCCGCGTTGAGCACGAGCGCGTCGAGCGTGCGGCCGTGCGCGGCGAGGGCATCGTATACGCGGTCGACGGCGTCCGTTTCGGTGAACGCGGCGCGGACGCGGTATGGCTTGGCGCCTGCGTCCTTGACGGCGCGGGCGGTCTCGCGTGCGGCAGCCTCGTTGCGCGCATAGTGCACGCCGATCAGCGCGCCCGGCGCGGCGAACGCGCGCGCAATCGCGCGGCCAAGCCCGCGGCTCGCGCCGGTGATGAACACGTGCATGCTGTCAGGTGCGGCGGGCATGGGATTGACGGTGAAAGGGAGGATGTCCGCGTGGCACCTGCCGGGACGCTGTTACTTGCCCTCCGGCTCGAGTCCGAGGTCGGCGAGCATGGCGAGGTCGTCGTCGACGTTGCGCCCGGCGGTGGTGAGGTAGTTGCCGATCATCATGCCGCTCGCGCCCGCATGAAAAATCCACGACTGGAGGTCGCGCAGCACCACCTGCCTGCCGCCCGCGACGGAGATGTGCGCATCGGGAAGGATGAGGCGGAAGACGGCGATGATTCTCAGCGCTTCGCGCGGATCGAGGAGCGGCTGGGCGGCGAGATGCGTGCCGGCCACCGGATTCAGGAAATTCACCGGCACCGAGCGGATGCCGAGGCCGCGCAGCTCGAACGCGAGGTCGATCCGGTCATCCCATTCCTCGCCCATGCCGAA
Source organism: bacterium (assembly GCA_012514975.1). Classification (GTDB taxonomy): domain Bacteria; phylum Auribacterota; class UBA3054; order UBA3054; family JAAYZF01; genus JAAYZF01. Next base: position 15,548 of record JAAYZF010000208.1, read on the forward strand.
CAAGCCGCCGCAGCAGACGTCAAGGCCTGCGGCGAGGGCGCGGCGGACGGTGTCGAGCCGTTCATCATACGAGTGCGTGGTGCAGATGCGCGGGAAGAACCGGCGCGATGTCTCGAGGTTGTGATGGATGCGTGTGATGCCCGCGTCCTTCAGCGCGGCGATGATGCCGTCATCGAGCGCGCCGATGCTGGCGCTGACGCATGCGCGCATGCTGCCGCGCGCGGTGCGCAGCGCATCGAGCAGCCTTGCGCGTTCATCGCCCGTGACGGCTGCACGGCCGCTGGTGACCATGCCGAAGCAGGAGACGCACTGCCTGTCAGCTTCGCGGGCATCGCGCACGAGCTCATCCGCCGCGCGCATGGCGTGGGCCGGCGAGGCCGCACGGCTGTGCGCCGACTGGGCGCAGAACGCGCAGTCCTCACTGCACGAGCCCGAGCGCGCGTTGGTGATTGCGCACAGGTGGACGCGGTTGCCGAAGCGGCGCTGGCGCGCGCGGCCGGCCTCGAGCAGCAGCGTGTCGAGATCCGCCGTGACGAGCGCACGCGCTTCGTCGCGGGAAAGAGGAGGGGCACTGGTCATGCGGTGAGGCTGCCTTTGGTGCTGGGCACGTCGGGGCGGCGCGGGTCGCGCTGCACGGCGGCGCAGAGCGCGCGGGCGACGCCCTTGAAGATCGCCTCGCTCACGTGATGGGCATCCTTGCCATGGCGGGCGCGGATGTGCAACGTCGCCTGCGCACGCGTGCAGAACGCGCGCCAGAACTCCTCGATGAGGGTGACGTCGAACTCCTTGATCTTCTCCTGCTCGAACGCGGCGTCGAACACGAGGAATGGCCGGCCGGACAGATCGAGCGCCACCTCCGCCAGCGCCTCGTCCATCGGCAAAAGAAAGAACCCGTACCGCGCGATGCCCTTCTTGTCCCCGAGCGCCCTGGCAAGCGCGTCGCCCAGGCACAGGCCGACGTCCTCGACCGTGTGATGGTCGTCAACATGCGTGTCGCCGCTCGCCCTGATCGCCAGGTCGAACAACCCGTGCTTGGCGAACAGCTCGAGCATGTGGTCGAGGAACGGCACGCCGGTGCTGACGTCGTACGTGCCAGTGCCATCGAGGCCGAGCGACACGGTGATCGCCGTCTCGGTTGTCTTCCGTTCCATGGTGGCGGTGCGTTTCATGCAGGTGGCCTGTCAGTTGTTCGTGTGGGATGACGTGTCGGGCAGCAGCTCGGGCGTCAGGCCCGCCGGCGGCGCGGCAGTGGCAGCGGCGGGCGGCAGGTCCGGGCTCTTCGCGGGGGCCTTCTCGGCCGGCGCAGCGGGCGGTGCGAGGGTCTTCACGCTCTCGATGAGCTCGTCCACGATGTCTTCCTGTGCGGGGGCGCGGAGGGCGAGGTGGGGCGGCTTCTTCTGGTTGAGCTCGTCAAGCCTGACCGTCGTCGCCTTGTCAAAGGCGAAACGGCGGAGCGGGATGGATACCGGCTCGAACCACGTGTACTCGATCCGCTCGCCCTCGGCGCTGAGCGAATCGTACCGGGCGGACAGGATGAAGTTGCCCGGCTGGACCGCGTCGCCCTTGAAGACGAAATGGCCTTCGTCGTCGGTCGTCATCTTGTCGAGCGTCTGTTCGAGCATCAGGTTGTCGGCGCGCGCAAGCATCTGCTGGTACTGCTGCTGGAGCGCGCGATGAATCCCGGCGGCGGCGGTGGTGAAGTCGTTCGAGGTAAGCGGGCAGCCGGCGATGACGCCGCCTTCCTTGACTTTCTTCCTCGCGGCCTGCGCGGCCGTGTCATCAGTCTTCTTCCGCGCGATGACCGGCACGTTCGTCTTTCCCGTCATGGACACGCGCTGGACGGGCTCGTCGCCAAGGCCGCCCGTGTCGAGCCACTCGGTCTTGTACACGCCCTGCGCGTCGTCCGTGATGAGGCGGCCGGAGTCTTTCAGCCTGGAGACGCGGTCTTCCCAGTACTGCGCGGCACCCTCGTAGAACTGCGCGCCGATGGGCGCGAGCTGGGTGATGTCCCGGCAATACACGGCGTATTCGAGGTACTGCTTCACACGCGAAGTGACCTGCTCGCGCTCATCGTCGGTGAGCGGCGGGAGGCCCTCGGCTGCCTTGTCCGCAAGCTCGGCGGCGGATTTCGTGGCGAGGTCCTCGGGCGTGACGGTACTGATGCTCTTCCTGACGATGTCTTCGAGGGAGAGCGCCGTCTTGGCGGCCGCGCCGGCGGCATGGCCGTTCGTCGCGGTGTGGAACGCGTCGCGGAGTTTCGCGACGGCGGGCCCGAACTGCTGCGCGCGGAATGTGTCGTACCCAGCCGCAAGCATGTTCATCTCCTGCTCGACGAGCTGCTGCATCAGGCGCACGTCGCACTGCCGCGCCGGGTTGACGTACGCGCCCGTATCCACCTGGATCGTGCCCTTGATGGCATACTCGGTGCGCGAGAGCAGGACGACGAGGGCGATGAGTCCGGCGCCGACGACAACGGCGCCGATCCGCGCGAAGACGACTGGAGAGAAGTTCATGGCCGTTCGCCTCGATCGGTTAAAAACGCAGCGCGTCAATGCAGGCGCGCAGCGCGTGCATCTGTTCGTCCGTCCCAATGGAAATGCGCAGCATGTTGTCCAGGCGCGGTGTGTTGAAATGACGCACGAGGAACCCCTTCGCCTCGAGCGCATCGAGCCACTCGCGCGCCGTGCCGCGCGGCGGCGCCACAAGGACGAAGTTCGCCGCGCTGGGCACGACGCGCCAGCCGAGCCGGGCCAGCGCCGCCGCGAACCGCTCGCGCGTCGCCACGATCTTCGCCACCGTCGCGCGCAGATACGCCCCGTCCGCAAGCGCAGCCGCACCCGCCGCCTGGCTCGCCACATTGACGTTGTACGAGTCCTTCACCTTGCACAGCCCCGCGATGATCGCCGGCGTGCTTACCGCGAAGCCGACGCGCATGCCGGCCAGGGACTGCGCCTTGGACAGCGTGCGCGTCACGATCAGGTTCCCGTGCTCGCGCACGAGGGGCATCATCGTCACGCCGGCGAAGTCGCCGTACGCCTCGTCGATCACGACAATTCCCGGCGATCCGGCGCACAGCCTGCGGATCGCCTCCTCGGGGAACAGCGTGCCCGTCTGCGCGTTCGGGTTCGGCAGGAACGTCACCTTCGCCTTCGCGCCGAAGAACGCGGCGGGAAGCGCGTAGGTGTCCGACAGGGGATGCCGCCGCGTGCGCGCGCCCTGCATCGCGGCAAGAACTTCGTAGAGCGTGTACGTCGGGTCCACCACCGCGATCTCGTCGCCCCGGTCGAGAAACACGCGCACGATCCACGCCAGCACCTCGTCGCTGCCGTTGCCCGCGATGATCCAGTCCGATGAGACGCCAAAGGCGCTCGCAGCCTCTGCGCGCAGGCGCTCGCTCACGGCGCTCGGATACAAACGCATGTCATCCGCGTCAAGCGCCGCAAGCGCGGCACGGACGCCCGGCGCGGGCGGGTACGGGTTCTCGTTCGCGTTGAGCTTGATGACGTCGCGGCCAGGCTGCCTGCCGGGTACGTACGGCTCGAGCGCCTCGATCTCTGGGCGGAAGAAACTCATATCACGTGCACTCAGCTATTGCGCTATTATACAGAAAAGCGGGGAAGAATGGAAGGATGGAATGATGGAATGGTGGAATGGTGGAATGATGGAATGATGCGTCGGGGAGAGGAGGAGAGGGAGAGAAGGCAGGGAGCGCCGGTGTTCACCTGCCGTTCGTGCTCTGCAGCAGGCCCATCTCGATGTAGAGCGGGCGTTTCAGCCTGCGCATCTCGGGCAGCCTGGTGGAGAACGCCAGCGCGCCCGCAATGCATGCCAGCCCGCTGAGCATCTGCGTCGTGGGCGCCCCGATCGTCTGTGCGAGCCAGCCCATCAGCAGGGAGCCGAAAGGGGCGACGCCGAGGAAGAACATCATGTAGATGCCCATCACGCGTCCGCGCTTCCGGTCGTCGACAATCGTCTGGACGAGGGTATTGCACGAGGCGAGGGTTGCGAGCGCGCCGAAGCCCGCGACGACCATCGCGCCCAGCGAGAGGGCGAACACGCGCGACTGCGAGAAGACGACAAGGCTGACGCCAAGCAGCCCCGTGGCCACGGCGACCACGCTGCTCAACCCCACCGCCGTCCTGCGCGACGCGAGGAAGAGCGCCGCGCACAGCGCCCCGCACCCCACGCCCGCCGTCAGGCAGCCGAACGTCCGCGCGTCGCCGTGCAGCACTTCGCGCGCAAAGATCGGCGCAAGCACGTTGTACGACATGCCGACGAGGCTGATGAACGCCACGTGCATGATCAGCGTGCGCAGCGGCATGAAGCTGAATGCGGCGGCGAACCCCTCGTGCAGCTCGTGGAGAAAATGCTTGCGCGGCCCGGTGGGCTTGCCGAGCCCGGCGGGCATCATGCCCAGCGAGGTGATCGCCGCAACGTAGCTCACGGCATTGATCAGAAAGCAAATCCCTTCGCCCACCGACGCCACGAGTATCCCTGCCACGAACGGGCCGACGAGCCGGGCGGCGTTGAACATCGTCGAGTTCAGCGCGATCGCGTTGCCAAGAAGATCCTTGCGGCCCACAAGGTGCACGACGAACGACTGGCGTGCGGGCGCGTCGATCGCGTGGACCATGCCAAGCGCAAGGCTCAGCACGACCAGGTGCCATGTGGCGATCACGCCCGTCAGCACGAGCGTCGCCAGCACCGCCGCCTGCGCCATGGCGAGCACCTGCGTCCACATGATGACGCGCCGCTTCTCGATCCGGTCGAGCAGCACGCCTGCCAGCGGCGTGAGCACGAGGCTCGGCACCTGCGCGAGGAACGCGATCACGCCAAGCAGCATGGCGGAGCCTGTAAGCCGGTAGACCAGCCAGCTCATCGCGGTCGATTGCATCCACGAGCCGATCACCGAGACGCTCAGGCCGATGAAATACAGCCGGTAGTTCCGCGAGCTGAACGCGCGGAACACCAGCCCCGCGCGCTCGATGCCACTCGTTGTCAGTTCGTTGAAGGTCACAGAAGCGCGTACCGTGCGTCCAGAAGATAACCGGGTGTCACAGGAAACGCCGCGCGCGCCAGCCGGTACTTGCCCGACGCTTCGGGAGGCACCTGCCCGACGCGGCGCACGGCGATCCGCGCGTCGGGGCCGTACAGCGCGTGCAGCACGGCGGCGGCGGCGCCTTCCACGTCGCGCGGGGCGTCGGCGCCGGCGGCGAACATCAGCTCGTACTCCGCCCCGGCCCGCTGTTCGAGCCGGTACTCGTCAATGACGTCCACGGCGGCCAGCGCGTCGTCCACGCGCGCCTGGGTGAGCGCCCGGCCGTCAGGCGCGAGCGTGACATTGACTGCGCGGCCCTCGATGCCTTCGAGCACCATGCCACCGCCGCGGCCGCACGGGCATGCCCCCCGCGCGTCAAGCCGCGCTAGGTCGCCCACGTCAAACCGCACCAGCGAACACCACGGATGGTTCAATACCGTCAGCAGCACGCGGCCGACGGCCGGGCCGCCGTGCTCCTCCTTGAACGGCTGGAAGTCCACGCGGCAGTACTCCGCGTTCTGGTGCAGACGCCCATGCTCGCACTCCATGAACACGTACCCCGCTTCCGTCGAACCGTACGAGCTGGCCAGCGGCACGCCCGGAAATGCCATGCGAATCTGCCGCACGTGGATTCTCGACGGGAACTCGTACGTGAGCACGATCGCGCCCGGCGGATGCACGCGGGCGCCGCGCCTGACAATGTGCCGCGCCAGGATCGCCAGCAGCGAGGGGTTGCCCTCGAGAACCACGGGCTGGAACGAGTTCAGCTCGCTCACCATCCGGTCAAGCAACGCGTCCGTCCACTCCGACGGGTACATCACCTCGTTGAGGAAAAGGTACTGGTCGGCAATGCGTTCATGCATGGGAAGCAGGCCGTTCCTGCCCACGATCCCCACGTTGAGCGGGCTGACAAGGATCGCCTCGGGATGGCCGCCGGTGGCGATGCGGCTGATCTCGCTGTTCAGCCCCCAGGACGCACGCTCGGACGCGTCCCACCACTCCTGGCACCAGATGTTCGTCACCTGGTCCGCCGTCGTCCCGCTCGTCTCGACAAACCAGATGGCCCCGGACGCAAGGCCTTTCTCGAGATCCTTCCCCGGCAGGAGAAGCCCGGCGGGGAAATGCGCGCGGATGTCTTTCTTTGTCAGCGAGGGCAGCGCGGCGTACCGCGTGTCGATGTCGCAGGCCGGCCCCGGGTCATGCGGCCGCCATGATGCATACGCGGCCACGCTGCGCAAGGCAGTCTCGAGCACGTGTGTGCTTGCCTGGATGTACGCGGGCGGAAACGACACGCCCTGGTGATAGGGGAGCGGCCGCTGTCTGCCGGCCGCATCAGATAGTTCGCACTCTGAATCCATGATTGTGCACATTATACCAAAGTGCGCCATCGGCTGGAAGGGGATCATGCCCCAATGGGATGTAGGAGGGACACTTGCCCAGCAAGGCGGGGTCCCTGTCCCGATGGAGGGTAGGAGGGACACTTGCCCAGCAAGGCGGGGTCCCTGTCCCGATGGAGGGTAGGAGGGACATCCCTGTCCCGATGGGAGTTCTTGAGAACGACCCTTTTCACCACAGAGCCACAGAGTCACAGAGGACAAGCAGTAACTGGTAATCAGTATTCGGTAATCGGTAACGGTCACTGAGACATACGACACCGAAGTCTACGCATGGCGCAACAGGGGACCACGCATCAGTTGGAAGATTGGGGTCAGGACTTGGGGATAGTAGGGTCAGGGGATAGTAGGGTCAGGGACTGACTATTGACTTTCATGGGCCATTCTGCTACACTAACTCCATGGCACGACCACTCCGCTTCCAGGACGCAGGCCTTTGGTACCACGTCACCAACCGCGGGAACAACCGCGAGGACGTGTTCCTCGATGACGAAGACCGCCAGCGCTTTCTCGATGTGCTCGGGAAG
>JAAYZF010000209.1 GCA_012514975.1 bacterium
GCCGCGATACTGCGCCGCCCGCGTGAGCACCGGGTCAAACGCCCTTGGGTCGAGCGCATGGCCTGTCAGCGCCGCGAGGTCGGAAGGCTGGAACGCGCTGACCCAGAGCTGGTTGCGCAGGGCGTAGTGCTCGTCAATGCCGCGGAAGAAGGCGGCGATCTTGTTCTGGCCGAGCAACACGCTCCCGTCAGGCGACGGGAGGAGCGACAATGGCTTCTCGATCAGCCAGCGTCGCATGCCCGGGGGCACATGGCGCAGCACTTCGGCCCACCGCTGGGCGAAGTACTTGGGGTAGCCGCCGAAGACCTCGTCTCCCCCATCGCCCGCGAGAGCCACGGTGACGTGCTCGCGCGTGAGTTTCGACACGACGTGCGTCGGAATGATGGACGAATCAGCCATCGGCTCGTCCATGTTGGCAAGGACGTGGTCGATGACATCGGCCATGCCGTCCACCGAGAGCTGGAACTCGTGATGGTCCGTCTTCATGAGCCGCGCGGCCCAGCGCGACCATTTCGACTCGTCGTACGCCGGGTCGTCAAGCGTGATGCTGAACGTCTTGACGCGCTCGGGCGGGAGCACGCGGCACATGTGCGCGACAACCAGGCTCGAATCGAGGCCGCCGCTGAGGAAGACGCCGAGCGGGACATCCGACTCGAGGCGTCTGACGACGGCTTGATGCAGTGTTTCATCGACCATCCCGATCCATTCACTTTCCGTTCGCCGCTCGGGCGGGTCGGAGAATGAAAGGCTCCAATACGCCGCCGCTTCGCCGGCAACGCCGTTCTGCACCATCAGGAAACTGCCCTCGGGCAGCTTCCTGATGTCGCGGAAGATCGAGCCGGGAATGAAGATGCAACTGAACAGCAGAAACTGCTGCAAGGAGACCGGATCGATCTCTTTGCCAACGGAGGGGAACTTCAGCAGCGATTTGATCTCCGAGCCGAAGACGAAGCCGCCGGGAAGGTTGGCATAATAGAGCGGTTTCTCTCCCGCGCGGTCGCGGGCAAGGATGAGGAGGTCCTTTTTCGTGTCATAGAGCGCGATGGCGAACATGCCGTCTATTTCCTTGAGGAAATCGATGCCGTACTCCTCGTAGGCATGGACAATGACCTCTGTATCGCTCTGAGTACGGAAGGTGTGATCCCGTTCGAGAAGCCGGGCGCGCAGCGTTCTGAAATTGTAGAGTTCGCCGTTGAAGACCGTCCAGACGGTTTTGTCCTCGTTGTGGATGGGCTGATGGCCGGTCGAGAGGTCGATGACGCTCAGGCGGCGCATGGCGAGGGCGGTGCGGCCGTGGATGAACGAGCCCGCATCGTCAGGTCCGCGGTGGACCATGGTGCCGCACATGGCGTTAAGTGTGGCGAGCGGGTCGCTCAGTGAGGAATGTTTGTCTATGAAGCCGCAAATACCGCACATATGATCGTTCCCCTTGTTCATGGGGAATGAGTATACATGAAAGGGCGTGGTTAGTCAAACGGGAAAATTCCCTGCAGACGACGCAGGGAATTTATGAACCGTGTGCGCGGGAAAATTCCCTGCACACGACGCAGGGAATTTATGAATCGTGTGCGCGGCCTGTCAACGCCCGGCGGACGCGAGTTGGCATGCTTGCGTGGTAGGCCGCGACTCCAGTCGTGGCCACGCGCCGCGTCAACGTGTCAGCCAGACGCGCGTGCCCCGCGTGTCGACGTGACTGGAGTCGCGTCGTACCCCACGCGCCGGCGGACATGGGTATCCTCCGTGCCGGCTTGCACGCGATTGCAGCGGACAGGCGTCGGCATGCTCGCGTGGTAGGCCGCGACTCCAGTCGTGGCCACACGGTGCGACAACATGTCAGCCAGACGCGCGTGCCCCGCGTGTCGACGTGACTGGAGTCGCGTCGTACCCC
>JAAYZF010000210.1 GCA_012514975.1 bacterium
ACGGACGAAAAGACGGGCAAGCCGACACCGCGCGGCGAATCGATTCTCCGCGCGACGCCCCAAGGCAGCTACGGCCAGCCGGAGGACCTGCTGAGTACGCTGCTCTGGCTGTGCAGCGACGCAAGCAGGTTCGTCACGGGCGTTACCGTGCCGGTGGACGGCGGGTTCAGCGCGTTCTCGGGCGTCTAAACAATTCCGCAGCGCATCGCGCAACGGAATTGTGATACCTGCGGGTGATTTGGCAGCGCAGGGAGCTTGGAATGGTCATGAAGCAACTGAGTTCACGGACCTGCGCCTGAAGGGCGCGGAGAACAACGTGGGAGGCGCATCCGTGCGCCGACGGTGGGCTCCGGCCCACCAGACCGCCGCGCACTAGAGCGCGCTATTCGGGACAAGGATGTCCCTCCCACCTTGTTGGTATCACAAATATGTTGCGCCGTCCAGCAACAGATTTGAAGGAGACACTATGCATCCAGGATTTGTCGATCTGCAGGTCAACGGGTTCATGGGCGTCGATTTCTCGACGCCGGGATTGACGGTCGACGCCGTGCGCCGCGCGACACTGGCGCTGGTGAAACGCGGCACGATCGCCTACTGCCCCACGATCATCACGTCGCCGCAACAGGTGTACGAAGAGAACATCGCGGTGATCGTCCGCGCGATGGGTGAACCGGACCTTGCGCCGCACCTGCTCGGCCTGCATCTCGAGGGGCCGTTCATTTCGCCGGCCGACGGCGCGCGTGGGGCGCACAAGCCGCAGTTCATGGTGAAACCGGGCGTCGAGGCGTTCAAGCGGCTGCAGGACCTTGCCAAGGGGAACATCCGCATCATCACCGTCGCGCCGGAAGTGGACGGCGCGGTTCCGCTCATCACGCATGCCAGCGCGCACGGCACCGTCGTCGCCATCGGCCACAGCGCGGCGGGCGAGAAGGCGCTGCAGGCAGCTGTTGACGCGGGCGCAAGACTTTCGACGCACCTGGGCAATGCCGCCCCGCCCACGCACACGCCGCGCCACAGCATGATCTTCTGGCAGCTTGCGTGCGACAAGCTCTCCTGCTCGTTCATCACGGACGGCCACCATCTCCCCGATGTGTACACCATCACCGCGCTGCGCGCGAAGGGCATCGAACGCTTCATCGTCGTCAGCGACTCCGCGCCGGTCGCCGGCATGCCGCCCGGCGAGTACGAGTGTTTCCACATCAAAGTCGTCATCGAGCCGAGCGGCCGGCTGCACTCGCCCGAGACGGGCACCCTCGCTGGCTCGTCGGCCACCATGCTGCAGTGCATCAATCATCTCGCCTCGCTCAACCTGGTGGACGAGGCAGGGCTGTGGCGCGTGGGGTACTCGAACCCGCTCGCGCTGATCGGCGTTGAAGAGAAACGCTTTGAGGGCATGAAACCTTTGGTTAAGCTCGTTGCAGGGCGCTTCACCGTGTAGATGCTCCACAAGGCCGGCACCTGCTGCCTTCACGCCAGCCCATCCTCAGGCTGGGCTGGCGTGAAGCAGTGGACACAATGGACGCAATGGACATTATGAAAGGACTGGTCACTCTCCTCGCCTTCCCTCTCGTCTTCGCTGCTTGCTCTTCTCACCAGCCCGTTGCCACTCCCGGCCAGTACGCGTGCGCGTTTGACAAGACGATCACGAAGAACGTCAAGTGCAACTACCTGCTCTATCTGCCTGGAGCGTATGGCACACGCACGACGCAGGAATGGCCGCTGATGGTGTTCCTCCACGGCTCGGGAGAACGCGGCGGGAGCATCGACAAGGTGAAAAAACAAGGCCCGCCGAAACTGATTGCCGAGGGCAGGCAGTATCCGTACATCGTTCTCTCACCCCAATGCCCGTCGGGCGAATGGTGGTCGGCCGACCTGCTGATGCCGCTGATTGACGAGATCATCGCGACGTACCGCGTGGACACGAACAGGATTTACCTGACAGGGCTGAGCATGGGCGGGTTCGGCGCGTGGCGCCTCGCGGGCGAATATCCGTGGAAATGGGCCGCCGTCGTGCCCATCTGCGGCGGCGGCAATCCGAATGACGCATGGCGGATGCGGCGCCTGCCGTTCTGGGTGTTCCATGGCGCGCAGGACAACGTGGTTCCCATTGCCGAATCACAGACCATGGTCGATGCATTGAAGAAACGCGGCGCGGATGTCCAGTTTACCATCTATCCCGATGCCAAACACGACGCGTGGACCGCGACGTACACGAACGACGCGCTCTACGCCTGGCTCGACGAGCACAGGACTGCCGGCGGGAAATCACGGTAGGACCGCTGCTCACGAATGGACACATGGACGCAGTGGACCGCGTCGCCAATGATCCGTCCGCCCCGTGCGCTGCGGTCGTCACTTCACAGAGTGGATTTCCACCGGCCCCTCGAGCCTGAAGCGCTTCCTCTCCAAGTCCACTTCCGCGGCAGACGCGAGGATGGTCCTCGCTCCGACCGTTATCTTGAGATGCTTCCCCTCCGGCACGACGACCACCAGCTCGTTTGTTGCGCTCCGCTGTGCGGTGTTGGCAGCCCTGATTCCCTGGCGCGGGCCTGGAATGGTTGCCACATGCGACGTAGTGCTGAACGTGACCTCATCCGCGGCCAGTTCGTAGCCGCCTGCTCTTATACTGACAGAGCCCTTGGCTGTCACGCGGTTGCTTGATATGTACTGGACGGAATCCGCGGATAACTCCATCTCGCCGCTTCCGGCTGCGTCTTTTTCACGCGAGCAGGAGAAGA
>JAAYZF010000211.1 GCA_012514975.1 bacterium
ATAGGACCGGGCGAAATCGGTCACCATGCCCTGTGCCAGCTCGCGCGGGCTGGTGTCGCTCGCCCCATCCAAGCGGGCCAGGATCTTGCCGTAGGCCCAACCGGCCATGGGCTCGACCTCCTCGGAGGCCACGAAGTAGTCGGCATAGGGTGCGAGCTCGCGTGCGCCCTCGATCATCGCCATGAGGCACGCGTCGAAGCCAATGACCGACAGCGTGGGGAGATGCTCGAGCGCGGAACGGACTTCGCGCGTGTAGAGACAATCGCCGCCGCTCGAATCGTCCCAGCACACTGCCTTGAAATGCCCCGTCTTGCCGCCTGCCGCCGCGAGCGCGGCCTGCGCCAGCTCCCACCCGCCCCCGTGGTTCCAGAGCACCAGCATGTACTGCTCCGCCGGGTACGTCGCCATGCCCCATGCGACGAAATTGCTCAGCGTCGCCGGGTCGCCCATGTTCACCTCGCCGATGCCGGCACAGGTGGGCAGCGATAGGTCGAACGAACCCATCGTGCCCGTGTTGCCGTCCTTGATGATCTTCGCCCGCCGGCAGTCCGTCCAGTTGCCATTGCTCGAATCATAGCCGCTGATGCGGTCGAACTGGACGACAATGTTGACGTTCGAGTCCGAGCCGACAGTTTCCATCTCGTTCACGTCATTGATGCCGTCGGGCTCGAGATTGTTGTCGCCATCGAGATAGACGAGAATCGTCCAGCGCGACAGGGCGTGGGCGGGCGATGCGCCAAGCACGAGGAAAAGAGCGCACAGGCACAGCGCTGCATGCGTGTGCAGTCGCTCCATGGATAGCGCGCAGGTGGATTTCATTAACAATATTGTACCCTCTTTTGCCCCGGGCGGTCAAATTGCCGCGTTTCGGGCGCACGGCGTAGGAGGCGCATCCCCGCGGCGGGCAGTGGCCATGGCACTGCACATCCGGCCGGGACGCGCGTCTCTCGAGTCGCGACAGGGATGGGTTTCATCCCGGGAACGCGGCAAACGACGCGCCGGCAAGTCGCAGCGCCCAATAGACCAGCGCAAGTGCGGCAACGGCATACGAGGCAACGCGGACAGCGCGTTTGCCGGCTGCCGTGAGGTGGATGCACCAGCCGGTGAGCGCGGCCAGGAGACAGCCGGCGCCGAACACGGCGATGCAGATGAAGATGATCGGGCCCAGCGCATGCCAGCGGAGCGATGCAGCGACATCGCCCCGGAGCAGCGCCTGCACCGAGCGCGTCAGGCCGCAGAACATGCAGGGCAGGCCCGTGAGTTCATGAAAGGTGCAGTTGACGAGAAAAGGAATGCCCGTGAGGCGCAACAGGGCCAGATGGACCGGCACGAGCGCCAGACAAAGAGCAACGGCCGCGTATCCGGCGCGGCCGTTGCGATCAATAGGCTCAACTCTCCACACTCCCATGCGACAAATGCCATCCTGCCATGTGCGGCATACGGCAGCCATGGCCGCCGGGCGGCGTGCCGGCCTCCCGGGCTACTGCTGCGGGATGACCGCCTGTTCGCCCTTGAATACCTCGAGGTAGCTCACCGCAAGGGCAAGCGCGGCGAACGCACTGCTGGCAAAGACGCCGATACCACAGGCGATCACGCCGGCCTGGCCGATGATGCCGGCCACAATCACCCAGAGAACCATCATGGGCAGCGCAGGCTGCATCTTGGCGTACACGTCTTTGAGCAAATCCACGAGGGAGCCGACCTGAACCGGCGCCTGCGCATCGGCCATCTTGTAGAACGCGTACGGAATGAACGCGCTTACCACGAACGACCAGACCATGCTGATGATGCTGCCGACGCACGGGATGAATCCCAGGACGACCGACGGCACGATGATGACCACCCAGAACATCAGCATCAGCAGGAACGACGGGATGAACTGCGTCTTGAGACCGTCAAACAGCTCGCCGTATTCGTAGTCCTGCCCCCGCGCCTTCTTCAGGTAGCACTTGTAAAGGCCCACCGTCATCGGGCCCCAGAGCAAAAGGCACGTGACCATGCCGATCACCAGCGCGATCAGCATCGCGACGGATGCCTTCAGCCAGTCCGCCGCGAACAGTTTCCAGCCCGCGGACAGCCAGTCGCCGATCTTGACGTCCACCTTCTGCTGCGGAGCCTCCGGCGGTGGCGGTGGCGGTGCCGGGGTGACCGTGGGTGTTGCATTGTCGTTCATACAGCCTCCGAGTGTCCGAGTTATGCGAAATGCGTCGAATCTGGTATCACTATACCAAAATTGACGTGAAAACGCAACCCCGAGCGGTGGCTCATGTGGAAATGCGCCTCAAGGTGCGATGGACGCCCCGAACGAACACGCGCCGGCCGGCGCCTGCCAGTCGGCGAACGCGGTCGGCGATGCCGTTCCACGTTTGACTTGCCGCGCCCCTTTTGCTATACTGTACGGCATTCGGAAACACTGTAATGAACGGCGTTTCCCGCGACATTAACCTGCCGTATGGAGAACTGCAATGTCCCTCATCTATGACATTACCGCGCGCGAAATCCTCGACTCGC
>JAAYZF010000212.1 GCA_012514975.1 bacterium
AAGGAAATTCTGCAGGTTGCTCGTGTCCGCGCTCACACGGTCCATGATCCATCCCGTCTGCCGCTGATCGTAGAAATCAAGCGAGAGCGTCTGGAGATGGCCGTATACCTCGCGGCGAAGATCATGCACAATCTTCTCGCCGAGCCACGCAAGCATGTACGAGCGTATCCCCGAGAACAGCGAGCTGAAGATGTAGATGCCGACGATGGCGAGGACGACCCAGACGAACAGGTGCATGTTCGCGTGCGGGATCACGTCGTCGACAAGCACCTTGGTGAGCAGCGGCTGCGTCATCTCGACCGCGGTGATCAGCAGCATCAGCACCAGGCCGCCGACCATGGGCCACACGTACGGCCGCGCGCACCCCAGCAGCCGCAGCATCAGCCGCCGCCGGTCGATGCAGTCGGGGCAGAAACCGATGCGGTGCGGAATCGGCTTCCCGCAGGTGGGGCACAGCTTGTGCTGCTGCGCGCCCTCAGGATCCCATGATGAACCGTTGCGCCCCGCCCCGCCGTCCGCGGGCGTATCGGGCTGCGCTTGGAGCAGCGGCCGTGCCGCCTCGATCAGCAGGTCGAACTCGCGAAGGCGCGACCGCGTATAGCACGCCACGGGAACCGCCGCGTCGCGCGTGTACGCTTCGAGCAGGCACAGGCCCTGCAGCTCGCGCCGCTTCAGCGAACGCACGTCGCCCAGCGCAATCTCCACCCCCGGATCAAGTCTCCCGTTCCGCCGACGGCATGCAAGCAGCCGCCGGTCGGTGACGACAAGGACCGCCTCGTTGAATGCCGCCGTGTGGTCAAGATCGCTGTGCTCGGCCGCGACAAGCTTCTCCCCGGCCGCCAGAAGCGCCTCGGCGGATCTGCGCACTTCGTCCGCGATGGCGGCCACGTGGCCGTTCGCCGTTGCAGCAGCCGCCGTCATGGCCGCCATGCGTGTGCGATGCTGTTCAGCGCAGTGACGCTCGTGAGGGGTGAAGGAACAACGTGAAGCATGGGTACATCACTTCCCGGGATTACCGCTCTGAAGACGGCCCGTGCCGGGCCATACTACTATACTATTGTAGCATTTCCTCCGCGCGATGTGAAGATGGCTTGGGACGCTTCAGCCGGATGCTCCAGGATGGTGTCTGTACGCCTCGAGCAATGCCGCCACATTCTCGATCGGCGTGTCGGCCTGGATGTTGTGCGCCGTGCAGAAGATGTAGCCGCCATCGTCCTTGAAGAGCTTCCTGATGGCTGAAACGTCCCGCTCGATGTCGGCCGGCGTGCCGAACGGGCGCGTCTGCTGGATCGATATTCCGCCGTGGAACCCAATCCGCGCGCCGTACCGTTTCTTCAGCGCCGCAAGCGACATGCCCGCCGCCTCCGGCTGCACCGACTGCAGCACATCGAGCCCGCAGTCGATCATGTCCGGCAGCATCTCGCTCACCGCGCCGCAGGTGTGATGCATCACGGTGCAGCCATGGTCTTTCGCGATCCTGATATACGAGCCGAACCCGGTGCGGATGAACGCGCGCCACATCGCAAGCGACATCAGCGGCCCGTTCTGCGAGCCGAAATCGTCTCCCGTGAACACGATGTCAATCCCGCCGCGCGCCGCATCGAGGATGCGCCGCAGATACTCTTCGTAGAACGCCCTGATCCTGTTGATGATCTCATGGGCGATGTCAGGATTGAGCGCGAGGTCCATGAGGATGTTCTCGACGCCGCGGATGTACATGGCAGGCTTCAACTGCGCCACCCGGTTCATCCGGTCGCCCATGAATACGACTGCCCGGCCCTGTTCGTGCAACGCATCGCATTGCGCCTTCACCGGCGAGTAGTCGAACCAGTCGGGCGACGGCCAGTGGTCATACTGCTCGACATCGGCAACAGCCGTTGCGCGCGCGAGGGGGAAATCGGTGACATCCTTGTAGACTTCAGTGCCGTACTTCACGGGCACGCGCACGGTGACGCGGGGCACGCCCCAAATATCCCTGCCGTTCTCAAGCGCCGGGCCGATGTACGCAGGGCCGTCGATGTAACGCAGGTCAATGTCGTGCGCATCGAGAAATGCCCGGTAGGATGTGCTGAACGCCGATTCGATCCTGGCGATCATCGCATCGGACGCCCAGAAATCGACCGGCAGCCGGTCGACAGGCTGATGCGCGAGAGAGCGCAGTGTCCGTTCACGCGAGGTCATGAGACATTATACCAGAATGAGATGCTTGCCGCCGCATTGGTTTTTGTGTATCATAATGCGTGATCAGACGGACTGGACTGATCAGACGGATCAGGCGGAGCAGACGGATCCAGATGCTGTTTGCTGCTAACACACCACGGGCTGTCCCCTATGCCAACACTCTTCGAACAGACAACAATCGGTCCCCTGCACTTGAGTAACCGCTTCGTGCGCTCGGCCACCTGGGAAGGGATGGCTGCCCCTGACGGCACGGCAACGCCGGCGCTCATTGATCTGATGGTGCAGCTCGCGCGCGGCGGCGTGGGCTTGATCATCTCGGGCCACTCGTACGTCAGCGCTGAAGGCCAGGCCGGCCCGGGCAAGCTCGGCGTGCACAACGATGCGATGCTCCCCGGCCTCACGGCCATGGCCGCCGCCGTGCATGACGCGGGCGGCCGCATTGTCCTTCAGCTTGCCCATGCAGGCATCGAGGCCGCGCAGAAGCTCACCGGTCTGCAGCCGATCGGCCCGAGCGTCACGAAGGCTCCCGAGGGCGTCGAGGCGCGCGTCATGTCGCCCGATGACATCCGCGCGACCGTCAGCGCCTTTGCCGCCGCGGCCGCGCGGGCCCGGCGCGCCGGATTCGATGGCGTGCAAATCCACGCGGCGCACGGCTATCTCCTCAGCCAGTTCCTCTCGCCTTACTACAACAAGCGCACCGATGAGTATGGCGGCGCGATCGCGAACCGCGCGCGCATCGTCGTCGACGCGGTGCGCGCCATTCGTTCCGCCGTCGGCCGCGACTATCCCGTGATGATCAAGATCAACTCCGAGGATTTTGTCGAGGGAGGCATGACGGTGGACGAATCGTGCGCGGTGGCCGTGATGCTCGAACAGGCAGGCATTTCAGCCATCGAGCTCAGCGGCGGCACGCACTATTCAGGAAACAATGTGCCGGTCCGCCGCGGCAGGAAGCAGACAGTCTATTACCGCGCCGCCGCTGAGCAATGCCGGCAGCACGTGCGTGTGCCGCTGATGCTCGTCGGTGGAATCAGGGATGTGGCGACAGCCAGCGCCCTCGTCTCATCGGGCGTAACGGATTTTGTGTCGCTGAGCCGGCCGCTGATCCGCGAACCGGGATTGGTGGGACGCTGGCGCGCGGGCGACACGGCGCCCGCTTCATGCATCTCGTGCAACATGTGCTTCAAGCCTGCGCACGCGGGCGAAGGGCTCTATTGCGTCACGGAGCGCAAGGAGTTGGAGAAGCAGCGGGACGAAGCGCAGTGACCCGCGCATGAACAGCTTCGCGATGCCCGAGCTGCCGCCCGTCACCACTGCCGTCGGGCCTGCACGTTCAGTCTTCACTGCCGTCCCTTCTTCGTTGCAGCGCCCTTCCCAGCACGGCGGAGGCAAGTACTGCCGCGCCAGTCGCACAGCCGGGCTCGGGAATGATGGTGAATGCATGCACTTCCATTGGGTACACCGTGGCCATGCCGTCCTGAAAGGAAAGGTACTGTATCCCAACCGCCATGCCCGGCTGGAGGTCTTCCACCATGGCGTCACAGCCGTTGGTGAAAACGTGTGCCGCGGCGTCCAAGGCAAACCGGTACTGCCGGTTGCTCGCAGTGTCCTGCTCGATCCAGCGTCGCACGACGCCGCGATTGGTGATGACGCCCATGTCGGTCGAGCTTGCCGCGGTGTTCGTCCAGAACCAGTAGCCATGCTGCTCCTGTGCGACGGGCCGGTTGCGTTCGACGCTGAGCAGCCGGTTTGCGCCGTCAACCGCCGTGACGCGCCCGCCCAGCCAGATGGTACCCGTGCGGTGCCGATACGTGTTGTAGTTGACGTCGGCCCAGATCTGTCGCGCGCCACCGCCGTGCCGGTACAGTATGTTAACTGTCTGGTTGCTCGCGAACGCCGTCACCGGCACCGCGGCGCGGTCGATCATCCCGCGTGTCTCCGCCGTCAGCGCGAACAGGACGTTGCTGCTCCCGCTGGCCACCAGCGCCGTCATGGCATTCGTGTCAACGGCCAGGATTCGCGCGCTTTCGAGTGTCGCCGACCACCACCAGCTCGTGACGTGCGGATGGCGGCATGCGAACGCCGGGTTGTGCGCAAGGTTGTTGCGCACGAGCGCGTCCATGTACTGCGACACGCACTGCATCCGCATAGTCTGGTGCTGGTCGATCTTCTTGTAGCTCGTCTCGAGGCCGACGCAGCCCGGGATGGGCCCGCCGCCGTACGCGATCGTCCCGTCCATGTCGATGAGACGCATCTCCGCGCCGCCGCCGTCGTCGAAGTAGTCGTTGCGCGTCGTCTGCCACAGGTTGTCCAGGAGGTACGTGATCGTCAGGTGCGGATACGTCATGTACACCATCTGGGAGCCCGCGGCGCGCTGTTCGAGCGTGAGCGAATGAAGGGACCAGTGCTCCTTCGGCGCAAACATGCCGTTCCACGCCATCCGCGTGTCATGAATGGTCGAATGGATCACGAAGACCGCGATCCGGTCGCGATACGCTTGGAAGAGCGGCTCAAGTCTGGGCAACAGCCTGCCGTGCCAGGTGTACGTATCGCTCGGCTCGACGAAGATCAGCAACACGGCTTTCGTGCCACGATAGTCGGATAGCTGAACAACATCGCCCGGCGACTCTCCCGGCTGCGGTGCCAGCCGTTCCGGGCGCGACACGGCGCACACTCTGCCCGCGATGTTCGTGACGGCGAAGCCGGGCATTGGCTGCAAGAGCTCGAACACGAGTTCCGAGGTCACGTGCCGTGTGATCTCGAAACCGGGTGCGGGCGGGAAGCCCGGGCGGCGCGTGACTGCATCAAAGCGCGTCAGACGGAAGTCGGGAGCGGCCATTCCCACATTCGTCAGCCCAAGCGGCGCCAGGCCAAGGTGAAAGGGCAGCACCTTGCCGCCCGTGCACGTCGTGTCAACATACAGCCCGTAGCAGCGCAACACCTCGATGTCCGCGTCCGTCAACACGCCGTTCGTATAGCCGCGCGCGAGCGTCGAGCGGCCCAGCATGTTGGCGTTTGTGTAGAAGTCGTACCAACGCCGCTCTTCCGGCGTTCGCGAAACGGTGTTTGTGCGGATGATTTTGTGGGCCCGCCACATGACGTAGGCCGCGAGCGTCTGCTGGTACTCGCGCTCCTCGGCCGTCAGCGCGCCGCCATCGAGCCAACGCGCGATGATGTTCGTTCCCCGCGGATGGAGGAAGTTGGTGAAGGTGTTGTACCAGTTGCTGTCAGCGGGCGGCACACTGCCGAGCGTGCCGTAGAAGTAGGGATCGGTGGCTATCGCGCCGCCGCGCCGCACGGCATACAGATGCGCGTTCGTGGCTTCGGAGGCGCGCTCCTGCGCCAGCCAGTTCGTGGCGGTGGCCATCCATGCCGCCGGCGTGTTCGTTTCCGCCGCAATGGCGCAGACGCGGAATGCAAGGAACACAAGGCAGGGAGCAATCCGTCTCATCCCGTCTCCTGCGAGGGTTTGCCGGCGTCGCGCCTGCGGGCACCGTGCCTGCAGACCTCCCCGGATATCCGCAGTCAGTATAGCACGCGGAAGCCGCCGGACGGAATGGCCAGAGTTTGTTTCCGCATGGATATTCTTTAACTTGCCATGCGCGACTGAATTGGGTATGATACACTCATGGCGCGTTCAAAGCGGTATCCCGTTCTCTCCGCAATACCGGGCGACCTGGAGTGCCACCTCACCAGCGTCAAGCCCGACCCGCGGCTCCCCATCGACGTGCTCCATGTCGGCCACTCGCTCTGGCGCTCCGGCACGT
>JAAYZF010000213.1 GCA_012514975.1 bacterium
AAAGAGCAGGCCCGTGTTGCGCAGGTGGAACCGGCGGGCCGCGGCAACGCTGCCCGTCATGTCGAACTCGCAGTTCACCACCTCGATCGTCCGCGCGCCGAGCCGGCCGTAGAAGATGATGCCCGCGAAGTCGGATGCCACGGTCCACTTGATGCCGAAGGCGTGGATGGCCTGCTGGGCCGCATTGTTCAGATAGATGGCGGCCGTGCCCGTCCTGTTGCTGACAATCACCGTGGGCGTGCCATCGCCCCACGGGCGCAGCGTCACGTCCTGCGGCCCGCGGTTATGGGAATCGCCGAAGTAGCACACCGCCGAATTCGTAATGTAGACGGTATCGGCGAGGTTGTGGATGTTGACGAGCGTCTTCCACGGCGCGGCGATCGAGCCGTCGTTCGCATCGCTGCCGTTGAGGGGATCGACATACTTTGCCGCGCCGGCGGTCATTGCCAGCACACACAGAAGAACAGCGCACTTTCTCATCATTACTCCTTCAGTATCCGCCGCGGCGGCGGATGAAGCCAACTGCAATGCCCGCGCACGCGAGCGCCAGCGCCGCAGGCTCGGGCACGGGCGCAGCCCAGCCGGCAAACGCCGCGAGGCCGAGATCCGGGTACGCTCCGGCCGCATCGGACATCGCGGCGACGGAGGTGTTGTCGATTTTGAGGAACAGCTCGTTAAGTGGGTCGTTCGTTTCGAGGAACGCCAGTTGCGCGGGCGTGAGACCGATCTGGTCATTCCCGCCCTGCACGGGATTGACGTACGTGCTGCCCGCTGAATCGCCCGAGAAATTGTAGTCGCAGAACGGGCGCGTGTCGACGGCGTTGCCGTAGAACCACCTGCCGCCGCCGGTGACGTTGTCGACGATGTTGTTGATGTTGCTGACCGCGAGGTCGCCCACATAGACGCGGACGAGGTAGTCCGAGGCAAACGCCGTGTTGTTCGCGACGACCACATTGCACAAGTGCGACAGGCTCAGCCCGGTGCGGCAGTGGTACAGGCGGTTGTAGCGGAAGTCGATCGTCGACGCGGTGTCCGTCGTGTCCCCAAAGGCATTCACGAGCGGCCTGATGGGCGAGCCGATGACAAGATTGTCATGAAGGCGCAGGTAGACGCCCCGGGTGCGCAGCGTGATCGTCTCGCCGTTGGTGTTCGTGACGGCGATGTCGAAGACGCAGTTCTCGATGTCAACCGTCCGGCCCGCGTTGCGCAGGTAGATGAGGCGGTCGTCCGTGAACTCGATCGGGCAGACCAGACGCAGGTTGCGCAGCACAAGGCGCCACGAGTTCGCATCCTCGATGCGGAACGGCCCGCGCGCCGACGCGTCCGTGTTGCTGAACACGATTGACGGCATCGCGTCGCCCCACGACTGGATGGTGACATCATAGGGCGTGCGGCTCAGCGGCCCGAAGTGGCATACGGCAGAGTTCGAGACGTAGACCGTGTCAACGAGCTGGTGGATGTTCTGGAGTGACTTCCACGGGGAAGCCATCGAGCCGTCGCTGGCGTCACTCCCGTTGAGCGGGTCGACATACTTCGCGCCATGCGCCATTGACGCCGCGATGAGGAGGACGGGAATCCATGTTCTCATGATGTGTACTCCGTCTGTGCGGGCAGCGGGAACCGCCGTCCACGGTTGTGACCGGGATGAACGGACAGCATGCACCCCTGTGCGCGGGGATGTCAGCGCTTGCGCAACGCTCCGAGCACGACGCACACGCCGGCGAAGAGGAATGCGGCCGGTTCCGGCACGGCGGCCCAGCCGGCATACGTAGGCAGCCCAAGCTCGGGATACGTCTCCGCGGCGCCCGAGTTCCACGCAACCGAGCCTATGTCGATTTTGAGGAAATGCGGGTCCGTAACGTCGTTCGTGTTGTAGAATTTGATCTGCGCCTCGGACAGCGCGGTGAAGTTGCTCGGGCCCTGCACCGTGTTGGCGTCAAAGGTTATGGGAGCGGTGTCGCCCGAGTAGATGTAGTCGGCGAACGACCTGGCGGTGGAGCTGGCGCTGCGGAACCATGGTTTGCCGGAGGTGATCTTGGCGTACTCGACGATGTTGTTGACGTTGGTCAGGATCATGTCGCCGGTGTTGTTGTAGAACATCATGTAGTTGCAGCCCCACGCCGTGTTGTTCGCCACGATGCCCGCCACGCCGGCGCTCGCCGCATACATGATCGCCGGATTCGCGCCCGAGAAGTCGTAGAAGCGGTTGTACCGCACGTCGCAAATGTAGGGAACTTCCTCGCTGTTGATGAAGTAGCCCGAGCTCGTGTCAGCCTTGTACACAAGGTTCGACCAGAAGCGGAAATACAGGTTCTGGGTGCGCAGGTGGAACCGCCGGGTCGAAGCCCCGCCGTTGCTCATGTCGAACTCGCAGTTCTCGACGTCGATCGTCTTTGCGCCCGCAAAGCGCGAGATGATGAACGTGGTCGCGGCGGCAGGCGCGAGCTTCAGATTGCGCATGACGACCCTGCCTGGGCCGGGATTGCGGCTCAGGTAGATCGCCGCGGTTCCCCCGTTGTTGCTGATCACGATCGTCGGCCGCTCATCGCCCCAGGGCATGAGCGTCACGTCGATCGGATTGCGGTCATGGCTCGGGCCGAAGTAGCACACGGCGGAATTCGAGATATAGACCGTATCGGCGAGGTTGTGGATGTTGACGAGCGTCTTCCACGGCGCGGCGATCGAGCCGTCGTTCGCGTCGCTGCCGTTCAATGGATCAACGTACTTTGCCGCGCCGGC
>JAAYZF010000214.1 GCA_012514975.1 bacterium
ACGAACATGCTCGAAGCGGACGGAAAGCGCATCGGCTGCCGCGGCGGCAGGATTGCCCTGGCGTTCAGACCGTTCGAGATCAAGACGCTGCGGCTGAAGATGTGAAGAACGGGATGACACGCGCATAGGGTGGGAGGGACATCCCTGTCCCGATTACTGCCAAGGACCTCCTTGGCAATATCGGCGCAAGGATGCGCCTCCCACGTTGAACCAATCGGGACAAGGATGTCCCTCCTACGTTGAACGCCATGACGACACGAGAGCGATTCCAGGCCGTGATGAACTTCAAGCCGTTCGACCGCCTGCCCATGGTCGAATGGGCTATGTGGTGGGATAAGACGATCGAGCGATGGCACGGCGAAGGCCTTCCTGCCAGTCTGAGCGATCGCTACGCCTTGTACGATCACTTCGGCCTCGAGCACTATATCCAGGACTGGTTCAGACCGCTCCACTGGGACGCGCCAAAGCCCGTTGCGCATGGCGCAGGCATTCTCGAGGACGAAGCGGGATACGAGGCCCTGCACAAGTACCTCTACCAGGTGCTCGACGCGTGGCCGGTCAATCCCGATCTCTGGCGCGGCCTTGCGGGAAAGCAGAAACGCGGCGATGCCGTCCTCTGGTTCACCATCGACGGCTTCTTCTGGTTCCCGCGCACGCTGTTCGGCATCGAACGCCATTTCTATGCCTTCTATGACCACCCTGAGTTGATGCACCGGATGAACACCGACTTGGCCCGGTGGATGCTCAGGGTCATCGACCGCGTCTGCGAGTTCTGCATCCCGGATTTCATGACCTTTGCCGAGGACATGAGCTACAATCACGGCCCGATGCTCTCGAAACAGCTCTTCGACGAGTTCATGCTGCCCTACTACCGCATCGTCGTGCCGCGCCTGCGTGAGCGTGGCATTTTCACGATCATCGATTCCGACGGCGACATAACGGCGGCGGCGCCATGGTTCGAAGAAGCGGGGCTGGACGGCATCCTCCCGCTCGAACGTCAGTCCGGTGTCGACATCGCCGTGCTGCGCAGGAACCACCCGCGCATGCGCTTCATCGGCCACTACGACAAGATGGTGATGAACAAGGGCGAAGCAGCCATCCGCGCCGAGTTCGAACGCCTGGTGCCTGTCGCGGCTCGCGGCGGGTTCATCCCCGGCGTTGACCACCAGACCCCGCCCGGCGTGTCATACCAGGACTACCAGGTGTATCTGAAACTGTACAAGGAATACGCGGAGAAGGCGGCAAAGTGAAGACTGGTGGAATAATGGAATGATGGAATAATGGAATGATGGAATGCTGGAATGATGGGAGAGTGGAGGGGTGAAGGGGAGGAATGGAGCTGGGGGATCGCAGCCGCACGGTTTTGCCGCGGCAAGGAAGTATTGCAGCACATTATTCAGGCCAGTCGCCGCGTTGCTAGTCACGGCCCGCTCTTCCCGCCAGCACCGCTGCGACCGCGATTGCATCAATCATTGGAGGCGACAACTGCGTTAACAGGCGATCAGCGCCTGCAACACGCCTGAACTTCATATGCAAAGTTCGGAGTGCCTCACAAAGAAGGCAGTAGTGAAGTGCTTTGCCACGATAATGACGGGACACTACGCCAGGTCATGCGCGCGGTGTCAGATCAAGCAGCGGAATCTCTGAGATCCCGATATAAGGGCTGGCGTGGTTGACACGCGTTCGCCGGCGCGCGGGGTACGACGCGACTCCAGTCACGTCGACACGCGGGACACGCGCGTCCGGCTGACACGTTGACGCAGCGTGTGGCCACGACTGGTGTCGCGGCCTACCACGCGTGCATGCTGACACGCGTATGCAGGCGCAGAGCTACGATTGGGTGCCAATCACACGAATCTGTTGCCTCGCCCGGCAACAGATTCATTCGGGACAGGGATGTCCCTCCTACCTTTGGTGCGTCTCACGCGACGCCATAGCGAACGGTATCCCTGAAAAGCGCGGCGTTATGCGCCACGCTTTTCAGCGCCAGATGTAGTCGTCAATGAATTTCTGCTCTTCCGGCATGGCCGAGTAGCTGTCGAACACGATGCCGTTCTTGTCAAGGGTGGTGCCGGTGAACAGCTCGAGGGCAGCGACGGCATTACGCCACTCGACGAGGGCGGAGATCTCGGCGCTCAGGGCGCTGGCGAGGTCGTTCTGGATGAGGAGGACGTCGTACGTGGTCGCCTGGCCGACGTTGAATTTTTCCTGCTCGGCATTGAGCTGCTCACGGGCATAGCGGGTGGCTTCGCGCGAGGCGTCGATGCGTTTGCGGTTGGTCTGCACGGCGCGGAGGGCGGCGCGGACCTCGATGGCGATCTGCTGCTTGACCTGTTCGATGCTGAACTCGGCCTGGCGCTGCCGGTATTTGGCCTGGCGGTACGTGGCGACCTCGGCGTTGTAGAACAGGGGCACCAGGACTTCCAGGCCGGCCGACCAGCGCGGGTGGCGGGCGGTGTACTCGTCGTCATACGCGTTGTCGAAGTTCTCGCCCACGCCCTGCCAGCCAAGCGAGCCGAGGGCGTTGAGCTGGGGCAGCAGGTTGTTGCGCGCGACCTTCATGGTCTGCTTCGTGTTCTCGAGGTTCAGGTAGGCGATTTCGAGCGTCTGGCGGTCGCGGATGGCGGTCGCGATGTACTTGGTTTCCTCAGGGTCGTACTCGACGATCTGGGGCTTCTCGAGGGGAATGAGATGGTACGCGGCGGGCTGGTACGCCTTTGGCCTGAGCAACGTGTCCATCTCGAAGTTGATGAGCCCGCGCAGGATGTCCTCGGCATTGCGCACGGCGTTCGCGGCGACGAGAAGCGCATCCTCCTGCGAGGCAATGCGGGCCTTGGCCTGTGTGACGTCGATGGGCGCCGCCATGCCGACGCTGACTTTGGCCTCATTGATCGAGAGGAGCTCGCGCGCCAGCGTCAGGCTGTAATACGAGGCGCTGAGCTGCTCGCGTGCCGCGTACAGGTTCCAGTACGCCACAATGATCTGGGTGACCATGTCCTGCATCAGGCTTTCGAGGGTGACCTCGGCGATGCGCTGGTTGTTCCGGGCGATGCGCACGGGCGCGAGATTCACGCCGATGCCGAACCCTTTGAGCAGGGGCATGACGAGCGAGCCGTCGGTGGCGGTGCTGTAGGCGGCGTTGAGCCCTTCGCCCCCCTCGGTCCACGAGCGGTCATTGGCCATGCCAATGGAATATTCGAGGCCGGTGATGAACTTGCCGAAGATCCTTCCGTTGTACTGGAAGTTCTCGCTGTGGGTGTTGCCGATGACAAGCTTGCTGTCGCCGGTGATGAACGTCTTCTCGTACGGGCGCGGCGTGCGCTGGCCGGACCATTGGATCATGCCGTAGAACTGCGGGTCGAAGACGCTGATTGCCAGGCGGATGTCCTCCTTCGAGATGTTGGGCGCATAGCGTTCGATGGTGAGGCCGAGGTTCTTCTCGAGCCCCATGACAATGCAGTCCCGGAGCGAGATATAGACATTCGATTCGGGGAGCTGGGCGGCGAAATACTGTTGCGCCTGCGCTGTGGGAGTCGAGATGAACGCCCCGCGCTCGCGATGCAGGATTTCCTCGACGCTGTAGGTCGGGAGGTCATTGGTGTTGGTGAGCAGGGCGCTGCACGGCAGTGCGGCAGCCACAACGGCGCAACAGAACAGACGACGACCGGAGGGAGGGATGGATGTTTTCATACCAAACACAGGTGTTAACCGCGGTGGAACCGCAAGAACCACCGCCGAGCGCAGGCGGAGCCGCCCGCTACTCATATCTGAGTGCATCAATGGGATCGAGCCGCGCGGCCCGAATCGCCGGGTACAAACCGAATACAATACCGATCACAACGGACACGGAAAACGAGAACAGCAGCGGCCATGTGCGAATGACCGGCTGGCTCATCGTGTCCTTCAACATAGTACCGATGGTTTTCGTCAACAGCAGACTGACGGCCAGGCCGAGCAGCCCCCCAACAACACTGAGGACGACAGCCTCGGTAATAACTTGCACAAGTACGTCGCGGTTGCGCGCGCCGATGGCTTTGCGAATGCCGATCTCGCGGATGCGCTCGTTGATCGAGGCGAGCATGATGTTCATGATGCCGATGCCGCCGACAATCAGCGAGATGCCGGCGATCAGGCCGAGCGAGACGTTGAACGCGCCGCTGAGCTCGGACATCCTGTTGAGCATCTCCTCCTGGCTGCGCAACTGGACGCTGCGAAGCCAGCGGTGCATGTGGAACAGGACGTTCTGCATCGCCTCGATGAGCACGGGCAGGCGGCTGGTGTCGCTGACGCGGACATTGAGCGTCGAGATGTCGCGCGTGCCCTGGAAGCGCGCCATGGCCGTTTCGAGCGGGATGAAGGCGACCTGGTTCTTCCAGTCGATGAAGTTGCCCGTTCGCGGGCCGCGGCCGCCTTGCGCCTCGTAGTGCTTGAGCAGGCCGACGACGCGGTACGGCTCGTCGTTGATCCGAATCTGCCGGCCCACCGGGTCGACGTACATGCCAAAGAGCTCATCCGACGGGTACGTGCCGAGCACGACCACCCGCGAGCGGCGCTGCCGGTCAAGGTCCGCGATGAACCTTCCGCTGCCCATTTCATAGCTGCTGATGGGCAGTACACCGGCGGTGACGCCGCGCAGATCCACCTGCACCGTCTTGTTCCGATAGCGCAGGGTGGCGTCCATTATAGCAATTTCGGGTGAAAAAGTCGAGATTCCCCCGATGTTGTTGTCCAGAGCCACCATGTCGTCAAGGTTCATCCCGCGTCTGATGCGGCGGTAAGGGGCCTGGGCCGTGGGCAGCCACGTGGGCGTGACGGCCACGCGCTCGAGCCCGCCTGTCTCCTCGACCCAGCGGCGCCAGCCGGAGAACATGCCCTCGACCAGGGCGAACATGGCGACCAGGGCGGCGACGCCGAGGACGACGCCAAGAATGGTCAGCGCCGAGCGCAGCTTGTGCGCCCAGATTTCCTTCATGCCGACGATGATGCCCTGTATGATTCCCATGGTGGCATCTACGCGGGTGATGCGGGGCCCTGGCGCACGTCCTCGATCACGCTGCCGTCGCGCAGGCTGATGCGGCGGTGGGCGCGGCCGGCGATTGCCGGGTCGTGCGTCACGATGATGACGGTGCGGCCCTGCCGGTGCAGCGTTTCGAAGAGCAGGAGAATCTGCTCGCCGGTTTTCGTGTCAAGATTGCCCGTGGGCTCGTCGGCGAAAATGAGCAACGGGTCGTTGACAAGGGCGCGGGCGATGGCTGCGCGCTGGCGCTCGCCGCCGGAGAGCTGCACGGGCCGGTGATGGGCGCGCGGGCCGAGGCCGACGAGCTCGATGTGCTGCTGCGCGCGCGCCTTACGTTCCCGGCGCGGCACGCCGCCGTAGACCATCGGCAGCTCGACGTTCTGCAGCACGGTGAACCGCTGAAGCAGGTTGAACGCCTGGAAGACGAACCCGATGTGCCGGTTGCGCAGCAGGGCGCGTTCGTTGTTCGAGACGTTGCTGATGTCGCGCCCGTCGAGAAAGTACGTGCCGCTCGTCGGGCGGTCGAGGCAGCCGAGGATATGCATCAACGTGGATTTGCCCGAGCCGGAGGGGCCGGTGATGGCGATGAACTCGCCGGCGCGCACCTCGAACGACACGCCGGCAAGGGCGTTGACCGCCTCGCCGCCGATGGGGTAGCGCTTGCACAGCCGGTCGAGACGGACAATGACGTCGCTGGCATTCATGATTCGCGTCGTGCCGGGCCATTGAACCGCGCAATGCCCGCGGCAGACGAAAGTATAGCATAACACACGCGGCCCGTCCAGCGCCCCGGCGCCGCCTTCCGGGATTCCGATACAAGGGTTGAGGCGGTTGAGGCGCGGCTCTCTGTGCTCCAATGGCGCGGCGACCGGGCGGATGCCCAGGCGCCACCGGCGCGAGAGGAGTGGACCCGGCGCAACGCGCCGGGGCTGGATACATCCACCGCGGTCTTGCCGCAGACACGCGTCTGCCGGGGGGCGCGGGGGCGGGGTTGCGCAAATAACATGAATATGATAAAATGTTCATGTTTGTGGCGGGCCGCGCGGCCCGCCCGGTTGCCGTACAGGCCCCTAACCGCCAACGGAACGCCATGAAGCACGCCACGTCCGCGCACGCAGTGCGCGTGCGCACGCCCCAGCAGGCGCGCGCCAGGGAAAAAGCCGGCCGCGTCCTCGCGGCCGCGCGCCATTGTTTCTCCACCCTCGGCTATGAGAAGACGACCATGCCGGTGATCGCCCGCCGCGCCCGCGTCTCCATCGGCACCGTCTACAGCTACTTCAAGGACAGGGACGATATCCTGCTGCGCATCCTCAACGAGCACGTCACCCGCGTGCTCGAGCCGGCGGAGAAACTCGTGCGCACCCTGCCGCGCGATGCAACGCTCCGCCAGGCACTCGAGGGGCTGGCGCGCCTTGCCACCCATACTCACCATGGAGGAGCCGGGCTTGACCATGTGCTCTATGCCCGCGCGTTCCTCGACCCGAAACTGCGCAGCGCCGGCATCCAGTTCCGCGCCCGCGGCCTCGCCGTCTGCCGGATCATCGTCAGGCGCCACGGCGCCGCGCTCCCGGCGCGGGAGCGCGAGGCAGCCGCGCAACTGCTTATCGGCATGCTCGAGTTCTGCTCCCATCTGGGCGTGCTGTATCCGACCACCGTGCCGCAGGGCAGGGCGTTCGCCGTGCTGATCGACATGGTGGCGGCGTATCTGGAGAAGGCATGAAGCGGCTTGTGACAATCATGCTGGTGCTTGCGTGCGCCGGCGCACTGGCGCTCGGCGTGTATCGCGCCATCGCGCGCCATCGCGCCGCGGCCGGCCAGGGGGCGGCGGGCGAACGGCGCGTGCCGGTGGCCGTGGTGCCCGCGGTGCTGAGCAACATCGAGGCAGCCGTATCCGCCACGGGCGACGTCGAGTCATGGGAGGAAGTAAATGTCAGCGCCCAGGTCGGCGAGAAGCTCACGGTGATACTGGTGAACGAAGGCGACATGCTCACGGCGGGCAGCGTCATCGCCGAGCTGGACGACGACGAGGCCCAGGCGTCCTACGAGGCGGCGTGCGCCACGGTCCGCTCGATGGAGACGGGGCTCAACGAGACGTATGTCTCTCTGACGAACACCATGCGCAGTTTCAGCCGCACCGAGCAACTGCACGCGCAGAACGTGATCGGCCAGCAGGAATACGACAACGCTGACACAGCGCTGCAGTTGGCGAGAACGAAGGTGGCGATCGCGGCGGCGCTGCTGAACCAGGCGCGGGCGAAGCAGGAGGAGCTGCATGTGCGGCTCAAGCGCTACACGATTCGCGCGCCGTTTGAAGGCGTGGTGGCGCAGCGGTTTTTCGATCCCGGCTCCTACGTGTCGCCGGGTGAACCCATTGTGCGCATGACGCGGGTGAATCCGATCACGGTGAAGGCGCAGTTGCCCGAGGCGGCGGTGAGCCAGGTGCGGCCCGGGTGTCTGGTGCGCGTGCGTCTGTGGGGCGGGAACGGCGCGGCGCTGACGGGCTCGGTGGTGCGCATCTACCCGGTGCTCGATGCGCGCTGGCGCACCCAGACGGTGGAAGTGCAGTGCCCCAACGACGCCGGCGCGGCGCAGCCGGGCATGTTTGCACGGCTGCAGATCGTCACGGGAACGGCTGATGCGCTGCTGGTGCCGGACGTGGCGGTCATGAAACTGCCCGGATCGGGCATCACGCACTTGTACATCGTGCGCGACGGCCTTGCCAGGCGCGTGGACGCATCCATCGTGCAGGACCTGGGCGCGCTGGTGTCGGTGACCGGCGACCTGGCGCCGGGCGACCTCGTCATCGTCAAGGGCCAGCAGCGCGTGCAGACGGGCGCGGCCGTTGACGCCATACCGACGGAGATGCTGCCATGAAGCTGACGGAATGGTCGGTGCGGCACCCGGTAACCCTGACGATGATCTTCGTCGGCGTCTGCGTCATGGGCGTGGTGGGCCTGCTGCTCATGGATGTCGACATGCTGCCGGAGATCGAGCCGCCCGCCATCAGCGTCGTGACGCTCTATCCGGGCGCAACGGCGGTGGACATCGAGACGGAGCTGACGAAGCGGCTCGAGGACAAGTTCTCCTCCGTCAACAACCTGGACACGCTGACGTCGGTGTCCAAGGACAACATCTCGCTGATCACGCTGAAGTTCGACTGGGGCGCGAATCTGGACGAGGCAGCCAATGACATACGCGACCAGATCAGCCTTGCCCGCCAGGATTTTCCCGAGGATGTCGAGGAACCGATCATCTTCAAGTTCAACTCCGCGAACTTCCCGATCATGATTGCCACGGTCTCCGCCGGGGAAAGCTATCGCGACCTGTACCGGATCGTGGACAAGCAGCTTGTGGACCCGCTGCGCCGCGTGCCCGGCGTGGGCGAGGTGATGCTCCGCGGCGGGCTGGAGCGGCAGATCAGCGTCTACGTCGAGCGCGAACAGCTCGAGAAGCTCGACATTCCGATCGAGCAGGTCGAGCGCGCGCTTGCCAATGAGAATGTGAACATGCCGGCCGGCGAGATCAAGCGCGGGTTCGCCGAGGTGAAAGTGCGCGTCCCCGGGCGGTTCCAGACGGTGGAGGACGTCAAGTCGGTCGTGCTGGGCACGTACAACGGCTCGCTGATCAAGCTGGGCGACATCGCCCGCATCGAGGACGGGTTCCGCGAGCCTACGGAGCTGGTGTACGCCGACGGAAGACAGGCCGTCGTGCTCATCATCCGCAAGCAGTCGGGCCGCAACACGGTGGACGTGTGCAGCCGCCTGCAGAAAGAGCTGGCGTACTACCAGAAGCGCATGCCGGCCGACGTGAAGATCAACGTGCTGATCGACAACGCGGAGCCGATAGTCAATTCGTTGAGCAATCTGCGCGGCTCGTTGCTCACGGGCGGCATCCTGGTGGTGTTCGTGACGTGGATCTTCCTGCTGCGGCTGCGGAGCAGTTTCATCATCGCGCTGGCGATCCCGATTTCGTTCATCTCGATCTTCACGCTGATGTATTCGCTCGGCTACACGATCAACATGATCTCACTGCT
This sequence comes from bacterium, assembly GCA_012514975.1. GTDB lineage: Bacteria > Auribacterota > UBA3054 > UBA3054 > JAAYZF01 > JAAYZF01. The sequence goes on from JAAYZF010000214.1 coordinate 9,051, forward strand.
GAGCCTGACAATCGCGGTGGGCATGGTGGTCGACGCGGCGATCGTGGTGCTCGAAGCCATCAGCCGCCACTTGACACACACGCGCGACCCGCTGACCGCGGCGGTGACGGGCGCCAGCGAGGTCGGCATGGCGATTTTCGGGTCGACGCTGACGACCATTGTCGTCTTTCTACCCCTGCTGTTCACCACGGGCATCACCGGCATCATCTTCAAGCAGCTCGCGGTGATTGTGACGGCGACGCTGATCGCCTCGTGGGTCGTCTCGGTCACGCTTACGCCGATGCTGGCGTCGAAGTGGCTGGCATACGAGGAGACGCATCTGTCGGCGCGCTGGGGCAACGCGATGCGCGTGATCAACGGCGCGTACCTGCGTGTCGAGCGCGCGTACGGCGCGCTGCTCAATGGCGCGCTGCGCCGGCCGTGGCTGACGGTGCTCATCGCCGTCCTCCTGTTCGGCGGCTCGCTGCTGCTCACGCCCTTCATCGGCAGCGAGTTCATGCCGCGCGCCGACTCGGGCGATCTGGACGTGACGGTTGAGTACGACGAGAGCACGCGGCTCGAGGAGTCGTCCCGCGTGGTGGACGAGCTGCACGCGTTCTTTGTGACCAATGTGCCCGAGCGGCGCGGCACGTACATGGTGGCAGGCCAGAGCCGCGAGGCCTTTGCCTCCGCGGCGGGCGTGCGCGAGGGGCCGAACGTGGTGCGCGGCGGCGCGAAGCTGGTGAACGTGGCGCAGCGGAAGCGGTCGGCGCGCGACATTGCGCAACTGCTGCGCGGGTTTGTGGAGACGCTGCCGGGCGTGAAGCGGTTCTCGATCACGACCTCCGGGTTCATCGAGCGCATCTTCTTCTCGGCCGGAAGCGGCAAGCCGATCTCCGTTGAAGTCCAGGGGCCCGACTTCGCGACGCTGAACCAGGCGGCCGACCAGATCAAGGCGGCGATGGACACGGTGCCCGGCATCGTCGACTTGACGGTGATCCGCCCCGAATCGCGGCGCGAGTTGTGGGTGAAGGTTGACCGGGAGCGCGCGGCGGCTCTGGGCGTGACGGTCTCCGGCCTGTCCAAGGCGGTTCGTTCGTTCTTCTACGGCCACAAGGCGACCGAGTTCCTTGATGCGGGCGAGAACTTCGATGTGTTTGTCCGCCTGCCGGCATCGGAGCGTACGTCCGCCGGGGACATCGCCAGCATCACCGTGCCGTCGACCGTTGCCGGCGCGCCCCTGGTGAAACTGTCGAATGTTGCCGCTGTGGAGGAGCAGACCGGCCCGCTCGAGGTCCAGCGCAAGAACCGCGAGCGCATCATACGGGTCGAGGCGGACGTGTACAACCGCTCGACGGGCAAGGCCGTGGACGACATCCGCAGGGCCATCGGCTCGCTCGACATTCCGATCGGCGTCTCCGTCGCGTTCGGCGGCGAGACGGAGGAGCAGGGCAAGGCGTTCGCCACGCTGCTCGGGCTGCTCGTGCTGGGCGTCGCGCTCGTGTTCATGGTGATGGCCGGCCAGTTCGAGTCATACCGCGATCCGTTTGTCATCATGTTTTCCGTGCCGTTCGCGTTCACGGGGGCGATCTGGTTCCTGCTGCTCACGGGCAACAACCTCAACATCATGTCGTTTATCGGCGGCATCCTGCTGGTCGGCGTGGTGGTGAACAACGCGATCGTGCTGATTGACTACACGATCCGGTTGCGCCGCGAGGGCAGGGAACTGTTCGCGGCGCTGCGCACCGCGGGCGTCACGCGGCTCAGGCCGGTGCTTATGACCACCATCACCACCGTGGTCGGCGCGCTGCCCATGGCGTTCAGCACGCGGGAAGGCGCGGAGGTGTGGCGCCCGATGGGTGCGACGATCATCGGCGGCCTGTCGGTGTCGACACTGGTAACGCTCGTCTTCGTGCCCGTGCTCTACGCGCTGTTCGAACGGCACAAGCGCCCGGCGGGCGTCGTCACTGCCGCGTCGCCGGATTCACCGTCACCAAGGCATACTCACGCCATCCCCTCCTGAAAGGGAGGCAAGGGGATGCCGAACCATCGCACCGCGCAGCCATGGACACACCATCGCTAAAGTACCGCCGTCGCATGGCCGGATGCCTGATTGCCGCCGTACTGCTCGTGTTTGGCGCGGCATTCGGGGTCTCCCTGGCGAAATTCATCAAGGCCAGGTTCGCCCCGCCGGAAGTGCTCCCGCCGCCGCCGCCGCCGCCTGTGTACGTGGCGACGCCCACGAACCTTGTGCGCTTCCGTTCGTACACGGCGGAGTTGCGCGCTGAACGGACGATGACGATCAGCGCGGCGGTGGGCGAGGAGATTGCGCGTCTGAATGTCGATGTGGGCAGCACGGTGACGCAGGGGCAGGTGATTGTCGAGCTTGACCCGCGGTACAAGGCGATCAACGAAAAGGAGGCCGCCGCACGCCTCTATCTTGCCGTCGTCACCCACTCGAACGCCTATCTCGACCTCGAGAACAACCGGCGGCTCCTCGGCACCAAGGTCATTGGCGACGAGGAATTCCGCCGGTCACTCGTCGCGTACCACAGTTCCGCGGCCACGCTCGACCTGGCAAGGGCGGCGTACGAGCGCGCATGGCAGGAGCTGGCGGACTGCACGATCTCCGCGCCGTCCGCGGCCAAGGTCAGCGCGCGGTTCGTCGAGCGCGGTGAGCGCGTCACCCCCAACCAGCCGCTGCTGACGCTGGTCGACGACCGGTTCCTGCGGCTGACGTTCTTCCCCGAGGACCGCGACATCCTGTGCATCCGCACAAACATGGCCGTGGCGTTCACCGTCGACGCCGTGGCAGCCGGCACGGAGGCGTTCGCCGCCATGGTGCAGCGCATCGGCGCGGACATCGAGAACCAGACGCGCCTGTACCGCGTCGAGGCAGGGTACGACAATGCCGCCGGGCGCCTCCGGGCGGGGATGGTTGCGCGGGTCAACGTGCCGATCGAGGCGTTTGCGGACACGATCTTCGTCCCCTCGTATGCCGTGAAACGTTTTGGCGCCGAGGAGACGGTCTCCCTCTACGAAGGCGGGTCGAATACTGTCGTCCGCGTGCACACCGGCGGCGAGGTGGAGGGCTGGACGGAAATCCTGGACGGGGTGGCGCCGGGCGACGCGGTCATTCTGCGGTAGCATCGCATGACGATTGCCGAATTCTCCATCAGGCAGCGCGTCTTCGCGAACATGGCAACGGTTGCCGTGCTCGTCATGGGCTTTGTCTGCGCCCGGCAGCTCCGCCGGGAGATTTTCCCCTCGATCAGCACCGATTATCTCATGGTGCAGACGCTCGACGTGACGCTCAATGCGCCCGAGGACGTCGAGCGCCTCGTCACCGTGCCGATCGAGGATCGCGTGCGGAACGTCGAGGAAGTGAAGGAGATGAACTCGGTCTCGGCGCCGAACCAGTCGTTCATCTACCTGGAGCTGCAGGAGAACGTCAAGGACGTCCAGAGAGTCCTCAACGAGGTGCGCCAGGAAGTGGACCAGGCGAAGAGCGATCTGCCGCGCACGGCCGAGGCGCCCGTGGTGCAGGAGCTGAAGTTCCCCTTCCCGGTCATCACTGTGGGCATGACCTACGCGCCCGGCGCGGACCGGCTGGCCATGAAGAAGATCGCCGACGAGCTCGAAGACCGCTTCCTCGCGCTGCCCGGCATCGCCAGCGTGGTCATCGCGGGGCTGAGCGACCGGGAGCTGTGGGTGGAAGTGGACCCGTACCGCGCGCAGGGCCACGGCGTCTCGCTTGACGAGATCGGCGCGGCGGTCCGAGCGAAGAACCAGAACATTCCGGGCGGGAAACTCGAGAGCGAGAGCGGTGAGTTCACCCTCCGCACGCTCGAACAGGTGGACGAAACGACGTGGCGCGGCATCGAGGACGTGGTGATCAAGCGCGTGGAGGGCCAGACGGTGCGCGTGCGCGACGTGGCGACGGTGCGCAACACGTTCGAGAAGGACACCACGCTCGGCCGGGTGAACGGCCGGCCGGCCATCACCTTCACCATCAACAAGCAGAAAAACGGGGATACAATCAGAATCACCGACGAGGTGAAAAACACGGTTGCCGCCCTGCGCCAGCGCCTGCCCGCCGGCGTCCAGCTCGACACGTACAACGACACGTCGAAATTCGTTCGCGAGCGCCTCTCCACCATGATCCGCAACGGCATACAGAGCCTGGTGCTCGTGCTCGCCCTCCTGCTGCTGTTCATCAACTGGCGCATTGCGCTGATGGTCACTTTGGGCCTTGTGTTCTCGTTCTTCGGCGCGTTCATCTACCTGTATTTCGTCGACAACAGCTTCAACATGATCTCGTTGTTCGCGCTGATACTCGTGCTGGGCATGCTGGTGGATGACGCGGTGGTGGTGTGCGAGAACGTGTACCGGTACATCGAGATGGGGTGTTCGCCCCACCGCGCCGCCATCGCCGGCGCCACGGAGATGCTCTGGCCCGTCGTGGGC
>JAAYZF010000215.1 GCA_012514975.1 bacterium
CAGGCGATCGTCAAGATACTGGGCGAAGTGGCGGACGAAATATGGTACCTGGCTCCGTCGGCCGGGCGGGCGCTGCCATATGGTGATTTCACCCGCGACGCGGCAAAGTTAGGGATCTGCACGCCCGTGGCCAGAACATGCTCGACCGCGGCTGATGTGGTGGCAAAACTGAAATCTCCGCGTCTGACTGGCGGCCCGTACATTATAGCCGGTTCGTGCTATCTGGCGGGAGACATATTGTCTGCGTGGGCAGGTGCTGCAAGGGATTCGCGGGCGGATGACCCGGTGAACAGACCCAGGTAATTCCTTTGTAGCGAGTTATGCGTACGGCGCAGAACCAATTAGTTAACATAATATATATTATGCAAGGTTCGCCGGCGGCAGGGGACGCATCATAATGTCCAGTTCGTTGCGTCCACCTGCGGTAATGACAGCATCTGCCGGTATCGCGTCACGGCCTTCGCGTACACCATTCTCAGTTGCAGCCCCCGAATCCTCCAGCCTCTGGACCTCAGAAAGTCGATCTCTCGTTGATACGTGGCGTTCAACGCAACGAAAACCGAAGATGAACCCGCTGCGTGCGCCGCGCCACATGCTGACTCCATGGCCGTTCCCAGTGCTTCGCAGCCGAGGCTTCTAGGAACAACCCCGGCACACACCACGGCCGAGCGCTGGCCGTGGAGCTCCCTCCGCGGCTCAAACTCGATTGAAACACCCCCGGCCTGCTGCTCTGCCCTGCCTAACCCAATCCATGCGCCCAGCGACGCACCAGCCAGCGACTGGCCGACTTCCATGCACATATAGTGGTCCTGCACCGGCCTGCGTACAACATCTTGAGACGCCGCGCGTGGAGGCTCCGCAGAATGAGAGATAAGTATCTGCGGTTCAACTAGTTGAAAGCCGGACGACAGGTAGAACGAAAACGCGTCGCGACAGTCGGCAGGTGCTTGGACGCCAATGATCTCAGCCTTCCCCGAAAGGGATTCGATGGCAGACCTGAGCAGGGCAGTGCCAATCCCCTGTCCTTGACTGCTTGGATGAACGAGAAGCGGCCCAATCCAACCCAGGCTCCCCCACCGATGGCAGAAGACGCATCCGACAAGTGTGCCGTTCGAGACCGCAACAGAGCATCCCGCGGGGAACGTTGAGAGAGCAAGTGACAGGAAGGCACTGTTGCGCGGCCGTTGGGCAGCTCCGCCTGCCGCGAGATCGAGCTCGATGATCGCGGGGATGTCGGCATCGGCCATCGGCCGCACGTCCCACGTGGCGGCAGTCATGCTCGTTGGCGTCTCCTTGCCAGCGCCAGACAGGCGGCGAGCGCGAGCAGCGATGCGGGTTCTGGCACGACAACGAGCGGGAAGGACATCACGTCGCGACCGCCCGCGCTGTCGTCGACACGGATGGAGACATCTGCCGAGAAGAGATCGGCGGGCGTGCCATCAATGCAGCCATCGGCAGACAGGGACAAGCCTTCGGGCAGCTCGCCGCCCGCCAGGCTCCACCAGTTGCTGTAGGTGCCGCCGTCTGACTGGAGCACGCAGGAGTACGCCTGGCCGATCACGCCCGTGGAGAGGCCGGTGGTGGCGATGCGTATGCATTGGAACCCGCGGCGGAGGTACTCGTTTATGGCGCCGGCGGTGAAGTTGGTGTTCCACGTGGTGCGCGATTGGGCACGCAGGGCCGCGACGAACTCGACCACGGTGTTCGACCGCCCAAGGTCGGCGAGATAGGTGTAGACCGTGCGACGCGGGAACGGGTATGCGAGTTTGTTTGTCCGGGCGCCGGCGTCGC
>JAAYZF010000216.1 GCA_012514975.1 bacterium
GCCCGTACCGTCGTAGTGGATAAGCTTCCGCTGAATGGATTCCTGCGCGACCTCGATGCTGATGTGGATGCGGCCGTTCTCGGGCGGCGTAGTCAACATCGCCACCTCGAGACCATTGAGCGCGCGGCGCGCATCGCCTTCCGCATAACGTGCGATATGCCGGAGAGCCGCTTCGTCGACCTCGATATCAAGGTCCTGCATGCCGCGCTCGGGATGGGCCAGGACACGCCCGAGCAGCGTCACCACATGCTCGTCGTCGAGCGCCTTCAACTCGAACACCTGGGAACGCGACAACAACGGCGCTACAACCGAGAAAAACGGGTTTTCCGTGGTTGCCCCAATCAGGATGATGTTGCCGTTTTCGACATCGGGCAGAAGCGCATCCTGCTGGGCACGGTTAAAGCGGTGAATCTCGTCGATAAAGATGATGGTCTTGCGGTTCTCGTGAATGCGGCGCTCTTTGGCAGCACGGATGAGTTCGCGCAGTTCCTTGACGCCCGAGGTGACCGCGTTTAAGTTCTCGAAGTCCGACTTGGTGCGCATGGCGATAATACGTGCAAGCGCGGTCTTGCCGCAGCCGGGAGGACCATACAGGATCAACGACGTGATGCGGTCGGCCTCGATGGCGCGCCGGAGAATCTTGCCCTTCGCCAGAATGTGGTCCTGCCCCACAATCTCGTCCAGCGTACGAGGCGTCACACGGCGCGCCAGTGGCGCTTCCTTCCGCATCCGCTCGGCGGCGGCTTGTTCAAAAAGATCATGCATCATGAGACTGATCGTACTCTAGCGGCCACTCACGAGCAAACACACCGCGCCAAATCCCACCCCGTCCACACCGTCCACATGGTCCGCGCTGTCCACCCTGTCCCCTCGGTTTACCAGCGCGCTGCTCTCGCTTACCCGCCGATTAAGAATCCTGTTCCGGTTCTGAGCCGGTTTTTTGGTACTATAACGCGTTGCGGCACACAACAGGTTCCCTGCGGTGCTCTGATCGTCTGCCGGCATGGGGGCTCGCGGCCACCCAAAACCCTCGTTCGTACTGAAGAAAGGCGTCTGTTCAGAAGCGTATGGCCAGAAACCGAGAAGCGACCCTTACGACCGGCCCCATTCCCGCGACGCTGTTTCGCCTGGCCGCGCCCATGTCGGTGGGGCTCTTCGCGCTGATTTCATTCAGTCTCGCCGACACGCTGTTCGTCGCGAAACTGGGGACCGACGCCCTCGCCGCGCTGGGCTTCACGTTCCCCGTCGTGTTTGTCATTAACAGCATCACCATGGGCTTGGGCACCGGCACCAGCGCCGTGGTTTCCCAAGCCATTGGACGCGGCGATCAGCACCTCGTACGCCGGTACACGACGGACAGCCTTATCCTCTCCGTGGTCGTGGTGGTGATCGTGTCGGTCGGGGGATACCTGACCATCGACCCGCTCTTCACCGCCCTGGGCGCCCAGGGCGAAATCCTGCGGCTCGTGCGGCAATACATGTCCATCACCTACCTGGGCATTGCTTTCGTGGTCATCCCCATGATCGGCAACAACGCCATTCGCGCGACGGGCGACACCGTCACCCCAAGCGCCATCATGAGTGTATCCGCCCTGGTCAACATCATCCTCGACCCGATCATGATCTATGGGCTGTTCGGGTTCCCCCGCTTGGAGGTGGCCGGCGCGGCCCTGGCCAGCGTCATTGGCCGCATCATGTCATGCATCGCCGCCCTCGCGTTTCTGCATTTCCGGGAACGCATGCTCGCGTTCAATCGCCCCCGGTTACGGGAAGTCCTGCGCTCGTGGTGGCATATCCTCGTCATCGGAGTACCGGCCAGCATCACGAACATCATGGTTCCGGTGTCAAACCTCATCGTGACCGCCATCGCGGCACGGCTCGGCACGGAGGTGGTTGCGGCGCTTGGCGCGGGCATGCGGGTAACGGCGTTCACCTCGATCCCCGTGTACGGACTAAGCGCCTCACTGGTGCCCTTCGTGGGGCAGAATTGGGGAGCGCGCCTCTACCACCGCGCGCGCATGAGCAAAC
>JAAYZF010000217.1 GCA_012514975.1 bacterium
CATTGCGTGGTGGGGAGGGTGCCATCATGCATGTTCTGTTTGACGACCTCTTCGATCCATTCCAGCATACGGCGGAAGCGCAGTCGCTCCAGGTGCAGTTCGGGGTCTTCGCCGCGGCTGTCGGCAATGAGGGTGAAGTGGAGCCAGACCCAGACGTTGCGGAGGATCAGCGCGATGCCGAAGTACAGCAACCGCAGTGCGGGGCAGCGTTCGCTGGTGCGGATGCGGGCCTGGTGCCCCTGGCGGTAACTGGTCTTGATGCCGAAGCGTTTGCGGTACTGTTCGCGCGTCGTGTCGGGAGCGGCTTTGTAACCCCAGGCGGCGAACAGCATGCGTTTGAGCTTCCGTTTGCCCGTCTTCCGCTCCGTGTAGTATTTCGCGCAGACGCAGATGCGAATCCGCTCTCGCTGCTTTCCCTGAAAGGTGTAGTCGTACCACCCGCTCGATTTCTTCAGGAACCCGCGCAGCGAGGCGGCATGCCTCTCGGGATCCTTCGCCGCGGGGGCGCGGATGGCGACCGGCATGAGAAACGGCACGTGCGCCCGTTTGAGATAGCGGATGGTCTGGACCGTGAAGAACCCGCGATCGAGCAAAAGCACCTTGATTTTCAGGCCTGCGGCCCGGACCTGGCGAACGAGCCGCCGGGTGATCTCGGGCGACTTTTCCCCGGCAGTGATCCGCGTGAGCGCCACGGTATAACGCATCCCGTGGTGCAGAATGCAGGCGGTCGCGTCGCCGTGGAACTTTGTCGTCCCCTTCTTCTGTTTGCTGCGAACCAGTTCGGAGGGATCGGTTTGCGGCTGACCGTAATACGGAATGAGCGTCACGTCGATCGCGATGACCCGCGCGTAGCGATAGACACGCCTGGGCAGCCCCGTGGTGAGCGCCGAGTTGATGCGCTTCTGCAGCTCGTCCATCTCCGGCAGCATCGCGTGCAGCGCATCGCGCACCGCCTGGTCCGACGGCGCATCGGCGAGGTCGCGACACGCCGCATAGACCGAGTACATCTGGTCTGCCTTTGAAAAACTGATCCACGTGGTATGAAGGTCTCAGCGTCCCTGAGGGGCAGAAGGAGACCGAGAGATGTCACCCAAGAGGCGGAAGCGTCACACGCCGGAGCAGATTGTTCGGAAGCTGCGGGACGCGGATGCGATGTTGAACGCGGGCAAGGACGAGGCGGCCGTGCTGCAGGCCCTGGAGGTGTGTGAATCGACTTACCTGCGTTGGCGAAAGCAGTACGGCGGCATGAAGGCCGAGGAGGCCAAACGACTGAAGGAGCTTGAAGAGGAGAACAGGAAGCTCAAGGAGATCGTGGCGGAGAAGGAACTGGACATCAAGATGCTGAGGCATGTTGCCCAGGGAAACTGGTAAGCCCTTCTCGAAGGCGAGCAGCCGTGCAGGATCTGCAGGAAGAGTTCGAGGTCTCGCAGCGTCGGGCGTGCGAGGTGGTCGACCAGCCACGCAGCACGCAGCGCTACGAGGCATCACCTCGGGATGACGAGGCGGCTCTGACGCAGCGGATGCTGGAGTTGGTGAAACAGCGGCCGCGGTTCGGCTACCGCCGGATCGGACGGTTGCTGCGAGCTGAAGGCTGGCAGGCGAGCGACACGCGTGTCTCTCGCCTGTGGCGTCGGGAAGGGCTGAAAGTGCCGCAGAAGAAGCGAAAACGGCGGCGTCTGGGGAGCAGCGAGAACGGCTGCTACTTGCACAAAGCCGAGCAGAAGGATCACGTCTGGGCGTGGGACTTCGTGTTCGATCGGACGACGAGCGGCAGTCCCTTGAAGTGGCTGTCGATCGTGGACGAGTACACCCGGGAGTGTCTGGCGTTGAAAGTGGACCGCAGCATCACCAGCGAGGACGCCATCGACACGCTGGCGGAGCTGTTCGCGATGCGCGGGGTGCCGCAGCACATCCGCAGCGACAACGGCCCGGAGTTCATCGCACTGGCTCTGAGG
>JAAYZF010000218.1 GCA_012514975.1 bacterium
CCGTATCCGACGCTCCCGTTCGTCGTTTGCACAACTACGGATTTTGCTCTCACGGAGGCACAAAGGCACGGGGACAACCATCGAGCAATTCCCTGCGTCTTCACGTCTTTGCGCCGTTGTCCCCCAGTTCTGTGGGATGCCCATAGGGCGGGCACGTTACCGTTGCTGTTCGTCGTTTGCCCAAGTCTGATTCGTTCTCTGTGCCCCTGCGCCGCTGCGATGTTCGTGCGATTCGTGTGATTCGTGGGATTCGTGTACTGTGAGCAGTCCTTTGCGTCTCTGCGTCTCTGCGCAGTCAATCCCTCCGAACTCTCAGGAAAGCGCATGCCAATGCGAGCAGGGCCAGCACTGCCGGCTCGGGGATGACGCTGACCTGGAGCGTCGGCGCAGTGCCGGCGACTTTACGTGTGTGGATGAACGCGTTGGCCGTGGCCGACTCGGGCATGACGCTGATGCCGAAGTTGGTCTCGGGGCTGTCAAGCCATTTCTGGATGAGCGCCTGGCTGATGACCCATGAGGTCGTGCCGAAGAATTCGAGCGGCAGTGTCTGCGAGCCGAACTCCTCGCCGAAGAAGGTGGTGTAATCCGCGCCGCCGACGTAGGAGCTCCATGTCACAGTGCTTTCGTCCCAGGGCTTGAGCAATTCGCGCGCGACGAGGTTGATCGCGCCGAAATTCGGGTCGACCCAGCCGTTGCGGATCGAGAGGACGGCGTTGCTTTCGGTTTCGTATCCCGCAAAGACGCTCAGATCGAACCACATCATGATGATGCCGGCAATGTTGTTCGAGGCGGGCAGCGGCCAGAACAAGCTGTCAACACTGCCGTTGAAGTTGCTCGTGGGCTGGGCGGCAAGGATCATCGCGGCTTCGAGCGGGCGTTTGACAAAGGCGCCGGCCTTCACCTCCGTATCGAACCATGTCGGCACGGAGTATGCGCTCTTGCCGCCGTCGATCGAGATATGGCGGACGCGCCAATAGTACCGTGAGGAGTACTGCAGCACGTTTGACGCGACGGTGACCTGCGTCAGGCCGCTTGTGGTTGTGCTGTCCCAGAGCGGCGCGGTGAACGCATCGTCCTCGGCAATCTGCCATTGCGCGGCGCCCTGCGGTGACACGCCGGAGTAGGCGGACGACTGGAGCGCGGGGTTCAACTGCTGGTTGACGGCGCCTGAGGCCGGCGAAGCATTTGAAGGGGTGGCCGGCGGGACGGCGTTCGTCGTGCTGAGGTCGAACGTCAGCGTCGGCGCGGGCACGCTGAGCTGCGTACGCATCTGGCAATTGCCTGTTGCCTGCGGAATGAGCGCGATGCCGAAGTTCTGCGTGGGGTTATTGATCCAGCTCTGGATGAGCGCTTTCGGCACGGTCCAGTGATAGACAGTGTTCTCGACGTCGATGAGCTGCGCGTCAAGCTCGGTGCCGAACTTGGTAGCCCATGTTGACCAGTCAGGGCCGACGAAGCTGTTCCACGTTGCGTTTGACGCCTGCCAGCCCTGAAGCACGGCATGGAGTTTCATCAGGGGCGGATTGTTCGCCTGCGTCCACGCGGCGGCCACGGCGAGGTCCGCATCGTTGTCCACCGTCAGCCCGGCGTATTGCGCGAACACGCCCAGGTCGAACCAGTAGACGAGCGCGCCTGCCGGGGCGATATTGGTGACGGGATTGACGGGGATGAACCAGATGTGCGCGCGGCCGTTGACATTCGAGTCGGGGAACGAGGGCCAGAGCATTGCGCTTTCACTGGCGACACGCGCCTGCTGCTGGATCAGATTGAGGCTGGTATCGAAATACGACGGCGCGGACCAGGCGCTCCACTCGGGTGATTCGGCATTGTCATCGCGGTAGCGGACTCGCCAGTAGTAGCGGGTCGAGTAATTCAGCGTTACAGGCACGGTGATGTTAGTTGACGCGGCGGCCTGGCCGCTATCCCAGGCGGGCGTGGTGAACAGCGGTTCGGCAGCCACCTGCCACTGGCTGTTGGCGAAGGCGTCGCCATTCGGGTCGCTGAACGGAGAGGCGGTGAGCACGACACCCGAGAGTGGCTGGGCGATGGCGGCGTTGACGGGAGTGAGGTTGGTGGGCGTGTTGGGTTTGACGTTGTTTGACGCGAGCGAGACGGTAAGCGCCGGGCGCTTGCCGAGGGGTTGAAAAGTCGCCGCGCGGTTCCACCACATTTTGTTCGCGTACAGCTCGGGCCTCATCGCGATGCCGAGGTTGGAGGCGGGATTGTTGATCCAGCGCTGGATGACGTTCGAGGGGATTGTCCAGATGGTATTGTCGCTTCCGATGGCGTTGCCTATGCTGATCTCGGGGCCGAAGTGGTTGAAGAAGAGATTCGTGAAATTCGGGTTGTTGGTCATGCCCGGGCCGAGCCAGTTCTGCCAGGTGACGGCTGTTTCGTCCCAGTTGCTCAGGCATTCGTAGAGGCGGAAGTAATAGGGCCCGCCCGGGTTGCCCCACACCATGCCGATCTCGAGCTGCGCGTCGCCCAGGACGATGCGGCCCGTGTAGGAAGAGAGGTCGAAATACCAGAGGATAAGGCCGGCAGTGGGATATCCTGCCGCCGGGTTGACGAGGTTGTAGTTGTTGATGATCGCCGGGTTGACGTTCGAGACGTAGCATCCGCCGCCCCGCGTGCTGTCGGGCACCGGATCGGGCTCGATCATCGCGCTTCGTGACTCGCCGACGATGGCCTCGAGCGCGTGCACGGGAGCGGACGGAAAAAACGAAACGGCAACGGCAATCAAGACTGTCAGCGAAATCGACCGGATCATGTGCGAACTCCAAAACTGGTTACGGACACCCGGAAAACACCAGGCACGCATTGCAGCATTACTGTGCCTTTAATATAGCAGATTCGCAGCACGGTTACAAGAACGTTATCACCACCGGTGGTACGAAACTACCACGCAGACGTACACCGTGCAGGTACGACGTGACTCCAGTCACGTCGGCGCGCGGAGTGCGCGTGTCTGCGAGCGCACATGGTACGACG
>JAAYZF010000219.1 GCA_012514975.1 bacterium
GCACTTTCCGCGACGCGGCGAGCGGTTTGTCATCGAGCGCGGTGACGCTGATCGCCGCGTAGTCGTTGCTCGAGTCGATGGTGACGTCGGCAAGCTTGTAGACACAGCCGCCGTTCTTCAGGAAGCCGGCCGCGCCCTGGTACTTCGGCGCGTTCACCGTGCACACGCCCACGCCATAGTCCCAGTCCATCTGTCCCGTGACGCTCCGAACCCTCTGCGTGTCGCGGTCGATATGCCTGGCGAGGTCGGGCGCGACGTAGCTGTTGGTTTCGCTGCCGCCGTACCTGGCGACGACAGGGCCGACGAGGAAGGCGAGCGGATCGATGTCCTGTTTGATCGTCGATTCCGTGGCAAAGGCGCCTTCGTCGCGGTTCGGGTCGAACTTTGCCGCCTCGGAGATGATGGGGATGGTGCGCAGCCACATGTTGCTCAGCGAGCGTTCCTCGTAGACGACGGGCTTCTTCGCGGCTTCGATGTAGCCGAGGCGGTATGAAAGGGCATTGGCCGGGAACATGCCGATCTGCTCGGGCACGTCGCCGGACCATTTGCCGAGCGCGTAGCTGTCGCCGACGCGCCAGAACAGGCGGCGCGGATCCTTCACCCACGTCGTCTGCCCGAGCGCGAACCAGTACTGCGAGTCAACGCCGTTGAGGGACATGTAGGCATTGATGAGGAACGGGCCCTCGGCGGCATACTCCTCGGGAAACACCCACGAGCTTTCCGTGATGATGAAAGGATGGCCTTCGACCTGTTTGAGCGAACAGGGCAGTGTGCTCGGGTTGGTCACGACGGGGCGGTTGACGTAGAAATGGCCCGGATCGACGCGATAGCCGTTGTTCTGTCCGACGTGCGAGGCGCCGGTGTAGCGGTTGACGGCGACGACCTCGTTGGCACAGTACGTCCAGCGCTCAACGTCATCAAGCGCCACCGGATCAGCGCTCTTCCAGTTCATCGCGTTGATGATCTGTTTGCAGCCGAGGGTCTTCTGGTAGTACGCGCCCATGTCCGCATAGAACGTCCGCTGGAGCGTGGCAAGGAACTCGAGCTGGTCGGCCTGGCGCTGCTGCCTCCCGCCGGTTGCGCGGGGCGGCTGGGATGTGAGGTCATAGATCTGGAGGAATTCGATGACGCCCTTTTCGGGCGCGTCACCTTTGATGGGCTTTCCGCCCCAGGCGGCGAGGGCTTTGTCGAGCGAGCCGTATTTCCGCGTGAGCCACCCGGCGTATTTTCCCCGCAGGATGTTCATCTGCGGTTCCTTGATGCTCCTGAACGTCCAGAAGAGAAGGCTGTCCTCGTTCTTGATCTGGATGATGGCGACCGCGGGCTCGTCCTTGAGCGCGATGCCGGTGTAGGGGTTGACGCGCGTATACAGTTCTTTCACCCAGGCCTTGTAGGCGTTCTGGAGTTTCTCGTTGAAGAAGAGGATGCCCCAGAGCTGCTGTTTCTCATATCCTTCGATCCCCCAGCTTTCGGGCGCGGTGGTATGTGCCCAGAAGGGCGAGATGGTGAGGTAGATGCCGTTGCTCTTGCATGCGGCGACAAAGCGGAAGATGCCGTCGATCTCGCGTTCGTTCACATCGGTGATCTTCGCGCCTTCCTTGTTGTTGTAGAGGCCGCCGTGGATGCGCACCATGTTGACGCCGAGCTTGGCGATGAAGCGGCAGTGGAAGTCCATCTCCTCGGGCGACTTGCGCCCCGGGCCGTCGACGGCGCTCCAGAAGCGGATGGGCGAGCCGTCGCCTTTGACGAAGCTGTTGCCGTCGGGCGACAGGCGGATGAAGCCTGTTTCGCCGGCGGTTTTCTCGTTGAGGGCGCGGAGGTCGAACGCCGAGTTCGTGGTGAACGGATCATCAGGCGGCACGAAGGCCCAGGAATCGTTTGAACTGAAGACGTCGATCCTTGGCGCGCCGGCAACGGGCCTTCTCGTGCCTTCGGGGAGGAAGGGATCGCTGGTCAGGACGAAGCAGTCGATAGCGCCATGGTTCTCGTTCGCGCTGTGCATCATGAAGGAGATGGTGTGCTGCCCGGCCTCGAGGTCGAGCGCGCCGGGAGAGGCCCAGGCAACTGAGCGGATGTCGCGCTTGCCGTCCGCCGCGATGTTGCCCGCACCGCGCGCATTGGAGAAGTCGGCCGGCTGCCATTCGCCGTTGTCGAGCTTCCATGAGAGCGCGGCGCGCGTCGGGTTGGCGCGAAGCCAGAAGGCATAGTTTGTGGCATCCTGCACGGAGAAGATGTACGACACCATGCCGGTCATTGTCTTGCTGAAGTGGCTGATCCAGGCGCCGCCGGAGAGCTCGTTGGTCTTCACCTGGTCATACCAGGAATGCCGTTGAACTGTGGCGTTGGAAGCGTCCTCGCCTTCGATCCAGATCGTTGCGGCGTTCGAGGGCGGCGCGGCGATCACAAGGATGAGCACGGCGGTGATGGCTGCTGCGACACGGATGCGGTTCATGGTGTTGCTCCTTCGAGTTAGAGACAGGCGGGTTCGTGCCGGTCTGCGTCGACGGGTGCGTCCGACTGTCAGCCGGCATGGAGCCGGCAGACAGTAAAGCGGCCCGTCAGCGGCCTGCTGCGCAGGCACTGCCGGGCCGCGGTACAGCGATACATGCCCATCCCGCCGTGCGGGACTGGCCACGCGCTCGACTACTCGATCACGAGGTACATTGTGTTGAGCGGCAGTTTGACGGACAGCGTGCCGTTCTCCTCGCTGCGCTGCACCGTCACGGGCCGGGCCGGGTAGCCGGCGACATCGAGCAGCGTCGCCTTGGTCAGTTTCGGGTTCTTGATCGTGATCGTGGCGCGCGTATTGATGGCGCGGAACGGCGGTTTGCCGGTATCGAGGATTTCCTTCGCCAGCATGGCGCGATCGTCGAATTTCTTCATCACCTCGCGCGTGGTCCAGCCGGTCGGGCGGACAACGGTGCCGACCTGGACAAGCACCTTCCGCGATGCGGCGAGCGGCGTGTCGTCAAGCGCGGTGACGCTGATCGCCGCGTAGTCGTTGCTCGAGTCGATGGTGACGTCGGCAAGCTTGTAGACGCAGCCGCCGTTCTTGAGGAAGCCGGCCGCGCCCTGGTACTTCGGCGCATTGATCGTGCAGACGCCGGTGCCATAGTCCCAGTTCATCTGTCCGGTGACGCTTCTGACCGTCTGGTTGGAGCGGTCGATGTACGTGTCGAGGTCGGGCGCGACATAGCTGTTGGCCTCACTGCCGCCGTACTTGGCGATCACGGGGCCGACGAGGAAGGCGAGCGGGTCGACATCCTGTTTGATGCTTGACTCTTTTGCGAAGGCGCCCGCGTCGCGGTTCGGGTCGAACTTGGCCTCCTCGGAGATGATGGGAATGGTACGCAGCCACATGTTGCTCAGCGAGCGTTCCTCATAGACGACGGGCTTCTTCGCGGCCTCGATGTAGCCGAGGCGGTATGAAAGGGCATTGGCCGGGAACATGCCGATCTGCTCGGGCACGTCGCCGGACCATTTGAAGGCCGCGTGGCTGTCGCCGACAGGCCAGAACATGCGGCGGTGGTCCTTCACCCATGTCGTCTGGCCAAGCGCGAACCAGTACTGCGAATCAACGCCGTTGAGGGACATGTAGGCATTGATGAGGAACGGGCCCTCGGCGGCGTACTCCTCGGGGAACACCCACGAGCTTTCCGTGATGATGAACGGGTGGCCGGCAACCTGCTTGAGCGAGCAGGGCAGCGTGGTGGGGTTGACCACGACGGGGCGGTTGACGTAAAAGTGGCCCGGATCGACCCGATAGCCGTTGTTCTCGCCGACGTGCGTGGCGCCGGTGTAGCGGTTGACGGCGACGACTTCGTTGGCGGTGTACGTCCAGCGCTCGACATCATCGAGGGTGACCTGGTCCGCGCTCTTCCAGTTCATGGCATTGACGATCTGCTTGCAGCCGAGTGTCTTCTGGTAGTAGGCGCCCATGTCGGCGTAGAAAGTGCGCTGCAGTGTCGCGAGGAATTCGAGCTGGTCGGCGAGGCGTTCCTGCCGCCCGCCGCCCCAGCGGGGCGCCTGCGACGTCAGCTCCCACATGGGAAGGAAGCCCATGCCGCCCGCCTCGGGTTCATCCTTTGCCTCGTTCGTGCCGTTCCATGCGGCGAGGGCTTTGTCGAGCGAGCCGTATTTTGCCTTAAGCCAGTCGCCGTACTTTTTCCGCAGGATTTTCATCTGCGGTTCCTTGACCGCCTGGAACGTCCAGAAGAGCAGGCTGTCCTCGTTCTTGACCTGGATGATGGCGACGGCGGGATCGTCTTTGAGGGGGATGCCCGTGTACTGGTTGGTGCGCGTGTAGAGCTCCTTCACCCAGACCTTGTAGGCGTTCTGCAGCTTTTCGTTGAAGAAGAGGATGCCCCAGAGCTGCTGGTTTCCGTACCCCTCGATCTCCCAACTGTTCGGCGCGACCGGCGCCCAGTAGGGCGAGATGGTCAGATAGATACCGTTGCTCTTGCACGCGGCGACGAAGCGGAAGATGCCGTCAAGTTCCTTTTCGTTGACATCAGTGATCTTCGCGCCTTCCTTGTTGTTGTAGAGGCCGCCATGGATGCGCACCATGTTGACGCCGAGCTTGGCGATGAAGCGGCAATGGAGGTCCATTTCCTCAGGCGTCTTGTCTCCGGGGCCATCGACGGCGCTCCAGAAGCGGATGGGTGTGCCGTCGCCCTTGACGAAGCTGTTGCCGTCGGGGGAGAGCTTGATGAAGCCGGTTTCGCCGGCGGTCTTTTCGTTAAGGCCGCGGAGGTCGAAGGCCGAAGTGTCGCTGAAAGGATCGTCAGGGGGGACAAATGCCCAGGAGTCGTTTGAACTGAAGACCTCGATCTTCGGCGCATCGGCCGCGGGCCGCGTCGTGCCTTTGGGGAAGAACGGGTCGCTGGCCAGCACGATGCAGTCGATAGCGCCGTGGTTCTCGTTTGCGCTGTGCATCATGAACGTGAGCGTGTGCTCTCCGGCCGCGAGATTGACCGCGCCGGCGGAGACCCATGCGATGAACCTGATGTCGATATGGTCGTCCTCGGCGATGTTCTTGTGCTCGCGCGTCTCGGCAAAGTCAACCTGCTGCCATTCGCCGCCGTCCAGTTTCCACGAGAGCCCCGCGGCGGTCGGGTTGGCACGCAGCCAGAACGCGTAGTTCGTGGCGTGCTGCACGGTGAACGCATAGGACACTTCGCCCGTCCGGGCCTTGTCGTAGTTGCTGATCCAGGCACCGCCGGAGAGCTCGTTGGTTTTTACCTTGTCGTACCACCACGGATGGCGCTGGACGCGTGCGCTTGATGCGTCTTCGCCCTCGATCCAGATGGTTGCGGCGTTTGTTGCGAGGGGCATTGCGGCAATGATGACGGCGAACACCACGGGTGCGGCTGAGCGTATACTCTTCATGGTACTGCTCCAGCGGGTTATGTGCGGCGCGTCCGGCCTGCGTCTTGCACAATTAACTAGTTGACGCGCCCGCGCGCGGTTTATTGCCCGCCGCGCGGGCGGTGTACAGTTCGAGCGCTTTGCGGATCGAGGGGAATGCCAGCTCGCAGAAATTCACATCGGTTGGCGCGACGAACACGATCTCCTCGACTTCATCCATCGTGCGCATGCCTTCGAGGTTGTGGACGCGGCCGACGAAAATGAGATCGAGCGTGTCGTAGAGCACGCCTTTGTGCGCGTAGCGGTTGGGGAACGAGCAGAGGTAGTCGAGATCGCCAAGCGTTATGTTCAGTTCCTCCCTGACCTCGCGCCTGATGGCATCTTCGGCCGTTTCGCCGAACTCGACGAAGCCGCCGGGCAGGTCGAGCCTGCCCTTGCTTGGGTCGATCGAGCGGCGGGTGAGGAGGATGCGGCCGCGGTCGTCAACAATGATCACGCCGCCGGCCGCCCCGGCATTCACATAGTAATGGAAATCGCACGATGCGCAGACGAAGAGGCGCTGGTACCGCCAGCCGAAGGCGTGCGCGCCACACCGCGGGCAGAACGAGAACAGTTGTTCGGCGATCAGCGTACTCATGGTCAGCACCCCGCCTTCTTGGCCGTGATCGTTTCGATGCGCACGACAATCGCCACAGTGCGCGCCAGCGACTCGTCGCGGTAGCTATGCGTCCCGGCGGCGACCTTGCGCATGATGACGTCGAGCGCAGCCCGCTTGGCCTCGGGGTCGGTGACGATTGTCGCGGTGCCGGCGCCCATGACACAGCGGTAGCGCGTGGAGAAGCTGCACGCAGCGTCGCCGGGCACCACGGCCGCGTCCGCGACGGCAGTGAACCACACGCGCGGATTGCGGCGCAGCACGTCGAGCTTGCGCCCTTCGCGCGCGGCATGCAGGAACAGGCAGCCGTCCGCGAACCCAAAGTTCATGGGCACGGCGTACGGCGCGCCGTCATCCACCATGCCGAGGACGATGAAGGGCGCGGCGGCCAGCATGGCTTCGATGGCGGCATGGTCGGTGACTTGTTGCTCGGAACGTCTCATGACGGTCAGTTGCAGATGCGCTGAATGACAAACGTGCCGCGGTTGTCGCGCCAGTTGAAGTAGCGGATGTGCATGCGCGTCTGTGACGTCGGCGTGAGCGCCTGTTCCGTGGCGAACGCATCGAGCACGGATTCGGCGTCCGCCAGGGATGAGGCGGACAGCGGGCCGGTGTAGACTGCGCTGACGCACCGTGCCGCGGGAAGCGATTGCAGCGAGAGCCCTGCGGGCGCGTTTGTGCTGGTGACGGGGATGCCGATGACGAGCGGCGCGGACAGCGCGGCGGTCGTGCATCCCACGGGCGCGTCGATGGTGACGTCCTCGACGATGCCGTACGGCTGGCCGGCGACGTAGAGGCGGATGACTGCCTTCCTGGTGTCATCAGGGGAGTCAAGCACATCGAACAGTGAATTCGTCCCGGCGGCGCAGAGGAGGGCAAGGCGCGGCGCGTTCGTCACGCACAGCGCGTCGAGCGCGTAGTCGTCGCGGATCAACTGCGGCGTGCGGAGCGGTGGCGGAGGCGGAAGCGCGTCACGCGAGTGTTCGAGCATCCAGGCATAGAGCCGGGGGTCGCGGTACGCAGGCGTCCACGCGTTGTGGCCCACGTTTGTATAGACGGTGAGCAGTGGGCGTGCGCCGAGGCGTTCGAGGGCCGTTTTCATGCGGACGGAGCTGTAGAGCGGCACGGATGTGTCGCGGTCCCCGTGGAACATCCAGACGGGCAGGTTCCTTGCCCGGTACAGCGTGGCCGGGTCGCCCGAGCCGCACACGGGCGCGATGGCCGCAAAGCGCCCGGGATACTGCATCGCCGTCCTCCATGTGCCCATGCCTCCCATGCTGAACCCGGTGAGATAGACGCGCTGCACGTCCACGGGATAGACCCGCTCGATGGTGTCGAGCAGCGCGATGACTTCGTCAGGCTCCCAGCCGCCCGCGCGCTCGCGTTCGTACGGAAGAACGGGCGCCACGGTGATGAACGGGAACGCCCCTTCGGCGGCGGCGGCAGGAAACTCGCGCATGGCGCCGGAGATGGTTGGCTGGGCCGTGTAGCCATGGAGGAAGACGATCAGCGGCCAGTGCGTCTTTGCCGCGACGCCTCCGGGCAGATGAACCGCGCAGTCGAACTCGACGGGCCTGCCGGCGGTTGTCGCTCCGGCGAAGCGGGCGGGCACCTGCCGCTGCTCGCTCCACGCGAGCAAGCTTGTCCCGGCAGTGGCGGCAGCGGCCAGTTCATCCATCCAGTCGAGCTCCTGCGCGATGCGCGGGAAGAGAGACGTTTCCCACTGCCGCTGTGCGCGCAGCTCTCCGAGGCGTGTTGAGGCCCAATAGTGGATGGCCGATGCGTGGGTCCGGCCAAGGGAATTCGACGGCAGGCGTGCCAGCGAAGCTTCGACGGCGGGCATTGCGCGCTCGATGCGCGCCATTGTCATGGCGCACTCGGGCGGGAGCGGCGCGGAGACGCGTTCGCCGTGCGCAGCAGAGACGGCGGCAAGGAGGGAGAGCAGGGCGGCAGTGGGCATCTGCGTCATGGCACCGTTACCTGAGTTCTTCCCAGTGCTTCTGCACGGCGTCGCGGTGACGGACGATGCTTTGCTTGAACGCGGCGAGCACACGCTTGAGATCGGGCGTGACGGGCACAAACACGGCGAAGAAATCATGTTCGATCAGCGCGTTTTCAATGTACAGGGCGATTGAAAGCGCCTCGATACGCGTACGGTACGGCGCGGCGTCGCCTTCCTGTTTGACATACTCGGTGAACGAGTCGAGCGTCTCCGGCGTGTACCGGGCCTCGTCGAACTGCATCAGTCCGTCCTCGATGTGCCTGCCCATCATCCTCACGGCGTCAGCGTGTCTTGATTCGTCCCGCGAGAGGCGGGCCCAGAACGATGCGTCCTCATCAAAGCGGTCCGCGTACAAGCTGTAGAGTCTGTGCAGCGAGATCTCGTTGCGGGCCATGAGGTCGACGATGGCCGGGATGCGCAGTTGTTTTGCCATAGAGCCAGCGTGCTGGATGAAATATGGTGTTCAGTCGGGTATAATACCAAACCTTGCGGGCGGTGTCAAACGCGTGTGGCACGGGTGGTGCTTCCGCCGTGTGTCGCAGCCATTGCGGCGCCGGGGCTTCGAGTGCCGCGCCAGCCTCCATTTGCGTTCATGCAAAGCATTTGCAGATTAGCGGGTCAAGTGCAATAGAGCGAAAGAGAATGGAGCACATTAAGATATTTATCAAGAAATAGTTACGCTCAATATTTCGCCTCAATGCCAATTGGCATAACTTGTGCTTTTCCCATGGTACGTACGCTCACGAGCCCAGAGCATGAGAATGAGAAATCTGTCAAACCGCTTCCTTGCGTGGTCACTTGCGCCGCTCGCAGCGACAGTCTGCAGCGGCGCTGTTCTTACGTTCGAAGGGCCCCTCCAGCCAGTGTCCCCGGGCCAGCCCTTCACCGTGCGCATCATCGCGCTTCTGGAAGCGCAGGACCATCCAGCCGACATCCGGGTGAACATGACGTGGGACTATGGTGCGGTGAACGTGAGCACCTGCGTGTGGAACACTGCCGAGTGCACGTTCAGCGACGCCGGCGGTGTCCTTGGCGGCGCCGCGCCCCGTGTGTTCGCCGCGTGCAGACCTGCGGTCACCAATGATCGCGTGATCATCGGGGAGCTGTCGTGCATGCTGGCTGTTGCGGCCGACGTGGTGTTCTCGTTCGACACGGCGCCGACGGCGCTGCCCTATCCCAGCAGCGTCTCTGTCGCCGGCAATAGCAGGCTGGGCGACCCGCAGGACCCGCGGGACGGCACCGACCAGATGACCGTGCTGGCGCGCCAGGCGCCGGGCTACGCGCTGCGGCTCGCGCCAGAAGCGCTCCAGATGGCACTGGCATGCACGTCCGTGCCCGTACGCATCGTTCTGGGCGGCAATGGCGCGGCGGCCGCATACGACCATGTGCGCATTGCGCTCGAATTCGATCCTGATGTCGTGCGCTGCGACGGCGTGAGCAACGTGCCGGCGTGGTTGAACGCGACAGTTCTGATTCCCTCCACCGACGGCGCGCCCGGAATCGAGCAGACGGGCTCTCTGCTGATTGATGGCCGGTGCGCGCCGACGACTTTTACCGGCGAGATCGCCGTTGTGCACTTTACCCCGCTTGTCATGGAAGAGAGCGACCTTGCGTTCGTCACCGGCAATGAAGACGGCGGTACCGTGGTCGAGCGTGCCGGCGTCGACCTGCTCGGCACGCCAGACGACGACACGGACGGCGTCCGCGACGGCCTGCTGGCCGTCACGCCGCCGCTGGGCGTGCGCTTCTCCCTCGAAGGCATACCGCCCGTCGTGCCCGTCGGCGCCTCCATGCGCGCGCGTCTCCTTCTCCGCGCCGATGCCCCCGTGCCCCTCGATGACGTCCAAGCCTGCATCCTGTATAACACGGAGATGATCACCATCGACGATTTCATCCCTGACGCCAACCTGCCCTTCGAAGCCGAGATCAGCATCGATCCAGGCGAGTATTCCGAAGGCGAAGGAGACAATCCCGAGGACTTCCACGACACGAACAGCATGCTCCAGGTCTGGATACTCTGCCATGACTCGACCATCACTGCCGGCGTGCTCGAGTTGGGCACGATCGAGTTCTCCGCTTCCGTCGAGGGCACGCTGGGGTTCTGGATTGACGGGAATGAATCGTATGCCATGGTCGAAGGCGATGACGTGCTTGACCGCGCGGTGCAGCCGGCGGGCTGGCCCGTCACGCCGGTGGCGGTGGATGACGGGAATGCCGGTGGCACGCTGCGCATGGGCCTGACGGCGCCGGCGCCGGCGACCGTCTGGCCGGGCTCGTCGCTTGACGTCACGATCCACAGCGCAGGCCGCGGCGTCACGAACGGAGCCGGCATGGTTGCCTGGGCATACGACCCTGCGCTCGCCGCGTTCGCGGGCGCGGCATCACCGTTGCACGTGACATCCGTTCTTGTCGCGGCCGAGGCAGGGACAACCGCCGTGCTCAGCGCCAGCGGCGCCTTTACCGCGGGTACGGGCGACACGGCATGGGGAACCGTCCGCTTCGACCTGCTCTCGACCGGCGCCGTCTCCTTCGTTCCGTTGTTCAGGCCTGCCGGCCAGTTCTACAACGGCATTCTCGAAGACGGTGAGGATGTGCTCGGCGCACCGGACGCCAGCCGTGACGGCGTAGCCGCGCTGACGGTGTGCGCGGTGAAACCCCAGCCGCCCTGTTTCACGCTCGAAGCGCCGGACACGCCCGTTGCCGGCTGTGAAACGCGCGTGCTGCTGCACATCCGGAACAACGGGCCAGCCTTGTGGGACACAGCCACGGCCGAGATATGGTTCGACGCCGCTGACTTCGCCATCGAGACGTCTGCATGGCGCGTCGTGCACGACGTGCCCGCCACGGTGGAACTCAACGGGATCGACACGGTCACCGAGGCAACCGCAGGCGGCACCATCACCTGGCACCGTGCCGTCGTATCCCTGCGCGCCGCCGCGCCGGCCGCCTGGGGCGGCAGCGTTGCGGACCTGCCGGTCACGCCGTTGAGCGACATGCCTGTCTGGCGGTTCGTCTCCGCAGGCACCCCGCTGGCGCGCACAGGCACTCTGTTCGCCGCACGCGGCACGCCGCTCCATGCGCCTCTGGACGATGAGCCGTACGTCGAGGAGGACTGGGAGGCGGTGCCCGCGGGCCTGCGCATGTGGATCGACGATGGAGGCGTGATGCCCGCAATCGGCCGGCCGCACAGCGCGGTTGTCCGCATTGACAATCCGAACGGCGCGCGTGTGGACGGCGTCACGTTCTCCTGGAGCGGCGACGCGCAGATCGCCGAAATCGCCGCCGCGTCAGCACTGCCGGGCGTTGATGGCACGGTGTCGTTCAGCAATGACGATGATGGCTTCGCCTGGCTCTTTGGCGATGTGCGCCTGGCAGCGCCGAGTACGGCCGGGAGCATTGCGCTCGCCTCCTGCACCGTCACGCCGAAGGTCAACGATGCCATCGAGCTCGAGCCCGAGAGTCTCGACCTCGGCGGCGCAGAGCTCGAACCCGCGGTATGGCGCGATGACATCAATCTGCTCGATGCCGCCGGCGCCTCGTGGGATGAAGCCTGTGCCACATGGACACGCCCGGTCGCCTGGTCGCCCGTGCCGCAGTTGGTGTTCGACGACCTCGAGCTGGACAGGAACGAAATCTACGTGCTCGACCTGCTCTGTGAAGGCGAAGGGCTTGTCAACCCGCAGCCCGGCGTGTTCTACGAGTGGTGGGCCGAGGGCGCCGTGCACATCTCCATCGCGTTCAACAGCCAGGCCGGCACCGCACGCGTCAGCCCCGAATACAACTGGACCGGCGTCGAGACCATCCGCATCTACTGCCGCGTCGTCGGCACCGCGTATCTCGCCTCAGCACTGCTGCGCGTCATCGTGGGAGAGGATGGCGCGATCACCGTGACGGGCGACAGGTCTGACTATCTGACCGCGACGGGCTGGACGTTCACCGATGCAGCCTTTTCCATCACCCCGACGGCTGCCGCCGTGCGCGTTACCGCGCGCGTGCAGTACCCCAACCGGACATGGCACACGGTCTCCGTGCGCGACGAAGCCACCGGTGCGACGTCGACGAACCAACTTGTGACGGCGCGTGGCCGCGTGGTCTGGGAGACACCGGCCTCGCCGGGCGCCTACTTTGGCAGGATCACGGCCGAGACAGTGCCCGACAGGTCCAACGCGCCCGTCTATCGCGCGGAAGAAACATTCCTCGTGGAAGTCGTCACGCCGTACACTGACACGGACGGCGACAGGTTCATCGTGCTGTACAACCGCGCGCCGTTCAGCCTGACCGAGCCGCGCAAGGTGATCGTCACGCACGGCAGCGACAGCGACACGCTCAATGTCAGAGTGTTCCGCGCGCCGGACAGCGATGGGGCCGTGGCGCTCGATACCATCGTCTCCGACCACGGGTTCCGCGCGATCACCCTGCGCGGCTCGGTGAACGTCATCAGCCTTGGCGGCCCGCTCGGCAGGCTGGCCATCCATGGCGGCGTGCTCGGCTCGCTCGATGTCTCGCGCGGCGGCATTGGCTCCGTCCGCATTGACACGAAGTGGCTCGGTGACTGGGAGGACTTCCTCGAAGTCGGCGTGCGCCACGGCATCAGGGCGCAGGGCGGCATTGGCACCATCCACGTTACGGGCGGCGACATCGGCATGGACGGGGAGCCGGCCGCCATCGAGTCCCGCACCGGCTCGATCGGCAGCATCGTCGCCCGCATGGCGAGGCGCGTCATCGGCGTGGGCGAAGACGCCTATGCATCCACCATGGGCGGCAATGTGTGCGCGACCGTGGAAGCCCCGAAAGGCAGCATCGGTTCCATTCACGCGATCGGCGGGTCGATCGGTCTGCCGCAGTATGACGTGCCGTGCGTGATTGCGGCGCATGGCGCCATCAGGAACGTCATCGCCGTTGCGAAGGAAGGTGACTACGAGGCGCTTGGCGGCTATATCTTCTCCGACATCATCGCGGGCGGGGCGGTTGGCGTCGTCAAGGCGGTTGGCGGCGATATCAGCGGCAGCGACGACCCGGAAGAGCTTGCCACGGCACCCGTGCTCATCAAGGGAGCTTCGCTCAGGCGCTTGATGGCGCGGGGAAAGGTGTTCCGCTACTTTGACGACGCCGAATACTATGGTGGGAATATCGGCGCCAACGCCGTCGTCTCGGGTGCCATCACCCTCGTGTCCGCAAAAGGCGGCGATATGAGCGTCTCGCTGGCTTCGCACGGCGAGATCGACAGCGTCACGGTGAAATCAAAGACGTACAAGCTCTACCGCGACGAACCGCGTGAGAAATCCGGCGGCGCCATCTTCTCTTCGACGATACTGCCCAATGTGCTGTACCGGTCAACCGTTCCGGGCGACTACCGCGGCGTGCTGAGGAAACTCAACGTGGCGGGCTCGGTGCGGGACACGTGGATCGGCACCCGGGGCCCGACCACAGCGCGGCAGTTCAAGTTCGGCGCCTTGACGAACAGCGAGATCTGGGTGGACGGCCGCCGCATGTACTGAGCAGACACAATGAAAACGTCACGCATATCCAGCCGCGCCGCGCACATCGCCACGGCATTGATGATTCCCGTCGCGATCGTGGCGGCCTCGTCAGCCGTCGCGTGGCTGCCCGGGCCGCGCGCCCTGTCGTTTGCCGTGCTTATCGGCCTGTTCCTCGTCCTGCTTGCCACGCGCGCCGTTCAGGACCTGCTGCACTGAGCACGCGTGGTTCCCTTCAAGCGGCCGCTTTGCTATAATAGCCGCATGAATATCACAAGCCCCCATTGCGCCTCGAACGCCCCGTGGCTGAAGGCGGCGTTGCACCTCCACACCACCAGCTCAGACGGCAAACAGCCGCCGCAGGACACGCTTGACGACTATGCTCGCCTCGGGTTCGACGTCGTCGCGTTCACGGACCACAATGCCATCCTGAACGAACACGCCATCGCGCCGCGTGCAGACGTCCTCGCCATTCCCGGTTGCGAGTACCGCGGCACAGGCACTCATCCGGAGATCGGCGTCATCGGCGTGCGCGCACCGCTGCCGCGCGACATCGAACTGCCTGAAGCCGTCGCTGCCGCCGCCGCCACCGGCGCCTTCGTCGCCTACAACCATCCCAACTGGCACTTCGACCACTGGCCGGCGAAACAGATGATGGCATGCCCGGGCGGGCACGCGCTCGAAATCTACAACGCAATCATCGAGCTCCTTCCCGGCACGGCGGACAGCACGGACAAGTGGGACATCCTCCTCACCTGCGGCCACCGTATCTGGGGCATCGCGACGGACGACGCGCACGAGGCCTCGCACCGCAATCATGCGTGGACCATGGTGCAGGCCGAACGCACGGAGGCCGCCGTGATCGCCGCGCTCAAGGCAGGACGCTTCTACGCGTCGTCCGGCGTGACACTCGGCAGCGTTTCGCTTGACGGCGGCGTGCTGCGGGTCTCGAGCCCTGACGCCACGCAGATCCGCTTCATCGCCGATCGCGGCGCCGTCCGCTCCACCGTCGCCGGCAGCGAGGCCGGTTACGTCATCCGCGAAGACGACATCTTTGTGCGCGCTGAGCTGATCGGCCACGCGGGCGCCAGGGCGTGGACCAACCCGGTGTTCGTCGAGACGGAACGCAGCCGCGAGTTGAGCGCCAACTTCGCGGCATGGTATGCCCAGCAGCCGCTGACCTGACAATGCCGCGCCTCCTCATGTTTGACTTCGACGGCGTGATCGCCGATTCGCTCGAGCAGTTTGAACGCGCACTGAACGCCGCGTGCGCGGCCACGGGGCTCGCGCCTGTTGGAGACCGCGACGCCGTCCTCTCCCTCTTTGACGAGAACATGCTTGACGCGCTGAAGGCCCGCGGGCTCGACGAGCGCGCGCGGCCCGCCTTCCTCGGCGCGCTCCGGAATGCGCTCGCGCGTGAATGCGGCAGCATAGCCCTGTTCCCTGGCATGGCCGGTGTTCTCAATGAGCTTGCCCTGGCGCATCACGTGTGCATCATCACCTCGAACATCAGCGACGTCGTGCGCGACGTGCTGCGCGCCAACGGCGTACGCGGCATCCGCGCAATCCTCGGCAGTGAGAAGGATGCGTCGAAGACACGCAAAATCTCCCGTGCCATTGCCGCATGTCCGGGCTGCGAGGCGTTTTACTTCGGCGATACGGTTGGTGACATGCGCGAGGCGCGCGAGGCGGGAGTGGCGCCCGTGGCAGTCGCCTGGGGATGGCATGGCGGGCAACGCCTGATGAGCGCGCAGCCGGCGCACTCGGTCCATTCACCGCGCGATCTGCTCGCGCGATACCTGTAGCGCGGGCGTCACGACGGCATTCCCCGCCCGCCCGCTACCACAGCGACACCTTCAACGGCCGCGGCAGCCCGGCAATCTCGCGTCCGCCCGCGCCATAGCCTGTCACGCGCGCAGGCATTCCGTCCTGCGAGATGAACGCCGTCGCCAGGGCGCACACGAGCGCGCAGCCAGTAGGCGTGGTGATCTCGCCCGTCTCGTGCGCAACGCAAGCGGACGGCGCGCCGGTCTGCTCGAGCATCGCGGCCACGGCGGGCACGGGCACGTCGATCAGACCGTGTTCACAGAGCACGCGTCCCCTGCCAAGCAGCAACGGCGTCGCCTGTACTGCCGTAACGCCAAGCTCCTCGAGCATCAGGCAGCACCCGACCACCTCGGCAATCGCATCGGGTGCGCCGACTTCGTGGAACTGCACGCGCTCGACCGGCACGCCGTGCACGGCGCCCTCGGCGTCGGCCAGCGTCGCGAACACGCGCAGCGCGTCGCGCTTCACACGCTCCGGCAGCGCCGCGCCGGCGATGAGTGCGCGCACATGGGTGTACGGCGTGTGCGTGTGGCCGTGCGAGTGGAAATGGTGGTGGTTGCCGTGGTGGCGCGGCGGGGCATGATGCTCGTGCCCATGGTCATGCACCTCGATGCGGACGCGGTTGGCCGCCAGGCCGTTGCGCTTCACGCCGGCGACATTCACATGCACGTGGCCGATGCCAAGCTTCGACAGCGCCGCTTCGAGTGTGCGCACGTCGCCGCCCAGCCCGAGCAGGCCCGCGAGCAGCATGTCGCCCGCAATGCCGCTCTGCATGTCAATGACAAGTGTGCTCATGGGGCACATACTATACCGGAAAGCGCGCCAATGTGCAAATCATCAGGCACTAGGTGTTGTGATGGGAGGGGAGACCTCATGGAAGCTCGGCTGCCGCAGACACAACCGCATAGTCTACACCCAAGGTGTCTTTGAAGTGCCGTTCGCCACAGTGGATTTTGCGGCGCTCTTCCGGCCGCAGCGATGCCTTCCAGGCAGTATCCTTCGTCTCGCGCACCAGGTAGAGAAGCGGCTTGCCGGATGGTGTGCCGTGCTCATCGCGATCTTCCATGACGATTGCCCAGTCAGGGTTGTAGGGGCCGATCGGCGTGTCAACCTTGAACCACCCCGGCAGCTTCACATACAGTTTCACATCGTCACGCCGTTCGAGCGCCTCGGCAAACGCCTTCTCGATCTCCGACTGCCATGGCACCTGGTCATAAAGCGACGCGCCATCGGTTCCGTCCGGCCGGCGGCTGGGCACGAGGTAGTCTTCCCAGCTCTCGATCTCGGCCTCGAACTGCGTCATCTCGTACCATTCGTTGATGCGTTCGTACTCGATGCCGTTGACCAGGTGTTCGGCCAGTTTGTCCTTAAGCACACGCACGGCCACCGCCGCGAATTCGTGGGGATTCGCCATTGCAGCAGTCTGGTTCGTCGTTCTCCTGAAGAGTTCGAGCAGTGTGCCGCGTGACACGCGCATGGGCGGCGTTGTGTGCGCCATCATGTGCGCCATCACGTCAACCAGGTTCGGCAGCGCATAGCGTCCGGAGAGGTCCATGACTGTCTTCGCGCCGCTCGACTGCAATGCCGTGAACATGTCGTCGGTGCTCGCCTGGACGACAGCCTTGGTGATGGTTACCCGTGGCGGCTGTATGGGTTCCCGATCAATGTCTGACAGGGCATCCTTGACCAGTCTCGCGCCGTCAATCCGCACGGCATAACGCGTGCGCTGCTTGATCCTGCCCCACAACTCCCTGAACTCGGGCTTCAGCATGTATTCCTTGCGCAGCCGCGCGGTGGTGCGCTTGCGCGCGTTGGCCGGCTTGGGCGGCAATCCTTCCGCGCCGTACTCCGCCTCGATCTCCGACTGCAGCGTGGCAACGTATTTTTCGTAGCTCTCGTTCGCCACCACGGTCAGCACGTTCACCTTTTCATCCCGCACACGCTCTCCGCTCTGATCAACCGGCAAACGGACGCCACGGCCGATCTCCTGCCGCTTTTTCACTTCGGACGCGCTCTGGTTGAGCGTGCATATCTGGAACACGTTCGGATTGTCCCAGCCCTCGCGCAACGCGGAATGCGAGAAAATGAACGCCACGGGCTCATCGAAGGACAGCAGGCGCTCCTTGTCCCTCATGATCAGATCGTATGCCGCGGCATCCTCCTTTGACTCTCCGCTTACTGAGTCGAGGACGTCCACCTGGCCGCCGCGTCTCCGCTTCTGGGCGAAATAGGCCGCCTGCACCGTGCGTGCGTCCTTGTCACGCCACTCGGCGTGCTTCGCTTTCAGCTCGCCAAATGCCTTGTTGAAGAGAAGGCGAATCAGCCCATCCTCCCGGGCGTAGTTGTCCACGCGGTCAATGAACAAGAGCGAGAGCACCTTTATGCCCTGTCCGGTCAGGCGGGCCTGGCGCAAAAAATGCGTCTCGATGGTGTAGCGAATCTGTGCCTCGAAGATGGCTTCCTTGTCCGCCCCTTTTGCCTCGCCTTGGTATATTTCAGTGCCATCGCAGAACACCACCTTCCCGTCAAGCGGATTGATCTCCTCGACCACAAAGCCTTCATATTCCGGGCGCGAAGCTTTCTTCTCGAGCGAGTCGCCTGGCTTCACGGTAACGACCTCCTCCTTCACCGTGCCGTCCTTCAGCAGCTTGTGGAGCGCTATGCGCGCCGTGAGCGTGTGCTTTGCCGCGCGGATGCCGTCCAGACGCACGTACGGCTTGTTTGCGTCATGCTCCTTGACGACCGACGCGACTTCAATGCGCTTGACCAGGCCTTGCCGATAGGCCTCGAACGGCGTGAGCCGGTATACCAGGTTGTAGGGATTGCGGTGCGTGGCGCTGTAGCGCAAGGCGCACAGCGGGGCGAGCAGGGAAAGCGCCTTCACGCGCAGTTCGCTCTCCATGTTCTGCGGCTCGTCAAGGATTAGTATCGGCCGCGTCGCCTGCACGAGATGGATCGGCGTCTCGCCCTGCAACTGGTCCCGGTCCGATCGGATGACATTCGACGCCTTGTTGAACGAGTCGATCGTCATTACCATGATCTCGACGCCGTCGGACAGCGCAAACTGCCGGATCTGCGAGAGCCGCTCCGAGTCATAGACATAGTAGCGGTAAGGCGCGTTGTCGTAGAGCTCGCTCAAGTGCGTCCGCGTCACCTCAAGCGTCTTCAGCACGCCCTCACGAATAGCCACGGACGGCACGACCACGATGAACTTGCGGAATCCGTACCGGCGGTACAGCTCGAGCGCCGTGCGCACGTATACGTAGGTCTTGCCCGTGCCGGTCTCCATCTCGACCGAGAAATTCGGGAACCGGGCCTGTCTCATGCCGCCTACCGTCTCGATGTCCTGCTCGATTGTCTCGAGCGTGTTGTCGGGCGGGATGCTGCTTTCAGACTGGACTTTCCGCAGGTTGGTAAGCAGCGCCTCCTCGTCAAGGGCGAGCTGATTGGGCACCGCGGCGAAGCCTGCGCCGAGCGCAAACGTCAGTGATGCATTCGCGCGTGCCTGGCCGTCGAACAGGCCCGCGACCGCGTTGATCGCCTGAAGCTGAAAGTCCTGGTTGGCGTCGAACTTGAGGTGCATGCGTCTTGAGCCCATCCATCAATCACTTGCTAGTCGGCAGTGTTCTTGTTCTGGTTTGTGCTGGTTGCTTGAGAAGACGCGCCTTGCTGGCTACCTGTCTGCCCTGAAGCCCCAGTCTGCGATGCGCCTTGGGGCTTAATCTGTGAGATGCCATTGAGACTCATCTCGTCC